>NZ_JABEVC010000065.1 GCF_013044125.1 Acidocella sp. | reverse complement strand
GCGGCGGGGCGGCAGGCGGCGGTGCCTGCGCCACACTGGTTGGCCCATGTGCCGGGGCGGGCGGCGCCGTGGTCTGCGCCGCGCCGCCGTTATCAAACACCACGGAGATGCCTGGCGGGCTTTGGCTATCTTCCACTGGTTGATGCCGCCACGCGAACAGCAGGAAAAACCCGACGACCAGTACATGCAACAAAGCCGCCGCCGCCCAGTACCAAGGGCGCCAGCGCTGTTTGCGCATGGGTGCGGCGAGAGGGGCGCCCGCCGCTAGTTCAATCAGGTTAATATCGCAGCTTGGCTCAGTAAGGGCCAGGTCCCTGATAGTAGCCCGGAGGCGGGGGCGGCGCAGCATAACCATAGGGAGAAGGCGCAGGGCCACCTTGAATCGTTTCGCCATTTCCGACCATGCATTGGGCATAAGCGATGTCATAGCGGCGTTGGAGGGAATCCGCAGCAGCCTGAGTGTTATTTCCCGCAACTGAAGCTCCGCCCAGCAAGCCGGCTCCGGCGCCCAGCGCGGCACCCGCCCCGACATTTCCCCCCAGAGAGCCCAGAGCGGCACCCGCGGCGGCGCCGATCAACGTTCCCGCCACGGCTGTCGTCGTGGCGTTGTTTTGCGCATTGGCGGCATCCTGCCCCGGGTTGCCCATGCGCGATTGTGCATAGCCACGGCAGTTATAATCATCCTGCTGGAATTGCTGGAAGGTTTTTCCCGGCCCCGGCATAGCAACCACTGAAGGCCCGGTCGGCGGCGCCACGCTGCAGGCCCCCAGGGCTGCAAGCGGCAACAGCGCCAGTCCGAAATTGGCCAGTTTTCTTTTGAGTGACATCCTCAACTCCTGCGCAAAGTGCCGTTCGGTTTCAAAGGTTTATGTAAATGCCCGGGAGGCGTCCCGCAATGCGGTTACCGGGCAGCTTACAGTTCGTATCGAAGCGAAACCTACCCCCCGATTACGGCAAAAAAGCGGGCTGGCGGCTAACCCCGCCCCTCAAAGAAATCTTTAACCTTAGCAAAGAAGCCCTCATGCTCCGGGCTGCCCGCGCCATAGCTCTTGGATTCGGCCTCGAACTCCTCCAGCAACTCGCGCTGGCGGCGTGTCAGCTTCTGCGGCGTCTCCACCGCAACCTGGATATACATATCGCCTCGCTGCGTGCTGCGCAGCACCGAAAACCCCTTGCCCCGCAGCCGGAACTGGTCCCCGGTTTGCGTGCCGGGCGGGATCTTCACCTTCGCCGCCGTGCCGTCAATCGCCGGCACCTCAACCTCGCCGCCCAGCGCCGCCTGCGTCATGCGCAGCGGCACGCGGCAGAAAATATTCGCCCCATCGCGCTGGAAGATCGCATGCGGGCGCACGGTGATATGCACATATAAATCGCCCGGTGCCGCGCCGCGCCCGCCAGCTTCGCCCTCGCCAGAAAGCCGGATGCGCGTGCCATCCTCAACGCCGGCTGGAATCTGCACCGAGAGTGTCTTCTCACGCGGCACGGTGCCAACGCCCGCGCACACCCGGCACGGATTGCGTACCATGCGCCCCGAGCCGCCACAGGTTGGGCAGGTGCGTTCCACCAGAAAAAATCCCTGCTGCGCGCGCACCCTTCCGGCGCCGCCGCATGTGCCGCAGGTCTCAGCACTGGCATTTTTATCCGCCGAGCCGCTGCCGCTACAGGCATCGCAGGTCATCCGCGTAGGGACACGCACATTGGTCTTAACGCCGGTGAAGGCTTCCACCATGTCAATCTCGACCTGGGTTTTTATATCCGCCCCGGTCTGCTGCTGCCCGCCGCCGCCACGGCGGCCGCCACCGAACATCTGCTCGAAAATATCGCCGAGCCCGCCCTCGAAGCCAAAACCGCCGCCGCCATTGCCCATGCCGCCATTCTCAAACGCCGCATGGCCGTAACGATCATAGGCGGAACGCTTCTGGTCGTCCTTCAGCACGTCGTAGGCTTCGTTCAGCTCCTTGAACTTCGCCTCCGCCTTGGCATCGCCGGGATTACGGTCGGGATGATACTGCATCGCCAGGCGGCGATAGGCCTTTTTCATCTCATCGGCGCTGGCGCCGCGTTCCACGCCGAGCGTGGCGTAATAATCCTGTTTGGCCATAACGGCAGGGTTTTCCTTGTCTCGACTCTATATAACTGAAAAATCCCGGGGCGGCGCCCCGGGATCCATTCAACTTTTAACGGCGCGGCGCGGTCAGGACTTCTTCTTGTCGTCAACTTCCTCGAAATCCGCATCCACGATCTTCTCGCCATCCGGCCCGTCTTGCGCGCCCGGCGCCGCCTGCGCGGCGTCCGCCTCGGCTGTCGCCTTGTACATCGCCTCGCCAAGCTTCATCGCCGATTGCGTGAGCCGCTCGCCCGCCGCCTTCAGCGCTTCCACATCGCCGCCTTCGAGCGCCGACTTCGCCGCCGCCACGGCCGCCTCGGCCTCGCCCTTGTCCTGAGCTGAAACCTTGTCGCCAGCTTCTTTCAGCGTCTTCTCGACCTGATTGACCATGGCTTCCGTCTGATTGCGGGTTTCCACCGCCTCGCGCCGCACCTTGTCAGCCGCCGCGTTTTCCTCGGCCTCGCGCACCATCCGCTCGATATCGGCATCCGAAAGACCGCCAGAAGCCTGAATGCGGATCTGCGTCTCCTTGCCGGTCGCCTTATCCTTCGCCTGAACCGAGACAATGCCATTCGCGTCGATATCGAACGTCACCTCGATCTGCGGCACGCCACGCGGCGCCGAGGGAATGCCCGTAAGGTCAAAATTCCCAAGCAGCTTGTTGTCCGCGGCCATTTCGCGCTCACCCTGGAACACCTTGATGGTTACAGCGGTCTGCCCGTCATCGGCTGTCGAGAAGGTCTGGCTCTTCTTGGTCGGGATCGTCGTGTTACGGTCGATCAGCCGGGTGAACACGCCGCCCAGCGTCTCGATTCCCAGCGAAAGCGGAGTCACATCGAGCAGCAAAACGTCCTTCACATCGCCGCGCAACACCGCGCCCTGAATCGCCGCGCCGATGGCCACGACCTCATCAGGGTTCACATTGCGCGCCGGTTCCTTGCCGAAGAAATTCTTCACCAGCTCAATGACCTTGGGCATGCGGGTCATACCGCCGACCAGGATCACCTCGTTGATCTCGCCCGCAGTCACGCCGGCATCCTTCAGCGCGGCGCGGCACGGCCCGAGCGTCCGCTCGATCAGGTCTTCAACCAGGGATTCCAACTTTGCGCGGGTCAGCTTCAGCACCAGATGCTTCGGCCCGGAGGCGTCAGCGGTGATGAACGGCAGGTTGATCTCGGTCTCCTTCGAGGACGACAGCTCGATCTTCGCCTTCTCGGCCGCTTCCTTCAGCCGCTGCAGCGCCAGCTTGTCCTTACGCAGGTCGATCCCCTGGTCCTTCTTGAACTCCTCGGCCAGATAATCAATGACCCGCTGGTCGAAATCCTCGCCGCCCAGGAAGGTATCGCCATTGGTGGACTTCACCTCGAACACGCCGTCGCCAAGTTCGAGCACTGAAACGTCGAACGTGCCGCCACCAAGGTCGTATACCGCGATGGTCCCGGCGTTGCGCTTGTCCATGCCATAGGCAAGGGCCGCGGCTGTCGGCTCGTTGATGATGCGCAGGACTTCAAGCCCCGCAATTTTGCCGGCGTCCTTGGTCGCCTGGCGCTGCGCGTCGTTGAAATACGCGGGAACGGTGATCACCGCCTGCGTCACGGTCTCGCCGAGATACGCCTCGGCGGTCTCCTTCATTTTCGTCAGAATATAAGAGCTGACCTGCGAGGGGGAATATTTCTCGCCCTTGGCCTCAACCCAGGCATCGCCATTGTCGCCTTTCACGATGCCATACGGCACCAGCCCCTTATCCTTGGTCACGGTGGGGTCTTCGTAGCGGCGGCCGATCAGGCGCTTGACCGCATAAAGCGTGTTGGACGGGTTGGTGACCGCCTGGCGCTTAGCCGACTGACCAACCAGCCGCTCGCCCGAATCAGAGAACGCCACCATCGAGGGGGTGGTACGCGCACCTTCCGAATTTTCGATGACGCGGACATCCTTGCCTTCCATGACCGCAACGCAGGAATTGGTGGTACCAAGGTCGATACCGATCACTTTACTCATATAAATAGCTCCTTTGCAGCGGATTTCCCCGGCCCGAAGCACCGAAAAAACCCCTTTGAACAACGCGTCCCATGTATTCAAACCATAACCCGGACACAAGAGATTTTTTCTCCACCCGGCCATGCCGCAGTGGAAACCGTGATCTCCCGGCCCCGCAGACCTCCAGGTGCCTAGCCGGGCACCCAGACAAAATCCGTAATCGCCTGCGCCAGCGCCAGATCCTTGCGCGTCACCCCGCCAGCGTCATGCGTGGTCAGCGTGATCGCCACCTTGTTGTATGAATTCGACCAGTCGGGATGATGATCCATCTTCTCCGCCAGCAGCGCGACATGGGACATGAACGACCACGCCTCGGCGAATGAGTTGAACTTGAATGACTGGTGGATCGATTTGCCGTCTTTGGCGAGCGTCCATTTGCCCGGCAGGGCGTTCAAATCCTCAACCTTCAGCAGTTTCATGACGATCACCTTTCATGGTGTCCCCTTGAACTGGGTGCTCCGGCCCCTCCTGCAAGGGGATTGCCCCCAAATCCTTGGCTCGCTAGCGCCTGATCGCTTTAAGTGCGATCAGGCTAGCCATTTCATCGAGGGCGATTCACGCTTTCGGCTCACTCGGTTGAGCGAACCTCAAACGATCGCACTCTACCCCATGCACCACGCCAAAATCGCCTTCTGCGCATGCAGCCGGTTCTCCGCCTCGTCAAACACCACCGACCATGGCCCGTCGATCACCGCCGCGGACACTTCCTCGTCGCGGTGAGCGGGCAGACAATGCATGAAAATCGCCCCCCCCGCCGCCTGTTCCATCAGCTCCGCCGTTACCTGATACGGCGCGAACGCCGCCGCGCGGGCCGCCGCCTCATCCTCGGAATCAGCCATGCTCAGCCAGGTATCCGTCACCACGCAGGCCGCCCCCTCCACCGCGTCTTCGGGGTCGATGCTCACGCGCACATCCGCCTTCTCGTCGCGCGCCCAATCCAGCACGTCAGGGTTGGGCCAATACCCCGCCGGGCAGGCCAGCCTCAGCGTGAAGCCAAAGCGCGCCGCCGCCTCGATCATCGAAACCGCGACATTATTCCCATCGCCTACCCAGGCCACCACCTGCCCGGCAATCGGCCCGCGATGCTCCTCGAAGGTCATGATATCCGCCATGATCTGGCAAGGGTGCGAAAGCTCGGTCAGCCCGTTGATGATGGGCACGCTGGCATGCTGGGCAAACTCATGCAGCTTAGCCGCGCGGTCGGTGCGCAGCATCACCCCGTCCACATAGCGCGAGAGCACATGCGCGGTGTCGGCAATTGTCTCGCCCCGGCCGATCTGCATATCGCGCGAGGACAACACGATCACATCCCCGCCCAGCTCGCGCATCGCCACCTCGAAGGAAACCCGCGTCCGTGTCGAGGGTTTCTCGAAAATCAGCGCCAGCGTCTTGCCAGCCAGCGGCTTCTTGCCGTTGCGCCGCGTGTTTTTGAGGCGCACCGCCGAGTCCAGCAGAGCGCGCAGCTCCGCCCCGGAGAAATCCTTCAGGTCCAGAAAATGCCGCGGGCCGTTGGCCCTCAACTCCAGGAGCGCACTCATTTCGCGCCAACCTCCACACCAGCCAAACACCGTTGCGCCGCCCGTTCCAGCAGCGCCACCGCCTCATCGCATTCGGCTGTTCCCACAATCAAGGGGGGGATCAACCGCAGTACATTCTCCCCGGCCGCCACGGTGAGCAGGCCCTCCTCCATCGCCGCCGCCTGCACCTCGGTATTGGGCACCACACATTTCAGCCCGCGCAGCAGTCCCATGCCGCGCACATTCTCGAACACGCGGGGGAAGCGCGCGCACAATCCGCTCAGCGCCTCACCCAGATACCGCCCCGCAGCCTCCACCCCCTCCAGAAACCCCGGCGCCAGAATCACATCCAGCACCGCATTGCCCGCCGCCGCCGCCAGAGGACTGCCGCCAAACGTGGTGCCGTGGCTACCCGGCACCAGCACCTGGGCGACGCGCTCCTTCGCCAGCACCGCACCCATCGGGAACCCGCCGCCGATGCCCTTGGCGGTGGACATCACATCCGGCTCGATGCCGGCCCATTCATGCGCGAAGAGTTTGCCCGTCCGCCCCATGCCGCACTGCACCTCGTCCAGCCCGAGCAAAATGCCATGCTCATCGCACAGCGCGCGCAGCGCCCGCAAAAATTCCACCGAAGCCGGCCGCACGCCGCCCTCGCCCTGCACTGGCTCGATCAGCACCCCCGCCGTCCGCGGGCCGATCGCCGCGCGCACCGCCGCGATGTCACCGAAGGGGACATGGTCGAACCCGTCCACCAGCGGCCCGAATCCGGCCAGATATTTCGCGTTCCCGGTCGCCGCGATCATCGCCAGCGTGCGGCCGTGGAACGCGCCCTCAAAGCAGATCACCCGGTAGCGTTCCGGTTGCCCGGCATCGGCGCAGGTTTTGCGCATGGCCTTTACCAGCCCCTCGTTGGCCTCGGCGCCGGAGTTACAGAAGAACACCGAATCGGCGAAACTCGCCGCCACCAGCCGGTTCGCCAGCAACTCCGCCCCCGGCACACGGTACAGGTTGGAAACATGGATCACCTTCGCGGCCTGCCTGGCGATCGCGTTCACCAGATGCGGATGCCCGTGCCCCAGCGAGGAGGTGGCGATTCCCGCGCCGAAATCCAGAAATTTGCGGCCTCGCTCGTCGAACAGCCAAGCTCCCTCGCCATAAGCAAAGGCAATGTCGGCACGGTTGTAGTTCGGCATTAGCGCGGCGATCATGATTGTGCTTTCTAGACAGGAAAGCACGGAATACTGCGCAAATGAACCAGAATAGTCAAACATCGCCCCGCCTCAAACTCGGCCTGGTGGTTGCGCTTTGCGCGCTCCCCTCCTGTTTTGAGGCATTTGCCATCCTCTGGGGCCAGCGCCACGGCCTCGCCGGCAAGGCCCTGCGCGATGGTCTGGATTTCTGGGCCGGCGGCTTCCTTGCCCTCAACCACCAGCTCCCCATCCTTTTTGACCACACCGCCTATCAGAGCTTTCTTGAAGGCATATACGGCAAGCTGCCCTATCACCTGTGGAGCTACCCCCCCACATATCTGATGCTCGCCGCCGCGTTTGACTGGCTCTCGCCCTGGCGCGCCGTTTTCGCGTTCGATGCGTTTTCGCTCGCCCTCCTGGCTTTGGCCCTGCGCCTCGCGAAAAAATCCTGGTGGTTCACCGCCGCCGTCCTGCTTGCCCCAGCCAGCCTGGAGAGCGTGCTCGAGCACCAGAACGCCGCCCTGCTCACGGCGCTCATCGGCGGCGGCCTGTTGCTTTCTCAGAGCCGCCCGCGCCTGGGCGGCATCCTCATCGGCCTCGCCACCGTCAAGCCCCAGCTCGGCCTTGTGTTGCCGCTCTATCTGCTGCGCCGCGCCCCCGCCGCCTTCGCCTACGCCGCCCTGGCCGCGACCCTGCTCGCTGCCGCCTCGCTTTACGCCTTCGGCCCCGCGGCCTGGGACGGTTTTATCCGCTTCACCAGCCCGGCCATGAGCAACGTGCTGCTCACCGGCCAGCCGCATGAGTTCTCCGGCGGGCTGATCAGCGTCTTCGCCCTGGCTCGCCCGCTCGGCCTGCACCCGGCCCTACTTATCCAGGGGGCAGCCACCCTGGCCGCCATCGCCGCCGCCGCGCAAACCCGCTCTGTCCCGGCGCTGCTCATCCTCTCCGCGCTCGCCAGCCCCTATTTGCATGATTACGACCTGCTCGGGGCAGCCCTGGCAGTCGCGCTGATCGTCGAAGATCGCCTTGCCACAGGCTTCGCCCCGTTCGAGCCAGTGGTCCTCTTCCTTATCTGGTTCGGCCCTGGAATGCTGCCTTGGGCACCACAATATGCCCATGCCACGCCGCTTGCGCTGCTGTTGCTCTTGGCAAGCGCATGGCGCCGTGGTGGTGTCACGCCATGCGACTCCTCTCAGGCTCCGCCCGTCTCGCCGGTGTCACCGGCTGGCCGGTTGCCCACTCCCGCTCCCCCAGGCTCCACGGCGTCTGGCTGAACCGCCATGATATAGACGGCGCCTATCTGCCCCTGCCCATCAGCCCGGCGGATCTGGCGCATGTCATACCCGCTCTGGCCAAAGCCGGATTCGCAGGTCTCAACGTCACCATTCCGCACAAAATCTCCGTCATGGCGCTGTGCGACCGTATCGACCCCGGCGCGGCGCGGATCGGCGCGGTCAACACGCTTGTGTTCACCAGCACCGGCATCGAGGGTTTCAATACCGACAGCTACGGCTTCCTCGCCAACCTGCGCGCCCATGGGGTTAACCCCGCCGCCGGCCCCGCGCTCATTCTGGGCGCGGGCGGCGCCGCCCGCGCCATTGCCGCCGCCTTGCAGGACGAGGGCGCACCGGTCACCTTCTGCAACCGCACGGAGCGCAACGCGGCCGCCCTGGCCGCCGCACTCCCGCCGGGAAACGTCCTGCCCTGGGAGTATCGCAGCGCCGCATTGGGTGACTACGCCTTGCTGGTGAACACCACCTCGCTCGGCATGGTCCACCACGAACCTCTGGATATCTCGCTCGAAGCCGCCAATCCAGCGCTCGCCGTGGCGGACATCATCTACGCCCCACTGGAAACCGAGCTCCTCAAAGCCGCCCGCGCACTTGGCCTTACAGCCGTCGAAGGCCTCGGCATGCTTCTGCACCAGGCTGTTCCGGGGTTCAAAGCCTGGTTCGGCGTTACCCCCGCGGTTGATGACGAACTCTACCGCATCGTCTCCGGCGGATGATCGTCCTCGGCCTCACCGGCGGTATCGGCATGGGCAAATCCACTGTGGCAAAAATGTTCGCCACCCACGGCATCCCCTGCTTCAACGCCGATGACGCCGTACACCAGTTGCAGGCCCCTGGCGGCCGCGCCATCCCCGCGCTGGCCAGTGCATTTCCAGGTACGGTTCGCAACGGCGTCCTCGATCGCGGCCGGCTCCGCGCCCTTGTGCTCGGCGACAATGCGGCGATGCGCCGGCTGGAAGCCATCATGCACCCGCTGGTATACCAGGAAGAAACAAAATTCCGCACCGCGGCCTTCCGCGCCCATCGCCGCGCCGTGCTGCTGGACATCCCCCTGCTGTTCGAAGCCGGCGCCTACCGCCGCGTGCACCGTGTCATCACCGTCTCCTGCCCGCGCGATGTGCAGATCGCCCGCGTACTCAAACGCGGCCTGCCACTGGGGCAGATCGAATCCATCATCGCCCGTCAGACGCCCGACGCTGAAAAGCGCCGCCGCGCCGACCATATCATCCCCACCGGACTTTCAAAATTCGAGGCGATCCGGGCTATCTGCCGTATTGTAGAGGAATTGCGCACATGAGCCGGAGCGTTTTATTCGACACGGAGACAACCGGCTTCGAGCCGCTCACCGGCGACCGCGTCATCGAAATCGCCGCCATCGAACTTATCAACGATCTACCCACCGGCGAGCAGTTCCACGCCCTGTTGGACCCTGAACGCGACATCCCCACCGAGAGCACGCGCGTCCACGGCATCACCAACGCCCATGTCGAGGGAAAGCCGAAATTCGCTGAGGTCGCCGAGGCGATGCTGGTATTCTTCGGCGACTCCCCCCTGGTCGCGCACAACGCCCCGTTCGACTTCGCCTTCATTGATTTCGAACTCACCCGCATTGGCCGCCCTAAGCTCGAGCGCACGCGCATGGTCGATACGCTCGTGATGGCCAAAGCCCGCTTCCCCGGCATGCCCAACAGCCTGGACGCACTCTGCCGCCGGTTTGGTATCGACCTCTCCGCCCGCACCACGCATAACGCGCTGCTGGACTGTAAACTGCTCGCGGATGTTTATGTGGAGCTTACCGGCGGCCGCCAGCGCGGGCTGACCTTGGAGACAGAGCAGGTGCTCTCCTTCGCACAGTATGAACGCACAGGCCCCCGCACACCCCGGCCGATCATCTTGGATGATGACTCGCTCGCCGCGCACGCCGCCTTCGTGGCCAAGCTCAAGGATCCCATCTGGAACCAATAGGCTTGCCCTCCCGCCGGGGACTCTCAGCACAGCCCTGCCCGCAATCCTCACCTATTGTAAAATATCATGCGGGACGGCGGCGCGAAATAACTCAGAACGACCTGAAAATAAATTATTGCAGAACTCAAAAAATGATGATTATATTATCCAAATACTTAAAAATTTCCAGAAATCACCACCCTCAAAATTTTCCAATTCTCCGCTCTTAAGCTGACATCGCCGCCAAAAACCGCCGCCGGCAAGCCGTGGACCTAATGGTTTAAAGGGATGAAATAAGAGCGCGCTAAGCGTGGTGCGCCGCAACACAAGCCTTAACCACAAGCGAGGCCAAATGCAGCCATTACGGCCAACAAAATGAGCGAAGCATTATCAGCATACGTTCGCGGGCGTTTGCTGCGCCCCTTCGTGGCGCGGCGCCCAGGCTTGGCCAAATATGGAATATGGGATTACCCGCAGCCGCCAGGCGCCCGCCAGATGTGGCCAGCCTGCCCAACTGCGCGGCACATGCGGTCTGGCTTGGCGGCACGGCGGGTTGGCCATGGTTGCCAGAGCCAAGGAAAACTGGATGAATTCTTCTTGACAGACCTCTGCCCACCCATTACCGCTAATTTGTGCGAGGGTTAAATTAATTAGGGAAACGTCCTTCCGTCCAAGGCAAACACCCCCGTGGAGCCGGTCGTTTCCCAAGGCGCGTACAAATATTTTTGGGAGAAAACACAAATGTCTTTAAAGAAACATTACATTGCTGCGACTTTGCCGTTTTGGCTAGCGGCGGCCATGCCCGCTGCCGCGCAGACCATTGCGATGCCCGACGTGACTCAGATCAGCGCCAAGCCGATCACCATCGCTTTTCTGATGCCGGAGAACTCTTCGCCGCGCTATGAGCAGGTGGACCGTCCGGAATTCACCAAGATGGCGAAACTTGCCGATCCGAACGTGAACTTGATCGTCTCCAACGCCAACAGCGACCCTGCGACGCAGCTCAACCAGGCGCAATCAGCCATCACCAACGGCGCCAATGTGCTGGTGGTCGATCCGGTAGACGGCAAGGCGGGTGCTGCCATCGTCGCTTATGCCAAGCGCAACCAGGTGCCGGTGATCTCTTATGACCGGCTGATCCAGGATTCCACGCCTGCTGCTTATGTATCCTTCGACAACGTGAAGGTTGGCGAGCTGCAGGGACAATATATCGCCGACCATACCAAGCCCGGCGGCCATGTTATCATGATCGGCGGCGCGCCGACCGACCCGAATGCCTTTGACTTCCGCAATGGCGCGCTCTCAGTTCTCAAACCCCTGGTTAAAGCAGGCAAGCTGAAGATCGTCTATTCCGTGATGACCCCAGACTGGAGCCCGGAGAACGCCTTCCAGGAGACCCAGCAGGCCCTGACCCGGCTTGGCAACAACGTGGACGCCGTGCTCGCCGCAAACGACGGCACAGCCAGCGGTGCGATCCGCGCTTTGCAGGCGGTGGGTCTGGCGGGCAAGGTGCCGGTGACCGGCCAGGATGCAACCAATGGCGGACTGACCTACATTCTCGAAGGGCAGCAATCCATGACTGTGTTCAAGTATGTGCCACAGGAAGCTGCCGTGGCTGCTCAGCTCGCCGTTTCCATTGGCGCCACCGGCGCGGCGCCAACTGGTCTCATCAACGCGCACGTGAACAACGGCAAAATCAAGGTCCCGTCCGTGCTCCTTACCCCAGTGGTGGTGACGGCAGACAACATCGGCTCCACCGTGATCAAGACCGGCTACACCAAGCTGGCTGATATTTGCGTTGGCGGCGCCGCTAATACGGCGTTGTGCAAGGGTCAGTAACCGCGTTTACAGGATGCCGCTCACAGCGCATGTGAGCGGCATCTTTTTTTCAAGGAGGCAAAGGAATGTCCACGGCAGAACTGCTGAGTGTACGAAACCTGCATAAAAAATACGGAGCTGTGACGGCGCTGCGCAACGTAAGCTTTACCGTGCGCAAGGGCGAAGTGACCGCCCTGCTCGGCGATAATGGCGCGGGCAAGTCCACGACCATCAAGGCGATTTCCGGTGCCGCTCCGGCCGATAGCGGCAGCATCATTCTCGAAGGCCAAGAGGTGAGCCTCCGCCGCCCGGCTGATGCCAACGCCCTTGGTATCCAGACCGTTTATCAGGACTTGGCGCTGTGCGACAATCTCGGCATCTGCGCCAATTTGTTTCTCGGCCGCGAGCGCGTGCTTTGGCCTTTTGGAATTTTGCGTGATGTGGACATGGAAGCCGAGGCGCTGCGTGTTCTGAAGACGCTAAGGGTAAATCTACCCTCGCTCGACACTCATGTTTCCTCCCTCTCAGGCGGGCAGCGTCAGGCCGTGGCAATCGCGCGCGCTGTTCTCTGGGGCACCAAGCTCGTGATCATGGATGAGCCAACCGCGGCACTTGGCGTCGCCCAGACCGCCGAAGTGCTGCGTCTGGTGCGCGATCTCGCCGCCCAAGGTTTCGGAGTGATCCTAATTACGCATAATATGCACAATGTTTTCGAAGTTGCTGACAGCGTCGTGGTCCTGCGCCTGGGCGAGACCGTACTGGAAGCGCGTAAGAGCGAGTTAACACCTGAAATCGTCGTCGGCTGCATCACCGGATCGCGGACGACTGTGGGAGGCACGGCATGACCGTGAATGCAAAAGACATGACATCAACAACGCAGACTCAATCTCCCGTGCGCAGCTGGACACAGAAGCTGGTGCAATCATCTGATCTCGGCATGGCGCCGGTGATCGCAGCGCTCATCGTCATCTGGGTGGTGTTCGAAATTCTGAACCCACATTTTCTGACGCCGCGCAATATAAGCAATCTCTCTGCCCAGATCGTCGTTACCGGAACGCTGGCGCTGGCGGAAACCTTCGTCATTCTGCTCGGTATGATCGACCTCTCAATCGGCTGGAGCAGCGTCGTGGCCGCCGCCGTGTTCTCGGTGACCACTGTGTTCCTTAACTGGCCGGTATGGCCATGTGTCGGGCTGGGGATCGGCGCTTCCGTGATCGTAGGGCTGTTGCAGGGGTTACTGGTCTCGCGCGTCGGCGTACCAAGCTTCGTGGTCTCGCTCGGTGGCGCGATGATCGCGGAGGGCGTCTCCCTCGCCATGCTGACACCTCATGGTGGTTCGATACCGCTTTCGGATAATCTTTCGACCATGATCGGCACACTGAATATCGCTCCCACATGGAGCTGGATTCTCTCGCTCGGCCTGTTCGCCGTCTTCGCTGGGGTAATGGTCTCGCAACACATGGGACGGATGAAGCGCGGCGCAGGAGAAGGGCACAGCGTGTTCTTCGTCAAACTCGCAGCACTTTTTGTTCTGCTGGTCGCAGCCGTTGGTACGCTCTGCGCTTATCGTGGCGTGCCATGGCTGCTGTTAATTTTTCTAGGCGCGCTGTTTGCATGCGCGTTCGTTACTAAATCAACTCGTTTTGGCCGGCATCTTTATGCGGTGGGCGGTAATGCCGAAGCATCCCGGCGCTCTGGCATCAATGTCCGCTTTATCCAGCTTGCCGCCTTCACGATTGCCGGCGCGCTCGTGGGACTTGGCGGACTGTTGGATGCCGCACGCCTCGGTGTGGCTTCCGCCACGGTCGGTGACAGTGACATTATGCTGAATGCCGTCGCGGCAGCCGTAATCGGCGGCACCAGCCTGTTTGGCGGACGTGGTTCAGTTTATGGCGCGCTGTTTGGCGCGCTGGTGATTGCCAGCGTTACGAACGGCATGGATCTGATCGGCGCGCCTTCCTCGATCCGCTTCGGCGTAGAGGGGGCGATCCTGCTGGTCGCGATCACGATCGACACGCTGTTGCGTCAGCGCCGGCTACGCTCCGGCCGGGTCTAACCCGCTTCGCCGCAGCGCCGGGCCAAAAAAAAACCATCCGGAAATTCCGGATGGTTTTTTTATTTACCCCTTGCCTGAAAGCGTTACCGGAAGATCACATCCATCTCCGGGCTCCAGAGTTTCATCCCGCCCGTAAGTCCCGCCGCATTCACCGCCAGACGCACGCCGGCCGGCAATTCTCCGGCTTCAAAATGCCGCGCATTGCCGCCTCCCAGATGCAGAATGTCAAAATTCACCAACGCGGCACAACGTGAAATCGTTTCTTTTACCCGTCCTTTCCATGCCTCCATACCCAGCTGGCGCAACGCGGCGTCGCCGACGAAGTCATCATATGTCGGCGCCTCGCCAGCCGTGTGGCGGCCAAACTCAATCTGCGGGGCGGGAATACCGCCACGGAAGAGCGAAAACCCCATGCCAGTACCCAGCGTTAGTACCAGTTCGATCCCCTCGCCGGTGATAACGCCCAGGCCGTGCAACATGGCATCGTTGGCGAGGCGTGCTGGCCGGCCGAAACAAGCCGTGGCAAGCGCGCCAAAATCTGTACCATGCCAAGCTTCCGTTCCGATATTAGGTGCGGTGAGGATGATTCCACGGCGAATTGCACCAGGAAATCCTATGGATATGCGCTCATAATCGCCAAGTGGTGCGATGAGCGCCCTGAGTGCCTCCAGCATTAATGCCGGCGTCGCCTCCGGCGGCGTCGCGCAACGCAGCGGATCACCGAGTATCCGGCCGTCCTCACTGAGCAGCGCCGCCTTCAGATTGGTACCGCCAATGTCGATCGCAAGAATACGGGAATGAAAATCGTTCGTCATGACATCCTCTGGAAACGAAAGAGGCCGGCCCGGTTGCACCGGAGCGGCCTTCTGCCTCGGGGCAGTTTACGCGAAATCAGTCCTCGCTGGTTAGTCCGCTGAATTTGGCGATATTTTATCCAAACTGCAAGCTGAAAACGCAAGGGGTACCCAGGTTATAACTGATGTCGCGCCGCGCACCGCGTCCCGCTGCCTGGATGATGTCCGCATTCCCCTCCTTGATGGATTTCCCTAACAGGCATTTCTCTCATCCTATTGAATATTTTATTGTTTGGACCAGCATGTGACAGAACCCCTAAGCAGCCGGAAGCTGTCAAAATCGGGCGGCGCGTGCCGGGCACATCCAAATTATTTTAACCTCAAAAAATATGGCTGGCGTCCCGCCGTGTCAATTTACAATTTGCCGCGCTGCAATGCTTGAGCTACAAAGCTGTAGCCATGCTCAAAAATAAAATCAATTCAAACACAATCCGGCGCATCAATGCAGCACGCGTCTTTCATGGCATTCACAAGCAGCCCGGTATCTCGCCGCGGGGGCTGTCCAAGATCACCGGAATTGATCTCGCCACGATCTCCATCATCCTTGCGACCCTGGAACAGGACGGTTTGGTTTTGCGCCAACCCGAGGCACCAACGGGCCGTTCGGGGCGGCCTAACTCAACGTTGTTCATCAATGAGGCCAGCGGCGTGCTCGCCGGCGCCGCCATCGAGGTGGAGGAGATCCATATCGTCCTCTCAAGCTTCTCCGGTGCGCGGCTCGGCTCGCTGAGTGTGCCCGGCAGCTTGAGCCAGGAGGCGGCCGCAAGCGCCATCAAATCAGGTATCATTGCGCTATTAAAACAGGTTCGCATACCGCGCAAACGCCTTGCAGGCGTGGGCATTGGTGTACCCGGCCTGGTCGGGCTGGACGGGAGGATCGCTCTGGCGCCAGCACTGAATTGGCATGACGCGGATCTGGCCGGCGTGCTCACCGCCGGGCTTGGCGTGGCCGTGCACCTGGAAAATGACACCAAGGCCGCGGCTCTTGCAGAACATATATTTGGCAGTTGCCAGCATACGTCAGACTTTGTCTACGTCTCCGGCCGTTCGGGCGTCGGCGGCGGGTTGTATCTGGGTGGCGCCATTTATCGCGGTCCGCACGGTCTGGCGGGCGAAGTGGGGCATATGAAGCTCGTACCGCATGGCCGGCCTTGCGCTTGCGGCGCACGAGGCTGCTTCGAGGCGTATGTTTCAGAGCATGCGGTCCTCAAACGCCTCGCCGAGTCCGGAGTGCCGCTGCAGGATATTCCGGCAATACGGGCCGCCGCGCTGAGCGGGAACGAAATCGTGCTGCATACGCTGGAGGAAGCTGGGCAGCACCTTGGCCTTGGATTGGCCAATCTTGCCAATCTGCTCGCGCCGAGTTCCATTATTCTGGGAGGCAGCATGGCGGCACTGGCGGAATTCCTGCTGCCCGCGTGCCGGCCGGCGTTCGAGGAGAACACCCTGGCGGAGATCCACAGCGGAATGACCATCGCCCTCTCCACGCTGCAGGAGTTCGCGATCCCCATGGGAGGAATCGCAATTGCGCTGCAACATTTTCTGGAAGAACCGAGCGTTATCCGCGCCTGACCTGGTAGCGGCTTTACGGCGCCACCCGAAATCGCTATCATTCTTTTAAGGGTCAAATAAACATCCTGGGAGGATGTCATCCATGACAAGCCGTGTGATACCTGTATCGTCTTTTGTATTGGTTGTATTCGGCGCCACCGGAGATCTGGCGCGGCGGAAATTGCTGCCGGCGGTGTTCCAACGCGCCGTGGCGGGGCAACTTCCCGATGAAGCCAACATCATCGGCGTAGCGCGCACGCAAATGGCGGAGGGGGAGTTTCAGATCCTGGCCCGCCAGGCGCTTGAAGAACATGTTCCACCTTCAGAGCGGGATGCCGCCTCTGTTGAGCGTTTCCTGACCCGGCTTCGCTATGTTGCGGTGGAAGCCTTGGGAGAGGATGGCTGGCATGAGCTTGCCCTGGCGCTGGAGCCGTTTCAGGACCGCGTCACCGTCTTCTATCTCGCGACCGGCCCTGCCCTGTTCAGTCCCATCTGCGAGCGTCTCGGGCGCTTTGGTCTCGCCGGAGCCAACGCGCGTGTGGTGGTGGAAAAGCCGGTAGGGCGCGACCTAGCCTCCGCCCAGGCAGCCAACGCGGCAATCGGGCGTGTGTTCCCCGAAGAACGGACCTATAGGATCGATCATTACCTCGGGAAAGAAACCGTGCAGAACCTGATGGCATTGCGGTTCGCCAATGGGTTGTTCGAGCCGCTGTGGAATGCCGCGCATATTGACCATGTGCAGATCTCCGTGGCGGAGAGTCTGGGCGTGGAAGGCCGCGCCGGATATTACGACACCGCCGGCGCCCTGCGGGACATGGTGCAAAACCATCTGTTGCAATTGCTCTGCCTGGTGGCGATGGAACCCCCCGCGCGGCTGGACGCCGGCGCCATGCGCGATGAAAAAGTGAAAGTACTATGCTCGCTGGAACCAATCACCGCCGCGAATGCCGCGCATAACGTGGTGCGTGGGCAGTACCGCGCCGGCGCATCAGTCAGTGGCCCTGTACCCGGCTATCTTGAAGAATTGGAACTGGATGAAAGTACGACGGAGACTTTTGTCGCCATCAAGGCCGGCATAAAAAACTGGCGCTGGGCGGGTGTGCCGTTTTATCTGCGCACCGGCAAGCGGCTGAGCACGCGGGTATCGGAAATCGTCATCACTTTCCGCCCGGTGGCGCATTCCGTATTCGCATCTTCGGCCGGGCCTGTTGCCGCCAACCAACTAGTCATCCGCTTGCAGCCTGATGAGGGCGTGCAGCTCTGGCTGATGATAAAGGACCCCGGACCGGGCGGCATGCGGCTGCGCCAGGTACCTCTGGATATGAGCTTTGCCACAGCCTTTGGCCTGCGAAACCCCGACGCCTATGAACGCCTGGTGCTGGACGTGGTGCGCGGCAGCCAGACGTTGTTCATGCGCCGCGACGAGGTGGAGGCCGCATGGCGCTGGATCGACCCGATTCTGGAAGCCTGGAGCCATCCTGCCGCCGAGCTCCCCCTGCCTTATGCAGCTGGCACCTGGGGCCCCTAGGCAGCCATCGCGCTGATTGAGCGCGACGGCCGCACCTGGGCCGATAGCAGTTCTTGAATCCCGCGCACTCCCGACCCAGCGCCAAAACCGCACCGACAATAATAAGCGAGGACTGAATGTACGAACACCGTTATGCCAAAATCATCGCCACCCTTGGCCCGGCCAGCTCTGACAAAGCAACAATCCGGGAACTTGCTACGGCAGGCGCCAATATTTTCCGGTTGAACTTCAGCCATGGGTCGCATGCGGATCATCAGCTGCGGATGGACACCATCCGCGAAGTTGAGGCAGAGCTTGGCCGTCCGCTTGCGGTACTGGCTGACCTGCAAGGGCCAAAGCTACGGATCGGCATGCTGGCGCCAGGGCATTTCGACCTGCAAGAAAATCAAGAAATTACCTTCAGCCTTGACGGCACAGGCACGGAAATTTCATCAATTCCCTTACCGCATCCCGAAATCTTCAACGCCGCCAAGCCAGGCGTCATACTGCTTGTTGACGATGGCAAGATGCGCTTTGATGTGCTGTCCGCCGATGCAGGGCGCATCACCGCCAGAACGGTGATCGGCGGGCGCCTCCTGCCACGCAAAGGCGTGAGCGTCATCGGCGCGACATTGCCTATGTCCGCGCTCACCCCCAAAGATCGCGCTGACCTGAAAATCGCCCTGGATATCGGCGCCGACTGGATCGCGCTCTCCTTTGTGCAGCGGCCCGAGGATATCGACGAATTGCGCGAACTCGTTGGAACCAGCGTGCGGATCATGGCAAAAATCGAGAAACCTTCAGCGCTCGATTGCCTGGATAGCATCGTTGAAAAATCCGATGCCATCATGGTCGCGCGCGGCGATCTCGGCGTGGAAATGCCGCCCGAGGTAGTTCCCCGCATGCAACGCCGTATCCTGCGCACATGCCGGCGCTATGGAAAACCTGTTGTCGTTGCAACACAAATGCTGGAATCAATGATCACGGCGGCAACCCCCACGCGGGCCGAGGCCTCGGACGTTGCGACTGCCATTTACGCGGGTGCGGATGCGGTCATGCTTTCTGCGGAAACGGCCTCGGGGCATTATCCGGTGCAGGCCGTGGCGATGATGGCTAACATTGTCAGCGACGTGGAATCAGACGACGATTTCTGGAGCGGGCTGGAAAGCGGGCGCGATGCTGGCCGCAGCGATGTATCAGACGTGATCTGCGCGGCGCTGCGCCAAGCGGCAAAGGCGTTGCAGCCCGCAGCCATCGTTGCTTATACGACAACCGGAAATACCGGGTTCCGCGCCGCTGCGGAACGGCCGCGCGCGCCGATTTTATGCCTCGCGCCGTCCATCGAGGTGGCACGCCGCTTGTGCCTTGCCTGGGGGCTGCGCCCGCGCGTTGCCGGCGCCATGAACGCGATGACGGATGTGGTACAACTCGCCAGCCGGATCGTTGTCGAGGAACGGCTTGGCGCCGCCGGGCAGATCATGGCTCTCACCGCCGGACAACCATTCGGCATCGCCGGCACCACCAACGTGCTGCGTATTGAGCGTATACTTGCATGAACCGTCGGCATGCCTGCGGAAAATGCCTTCGAGACAAAGAAATTTGACGCTAAACCACCGGCAGATCCTGCCTGATTGACCCAGGATATTAGAAAACCAGCCCGAGACCTGGTTTTCTGGCACGTTTACAGTGCCGCCTTGATCTGGAGGCCGAAGGCCCACGCATTGGGGGTATGTTTATAGGCAAAAGTGCCTGGATCCATGACATACTGCACATTGGGGTGGATGAGCAGCCACGGCGTGGCCTGGAAGCCATAGACCATCTCGAGCACGCCCTCGGCTGGCAGTGCTGGCGGTGGCCTCCCTGTGGCTTCGTACCCGGCCCTTGAGCACGGCGCGGACATAGCCGATATCAGCGAAATCCGCCGGGCGGGCATCAAACGGCCCCTGGGCGATCAGCGCGCCAAGCAACGTGGAAACTGCTTCGACGTGTCAATCGATAAGCGTTTTGACATGGCCAGTGGCCAACTCCAGGGGCCTCAACGAATTTCGACCGCGGTAAGCACGCATTTCTGAGCTTCCAAAGAGATTCAGGACAATATCGCGGACGAATAGGTTTCTGGTCTCAATTGCACCGAGATTGATTCAGAGCCTTTTTTATACGTCCGGCTGCTGGTGTGCCGCTTCTTCCGCCACGAGTTCTTTCTTGGAGAGCTTTCCCACCATCGTCTTGGGCAGGCTGGCGCGGATTACCAGCACCTTCGGCATTTCGATTTTATTTAGAATGGTGGCAAGAAATTTCAGAATCTCCGCCTCTGTCGCGCTCTGCCCTGGGCGCAGCGAGACGTAGAGCTTTGGCGCCTGGCCGCGATATTTGTCGGGCACACCGATGGCGATGGCATCCTGTACGGCGGGATGCTGATACGCCGCCTCCTCGATGACACGCGGATAGACATTATACCCGCCGCACAGAATTAGATCCTTGATCCGATCGACGATGAACAAATACCCATCCTCGTCGAGATACCCGATATCCCCGGTGCGCAGGCTGCCATCGACGAAAGTTGCTCTGGTATCCGCGGGCTTCTGATAATAGCCGCGCATGACCTGGGGCCCGCGCACGCAGATCTCTCCGCGTTCACCCTGTGCCAGCAGCACGGTAGGATCGGTCCGGTCGCGGATCTCGATCACCGTCCCCGGTACCGCTGGTCCGACACTGCCGCGCTTGACTGCGCCCGGTACGTTGAACGTTACTACCGGAGAGGTCTCGGACAATCCGTAACCTTCTATGATAATACTATGAGAAATCCGCTCGAAGCGGTCCATGACCTCGGCGGAAATCGGCGCGCCGCCGGAGATGCAGAACTTGATGGAACTGAGATCAAACCGCTTTGCCACTTCGGCCGCGTTGCTGATGGCGGTAAAGAGTGTCGGCACGCCGGGGAGCAAGGTAGGGCGGGTACGCCGGATCGTGGCCATCAACGGCTTTATTTCCGCACGGGGTAGCAAAATCAATTCCGCCCCGATATCCAGACCGAGATTCATAATCGCGGTCATCGCGAACACATGAAAGAATGGCAGCACCGCGAGAAACCGCTCCGCCCCAAGGGTCACCGGCGGGATTACCGCACGAACCTGGGCGACATTGACGCCGACATTCGCATGCGTGAGCATCGCCGCCTTGGGGGTGCCCGTCGTGCCGCCGGTAAATTGCAACACCGCGATATCGCGGCCCGGATCAATCACCACCGGAGCGAGCATCTGCGTTCCCGCGATCAATTGCTCGAAACGAAAATATTTCGCTCCCGGCTTCATTATTGCAATATCATTAGCCTTAAATAGACGAAATAGAATCCCCTTGCGCCAGGGTAACGCCGCAGCCATCGGACAAACTATCACCTGCCGGAGCACGCCCGTTTCCACCAACGGCGCGATCTTGTCGTGAATCATCGCAAGATCGAGCGAGACTATGATCTGGACTTGCGCATCGCGCACCTGCGCCTGGATTTCGTGCGCCGTATAAAGCGGGTTGAAGTTTACCACCGTTCCGCCCGCTTTGAGAATGGCGTAGTACATGACAACAAAATACGGACAATTTGGCAGGCACAGCCCGACATTGACACCCCGCCTGACGCCCAGCCCTTGCAACCCGGCGGCGGCGCGCTCGACCAGGCGTCCAAGCTGCGCGTAGCTGGTCCGCTGTCCAAAAAAATCCATCGCCGGACGCGGGCCGAAGCGGCGTACCGCCTGATCAAGAATATCGCCTACCGGAACTGGGCTAAAATCAAAATCTCTCATGGCGGCTCCCTTAACACCAGGCGGTCGCGTTTTCGTTAATTTCCATTATTGCCCCGCGATATTCCTCGCACCATTGCGCAATCCTCGTCGCGGCGGGGACAATCTCGCGCACCGCGCCAATCCCCTGTCCCGCCCCCCAGATATCGCGCCACGCCTTGGCTGCGCCCGCCATCGCGCCGAAATCCATGCGCGACGGATCTGAAACCGGCAGGTTCTTGGGATCCAGCCCGGCGGCGCGAATAGAGGCGGCGATATAATTGCCATGCACGCCGGTAAAATAATTGGTGTAGGTAATATCCTCGGCAACGCCTTCAACAATGGCCTGCTTGTATGCAGCGGCGGCGTTGGCCTCCTCGGTGGCGATGAACGCCGAGCCGATATAGGCAAAATCCGCGCCCAGCGCCTGCGCCGCGAGAATCCCCCGCCCCGTGGCAATCGCGCCCGAGAGTGCGAGCGGCCCGTCGAACCAGACGCGAATTTCCTGCACGAGTGCGAAGGGCGAGAGCGTGCCTGCATGTCCACCCGCCCCGGCAGCGACCGCGATCAACCCATCCGCGCCTTTCTCGACCGCCTTGCGCGCGAAAGGCACCGAGATGACATCATGCAGGACGATCCCGCCGTAGCTGTGCACGGCGTGGTTGACATCGTTGCGCGCGCCAAGAGAAGTGATGACGATCGGCACTTTGTATTTGACGCAGAGTGCAACATCATGTTCCAGCCGTTCGTTGCTGCGATGAACAATCTGGTTGACGGCAAAAGGTGCCGCAGGCCGCTCCGGGTGCGCAGCATCATGCGCCGCGAGTTCCTCGGTAATGCGCGCCAGCCAGTCTTCCAGCATCGCCGCCGGCCGCGCATTGAGCGCAGGAAACGCGCCGACAACGCCCGCCTTGCACTGGGCAATTACCAACTCCGGCCCGGAGAGAATGAACATCGGCGCCGCTATCACGGGCAGAGACAGGCGGTTTTGTAAAAATCCAGGAATACTCATCTGAATATCTCCGTTCTGGTTCAGGTTCCGGACTGAAAAAATGCGGCGATCGCGTCGCGCAGCTCGGCCGATTGCAATTGTACGCGGAAAACTTCGATCTCCTCCATCACCCGCGCCTGCACATCCTGCCCAGGTTTCTTGAGTAACTGCTTGGTCGCCAGCACCGCCGCCCTGGGCTTGGCGGCAATGCGCCGCGCCACATCGAGGGCCGCCGCATCCAAGTCCGAATCGGCAACAACACGGTTGACCAGACCGATCTCGTATCCCCGCGCCGCATCAAAAGCCTCGCCCAGCAGCAGCAACTCTGCCGCCCGCTGGTATCCTGCAAGACGCGGCAGCAGCAGCGTGCTTGCCGCCTCGGGCACCAGCGCCAGATCAACAAACGGCAACTGGAAGCGCGCATTCTCCGCCGCCAGCACCATATCGCAATGCAGCAGCAGCGTCGTGCCAATACCGATCGCCGGTCCGCGCACCGCAGCAATCAGAATCTTTTCAAACGCCACCAGGGTTTTCAGAAACAAGACGACGGGCGCGTTCGCATCGTTCGGCGGTGCGGCGATAAAATCCTTGAGATCGTTCCCGGCGGTAAAACACCCGCCGTTGCCCGAGATCAGCACCACCTGCACCGCCGGATCATCCTGCGCCGCGTGCAGCGCCGCGGTCATCGCCGTATACATCGCGCCGGTGATGGCGTTCTTCTTGGCCGGACGGCCGAAGCGCAGATGCAGCACCGCGCCGTCGCGCACATATTCGATCCCGCGTTGGTTTTCGGCAGCAGACATGGAAATCCCTCCTTACTTCCCGGCACAATTTTGCAAAGCTGCATGTGGGCGCGTCCAAATTTGCGATTTCCCGAAAATCGGAAGGCCGATGTAGCCGCGCACACGCAACCTGCCATCGGCGGTCAGATGCATGGTAGATTTATAGGTGTTGCCGTTCTCCGCATCATAGATCCATCCGCCGGACCATGTCCCAGGCGCGTCCAGGGTGAACCCGCCGATCATCGGCAAGCCACAGAGCGGACGATTTTGCAACGCGGGATTGTCGTTATGGATATCGGTCTTGGGCTGGCCCGCGCTGTTGAGCGGCACACGCAGCCATGCAATGCGCCCGCACAAATCCTTGCCGCAAGGCGCAATAAGTATTCCCGCCCGCTGTGACTGATCGAACCACCACCCGGCCGGGCTGTTTTGCGCCCGCGCCCAACCCGCCACAGGCAGCGACAGCCCAAAGGCCAGACACCAAAAAACGATAATTTTAGCAATGAACCTGTTAGACTTCACTTGCGTCGACCTCCTGTATTGGTCTATCCTTTGCCGTATAGGGCATGCTTCCATACAATATGAGAGAGCGGCGGCAAAAGCAAGGTCATGCCCGAAGGAGGATAAGGAATTGATAAACATGAAGCAGTCCAAAGTTATTTTTACATCGCTATTGGGTCTGGCCGGAGCGGCCTGCCTGAACTCTGCCGCATTCGCCTCGGGCTTTGGCCTGCGTGAAGGTTCGGCGGACTGGCTCGCCAACGCCTTCTCGGGCGAGACGGCCAACGCCTATGACGCAGGCACCGCCGCGTCCAACCCGGCGGGCATGGTCCGTCTAAACCAGGACGAGATCGACGGCGCGATCAGCTATATCGGCCCCACGGCAAGCTTCAGCGGCAGCAACAGCAACCCCTACGGTGCGGGCACCATCTCGGGTGTGACCGGCGGCAACGCAGTGGCCCCGGCGGCGAGCGGTGCCACCTTCGGCGTGTTCAAGCTGGCGCCCAATCTATGGGCCGGTTTGAGCATCACCGCACCTTACGGCGAGCGCACCAGCTATCCCAAAAATTTCGTCGGCCGCTACCAGAGCTTAGTCTCCGCGATCACGGACATCAATCTCGGCCTCTCCCTGGCCTATAAGGTAAACGGCCACCTCTCCATCGGCGGCGGCCCGAACTTCGACTATTTCTCCGCCCGGCTGACCCAGGCGCTCAATGTCCCCACGCTTAGCGCTTTAACCGGCCAGGATCCGGTCAGCGCGCTCAAGGGCAACGACATCGGCATCGGCTATAACCTTGGCGCACTCTACCAATTTGACAACGCGACCCGCATCGGCATCGACTACCGCTCGCGCATTCAACACAATCTGACCGGCAACGAGACCGTCGCCGTTCCGGGGAGCTACCCGGCTCCATACCCCGCCTTGCTCGAAGCCAATAACGGCACGGCCAAAACCTCGATCACCTTGCCCGACAGCCTGAGCGTCGGCCTCTACCACCAACTCACGCCGCGATGGGCCGTGATGGCCAGCGTGCAATGGACCGACTGGTCGTTGTTCAACACCCTGAACGTGACCAGCGCGAACGGCACGCCGTTAACCAGCATCGTCGAGAAATGGCGCAACACCTGGTACGCAGGCGCCGGCGTCAATTATCAGGCCACTGAAAAACTGCTGCTGCAAAGCGGCTTCGCCTATGACCAATCCCCGGTGGACAACGCCAACCGTACAACCCGCGTGCCCGATGCGGACCACTATATCCTCAGCGTCGGCGCGAAGTACCAGATCATGCGCAACGTCGATATGCAGCTCGCCTACGCCCATATCTTCACCCCGGGGGGCACGATCAACAACAGCGCTGCAGCAACAGCCGGGATCATCTCGGGCAGCTACAGCGCCTCGGACAACAGCCTGACCGCAGGCGTCGCGGTCAAGTTCTAAAAGTCCGGACGGCGACAAAAATGCGCGCGTGCCAGAGGAAAAATCCCGGCGCGCGCGTAGCGCGTTCGGCGCGGTGCGTGGGAAATCTTCTCTATTATGGCCTTAGCGAAGGCGCCATACCATACCTTCGTTAATTGTTTTTGTAACTGCCCCTCTTTTGGCTTTCAGGCGGCGCGGAGGTTTTGCGCACGTTGATCTGGGCGCTGCGTCGAAACGTCGATGAGTTTCCGTCCCTGCTTTCTCACGGTTGTGATACCAACGGCGCTGATTTCTGACTCGTGGGGGTTCCCGGAGTTTTGCTGATGTGATTCTCTCTTGCATCGCCGATTCGCGAGGGAGTTTGGCATGGCGGTTC
>NZ_JABEVC010000064.1 GCF_013044125.1 Acidocella sp. | reverse complement strand
GTACCAGCGCGAGGTGATGAGGCGCACCAGCACGGTGGCGGTGAACATGGTGGTGACGATGCCGACGCAGATGGTGACGGCGAAGCCGCGCACCGGGGGTGAGCCAAAAATGAACAGGGTGACGTGGGCGAGCAGGGTGGTCACGTTACTGTCAATAATGGTGCCGTAGGCGCGTTTGTAGCCTGCCTCAAGCGCGGCCAGGGGCTTTCGTCCGGCTTTTACTTCCTCGCGCACGCGCTCGTTGATGAGCACGTTGGCGTCCACCGCCATGCCCAGCGTGAGCAAAATGCCCGCCATGCCGGGCAGGGTGAGCGTTGCGCCCATGAAGGAGAGGATGGCCAGCATGATGACGAGGTTCATCACCAGCGCCGCGTTCGCGAACCAGCCGAACAGGCCGTAGAACACGGCCATGAAGGCCAGCACGAAGACGAAGCCGGCGGTGAGCGAGAGGGCGCCGGCGCGGATGGCATCAGCGCCCAGCTCGGGGCCGACACTTTGCTCCTCGACGATGTTGAGCGGGGCGGGCAGGGCGCCCGCGCGCAGCAGCAGGGCGAGGTCGGTTGCGGACTGGGCTGTGAAATTGCCCGAGATCTGGCCGGAGCCGCCGGTGATGGGTTCGCGGATGACCGGAGCCTCGATGATCTTGCCATCGAGGATGATGGCGAAGAGCTTGCCGACGTTGGCGGTGGTGACATCGGCGAACTCACGCGCGCCGACGGAGTTGAGCGAGAAGTTGACCACCCATTGGCCGCTCTGGGGGTCGGTCGAGGCCTGGGCGTTGTCTAGATCGGCGCCGTCAACCGCGACGTTGGAGAACACGTCCATGGTTTGCTGCGGGTTGTCGGCCATGGGGAGCTGCGTGTCGCCCAGGGGCGCGACGGGGCCGGGCTGCGCGTTGGAGTCGACCATCTGGAAGGTCATGTGCGCGGTGGTGCCGATGAGGGTTTTCACGCGGGTGGGGTCGGAGATGCCGGGAAGCTGGACGACGATCTGGTCCGTGCCCTGGCGGGCGATGGTGGGGTTGAGCACGCCCGAGCCGTCAATCCGGCGCTGGATGATGGTGATGGACTGCTCCACCGCCTGAGATTCACGCGCGATGAGGGTCTGGTGGGGGATGGAGATGTCGATGCTGCCGTCCGCCGCCTGGGCGATGGCGATGTTGGGGGAGCTGGCGTTGGGGGCGTAGCTGACCAGCTTGCGCAGCGCCGCAGTGACGGCCGGGGCATCGGAAGGGTTGAGCAGGTGGAGGACGACCTGGTGATTTGGGATATCAGCGTGCAGGCCGGTGTAGCCGAGGTTGGCGGCGCGCATGGTCTGGCGGACCTGATCAACCAGGTTGTTGAGGTCCTGCTTTTCAACGGCCGCGAAGTCTATTTGCAGGAGCAGATAGCTGCCGCCGCGCAAGTCCAGCCCCAGGTGAACCTGATGCCAGGGGATGAAGCTGGGCAGGAACGCCGGGCGCGGGCCGGTGTTGGGCAGGCCCAGCAAGACGCCGAGCACGCACAGGAGCAGGATTCCATAAGTTTTGGCACGGGTGAAATACAGCATTTGTGATCCGAAAATCCTTCTATCGCAGGCGGTATGACGTTGCTCCCGGTTGCGCGCAACCCCGGCGGGCGATACCACGTTTTTCATGAGTGAACGCTTGAATGTTGGGCTGATCGGGGCGGGGCATTTTGGCCGCTACCATGCGTTGAAATTGGCCGTTGCGAAGCGGGCAAAACTGGTGGGGCTGGCCGATGCCGACCCGGAGCGGGCGAAGACCGTGGCCTGGGAAGCGGGCTGCCCGGTGAAGAGCGTGGAGGAGATTCTGGAGCTGGCGCAGGCGGTGATTATCGCGGCGCCGGCGGAGTATCACTTTGATTTAGCAGCAAAAGCCTTGCGCGCCGGCAGGCATGTTCTGGTCGAGAAGCCAATTGCGGCGACGCTGGAACAGGCGGCCGAGCTGGCCGGGCTGGCGCGGGCGGCGGGGCTGGTGTTGCAGGTGGGGCATCTGGAGCGGTTCTCGGCGGCGCATGGGGCTCTCTCGGCGCGCATGGGCAAGCCATTGTATATCGAGGCGGTACGCATTGCGCCCTTCAAGCCGCGCGGGACGGATGTTTCGGTGATTCTGGACCTGATGATCCATGACCTGGACCTGATTCTGGCGCTGACCGATTCGCCGGTGGCGCATGTGGACGCCGTGGGCGCGCCCGTGGCCAGCCAGCATGACGATATCGCCAATGCGCGGATACGCTTTGAGAACGGCGCGGTCGCGACGATTACCGCGAGCCGGATTTCGCTGAAGACCGAGCGCAAGATGCGGATATTCTCGCAGACCGGGTATCTGACTGTGGATTTCGCGGCGCGCAAGCTCACCTTGGTGGGCCGCGGGATAGGGATGAAACTGCCGGGGTTTGAGGAGTTTGGCGTGGAGCAGGCGGGATGGCAGGACCATGACGCGCTGCTGGCCGAGCATGAGGCGTTTTTTGCCTCGGTGCTGGACGGGGCGCCGGTGGTGGTGGATGCACAGGCTGGAACCCGCGCGCTGGCAGCAGCCCTGGCGGTGAGCAAGGCGATTGCCGAAAGCCGGGCGATTGCCGAGGCAAGTGGGTTGGTCCCGAAGGTTTAGCGCGATCTCAAACGATCAGACTCTTTGCTAATACCAGCTGCCGAATTTTCTGACTCTCCCGGGATTCCCCCGACGCGGTGAGTTATGATTCGGTGTTTCCCGTTGATTTGATTGATGGGAGGCGGTGAT
>NZ_JABEVC010000063.1 GCF_013044125.1 Acidocella sp. | reverse complement strand
CCCCAAGGCGGCCTAACCACCCCCCTCCCAAGAACGCCCCGGCATCGCCGGGGCTTTTTGCTGTTCCTTGCCAGGACCGTAGAAAACCCCGCCGGTCTCGCCGGCGGGGTTTTTAGTCTGGCGGGAGGCCCTCTAAGCGTGGAGCCGCTTATTTTCTCATAACACTCAGCCATTGATGGCGGCCCGGCTATCGCCGGCCGCGCTCTATTCCGCCCACAAAACGGGCTCCACCGAACCCCTCACGGGTTTCAGCCCATCCGGGTGACGATCACTGCCGCAAAAAGACAGCTCGCTCTGACGCAATCCCGATAGGGCCGCCTCACTCGGTCACGGCCTTTTTTGTGTTCCGATTACAGGAGGAAATTGAATGAAAAAATGAAATTAAAATGGCTTGCAGTAATCGGCGGCGGAAAAGCAAAGGGTGGGTCCGCGCCATGCTCGCCTTCGGCTGTGCGTGGCTTGTCGGTCCCGCGTTAGGCAAAGATGCCGAACGCGCCTTTGCTTTTCCGCCCCCGATTACCGCGCTGGGAGAAGATGAAAGGTAGAAAAAATGACAAATCCCATGCGCAATGAACTCTCCCAATTCACCTATGACCTCTTTGGCAGCACAGCGATAAGTTCTGATCTCTTGGCGCCCGTTGGCCTGATCCGCATACCGATGAAAGAAAGTGCAGAGGAAAGTGAGTCCACGCCGGACATTCATAATCCCATCCCTGCGGCCAAGAAGGCCGCGGCCGTCACCACAAATTTCCGCCTCGACGGCGACCGGAAGCTCGCACCCAACTGGAAGGGCCGTGGCCAGGATAACCTCGCCGCTATTCGCCTGCTCCACCAGCTCGAAACCGAAAGCCGCGCCGCAAATAAGGACGAACAGGCCGCTCTGATCAAATTCTGCGCCTTCAGCAGCACGGACCTCGCACAAAATGCCTTCAAGCGCGGCAGCGAAGCCCCTAAGAAGGGTTTTGAGGGCTTGGCCACGCAGCTCGAAGAACTCGTGACCGCCGAAGAAAAAACCGGCCTCATGCGGGCAACGCAATATGCCCACTATACGCCCGAGTACCTCATCGCGGCCATGTGGAACACCGTGGAGCAGTTCGGCTTTGAAGGCGGCTCCATCATCGAACCCGGTTGCGGCACCGGCCTGTTTTTCGCCGCAAGCCCGGAAGCAATCGCGAGCCAGAGCTATTTCACCGGGATCGAAGCGGACCCGATCACGGCCCGCATCGCCGGACAACTCTATCCCGAAAGCGATATTCGGCAGGGCGATTTCACCAAGACCAAGTTGAGCCCTACCTATGACCTGGCCATCGGCAATCCGCCGTTCTCGGACCGGACGGTCCGCTTCAACGATGTTAAACCCGCCGTCCAGCTCAGCTTGCACGACTATTTCATCACCAAATCCATCTTTAACCTTCGCCCCGGCGGACTCGCGGCCTTTATCGTGAGCCGCTGGACGATGGATAAGCTCGACCCAACCGCCCGGCTGGCGATTGCCGATAAGGCCAATCTCCTCGGCGCGATCCGCCTCCCTGCCGCCTCCATGCGCCAGGACGCCGGCACCGATGTGGTGGTGGATATGCTATTCTTTCAGCGCCGCCCCGATGGCGAACCGGCCGACGCAACGAGCTGGATGAACGTGGTCGAGGCCGTGCCCGCGACCGTCGACAGCGAGGCTTTCTACTGCAACCAGTATTTTTCGAACAATCCGGCGATGGTTCTGGGCGCGCACGACCGCACCTCCAGCCCTTATGGCCCGGTCTATACCTGTAAGGGTGAAACCGGCGAGGTGCTGAAAGCCGCAATCCAAGCGGCCCTGCATACCCTGCCGACCGGCATCCATACGCCCGACCGCAGCGCGATGCGCCGCGCCGGCGAAACCGCCGTTCGTATTCCGCAAAATGGCACGGTGCGTGAGGGTTCCTATCTCATCACCAAGCACTGCCTCCACCAGATCATTGACGGCCGCCCCGTCCAAATCGCCATCAAGCGGGGCAAAGCCAAGGGTGAGGGTATCTCGCTCCGCACCGCGGAAATCATCGAGTGCATGATTCCGATCCGCGACGCGGTGCGGCAGATCCTTCGCGATCAGGAAGCAAATCGCCCCTACGCCGATGCCCAAGTGGCACTGCGCCGCGCCTATAGCCGGTTCCTCCGCAATTTCGGGCCGATCAACAAGACCGACGTGACCGTCATCACCGACGAGGCGACCGGGCGCACCAAGGAAGTGGTGCGCCGCCCCAACCTGGCGCCGTTCGCCGACGATCCCGATGTTTGGCTGGTCGCCAGCATCGAGGACTACGACGCCGAGCGGAATCAAGCCAAACATGGCCCGATCTTTAGTCAGCGCGTCATCCTGCCGCCCGCCTGCCCGCAGATCATCACCGCCGCCGATGCCCTTACCGTGTCGTTGCACGACACTGGCAAGGTGGACCTCGACTACATCGTCGATAGCCTCGGCAGCACCCTGGAGCATGTCTGCATAGAATTGCGGGGCATGATCTTCCTCAACCCGGAAACCAACGAATGGGAGACCGCCGACAACTACCTGTCCGGGCCAGTCCGCACCAAGTTGAAGGCCGCTCTCGCCGCCGTGAAAACCGATCCTCGCTTCGCGCATAATGTCGAAGCCCTGAAAGAAGCACAGCCGACCGACCTCAAACCCTCCGAAATTACCGCCCGCCTCGGCGCATCGTGGATTCCCACCGAGGTTATCGAACAATACTGCGCCACGACTTTCGACGTGAAAACCCGCGTTCGCTACGTCCCGCTCATCGGCTCATGGAGCCTCGAACAGCACCGCTTTTCCAACTCGCTATGCTATACCGAATGGGGCACCGAGCGCCGCCATGCGGGCGAACTGATGCACGACGCGCTCAATTCGTCCATCCCGCAAATCTTCGACATTTTTAGGAATGACGATGGCAGCGAGAGCCGCGTCCTGAACGCCGAAGCAACCGAAGCCGCCAAGGAAAAGCTGGCGGCAATCAAGCTTGCCTTCCAGAATTGGATATGGACCGACGCCAATCGTTCCGAGCTGCTTTGCACGATCTACAACGAGACGATGAATAATCTCGTGCCGCGCCACTTCGATGGCTCGCACCTGACATTGCCCGGCGCCAGCCCCGTCATCAATTTCTATCCCCACCAGAAGCGCGTCATCTGGCGGGTCATTTCCGCCGGCTCAACCTACATCGCACACGCTGTAGGTGCGGGGAAAACCTTCTCCATGGCGGCCGCCGTCATGGAACAGAAACGCCTGAGCCTCATCACCAAGGCGATGATGGTGGTGCCAGGCCATTGCCTGGCTCAGGCCAGCCGCGAATTTCTGCTGCTCTACCCGACCGCGAAAATCATGGTGGCCGACGAAGTGAACTTCGCCAAAGACAAGCGGCAGCGTTTTATAGCGCGTGCCGCCCTCGGCGATTGGGATTGCATCATCATCACCCACTCAGCGTTCAAATTCATCTCCATACCATCGGAATTTGAGCGTGAAATGGTGCGCAGCCAGATGGAAGAATTCGAGGCGATGCTGGACGAAGTTGACGATGCGGTAAGCCGCAAAAAAATTGAACGGCTCAAGGAAGGTTTTGAGGCGAAACTATCGTCCATGGAGACCCGGAAAGACGACCTCCTGACGATCAGCGAAATGGGCGTTGACCAAATCATCGTCGATGAGGCTCAGGAATTCCGCAAGCTGGCATTTGCCACCAACCAAAGCACTCTGAAGGGCATCGACCCGAACGGCTCACAACGCGCTTGGGATCTGTTCGTGAAAACCCGTTACATCGAGACCATCAACCAAGGCCGTAGCCTGGTGATGGCAAGCGGTACGCCCATCACCAATACGATGGGCGAACTCTATACGCTCCAGCGGTTCTTTGCCTCCGACATTTTGGAGCGGGCAGGGGTGCAGCACTTTGACGCCTGGGCCGGAAACTTTGGCGACAGCCGTACCGAACTCGAACTTCAGCCCTCCGGCTCTTACAAGCCGGTCACACGCTTCAGCGAATTTGTGAATGTGCCCGAGCTGGTTGATATTTTCCGCTTCTTTGCCGACGTGGTTCTGCAAAGCGATCTGCGCGAAAATCTCAAGCTGCCGCGCATCGCCACCGGCAAGCGCCAAATGATAACGGCGAAGCCAACCGCCGCGTTCAAGGCGTATCAACGCCACCTCGATAGCCGTATCAAGGCTATCGAAAACCGTACCGGGCGGCCCGGAAAAGGTGACGATATTCTTCTCTCGGTCATCACCGATGGCCGCCATGCCGCGGTGGACCTCCGCCTCGTCGCGTCGCGGCTCCCCGACGAGCCTGGAAGCAAATTGAACGCGCTTATCGAAAACGCCTTCAATATCTATCAGGCAACCGCCGACAAATTGTACTACGCCTCTGCCGGCGTGCCCTACGAGCAGCCGGGTGCTGGGCAACTGATCTTTTCCGACATTGGTACCAATGGCGTGGAACTGAAGCGCGGCTTCTCCGCCTATCGTTGGATCAAGTCCCAGCTCGTGGCGCGCGGCGTCCCTGAAAGCCAAATCGCTTTCATGCAGGACTATAAGAAAACGTCCGAGAAGCAACGCCTCTTTGCCGCCTTTAATGCGGGCCAAGTGCGTTTCATCATTGGCTCCACCCTGACGATGGGAACCGGCGTCAATGTGCAAAAGCGTCTCGCGGCCTTGCATCACCTCGACGTGCCCTGGTTGCCGTCCGATATTTCGCAGCGCGAAGGCCGGATTGAGCGCCAGGGCAACCAGAACGAAGAAATCGGCATCTTCGCCTACGCGACCTTGACCTCGATGGATGCCACCATGTGGCAGAACAACGAGCGTAAGCAGCGTTTCATCGAAGCGTCGCTCAGCGGGGACCGTGCGGTCCGCCGCCTGGAGGATGTTGGCGCGCAATCTAACCAGTTTGCGATGGCAAAGGCCATCTCATCGGGTGACCAGCGCTTGATGCAAAAAGCCGGAATCCAGGCGGAATTAGCCCGCCTGGAACGCCTCCGCGACGCCCACGGCGATAATCAAATTTCGATCCGCCGCACCATCAATTCCGCGCAAAGCAGCATTGAGTTCAACGCCGGCCGGATCAAGCACATTACCGCCGACCTGGCCAAGCGCATCCCAACCGCTGCGGACCAATTCGCGATGAGCGTTAACGGTGTGACGTACACCGAACGCAAACAAGCGGGCGCGAACCTGATCCGCTTAATTCTCGAAGGCGGGTGGGATAGCAAAAAGCCGATCTTTGGCGAAATCGGCGGCTTCACCTTCAAAATAGCTGTAACCGTCAACAACCTCTATAAGATCGAAGGGACCGAAGCGATCATCTATCGCTCCAACAATAACGAGCGCATCGGGCTCCCTGAAGAGCTTACCGCCCTCGGCGTGGTGGCTCGTTTGGAGAACACCCTCACCAGGTTTGAAGTAGAACTTGAAGAGGCCAAACAGCGCGTAAGCGATGCGGAACGCCGCATCGCAGACTTTGCGCCGCGTCTCGACCAGCCGTTCGATATGAAGGACGAGCTGGAAGCCAAGCGTGACCAACTCAAGGAGCTGGAAGCCTCTCTCGCGGCCTCGACCGAAGCAGAGCCAGGCGCAACCGACGAGGAAATCCGCTTCGCGGAAATCTTCCACTCTTCTCGCCGCCGCGACATGGGCGACGACCTCGAAGACATGTCGTCACCCGACGCTGATGACGACGACGTGGATTAAAAATCTCCCCTGTCTGGTGCGCTGCATGAACACATGCGGGGCACCGCAACCCCCATCACAAAGGCTCATCTCATGAAACAGTATCTCGAATTCGAGAGCCTCAAGGACGCCCGCGCATACCGCCACGCCCACGGCACGGGCGGATGGATATTTACCGCTGACAAAACCAGCATTTCAACGCTTTTCCCGCCGGAAATGTGTCCATCCGAAATATTGAACCATCGGCTCACGCGCGGACAGTCAGGCTATCTGACAGGCCATCAATAAAATTAAGGAGCGAGAGAAATTGGAAATTGAAAACTTCCTCGCAGGGCTGCTTTAGAAACACCGCTCCGCTCCATCGCTGACTGCGCAACCCGGCCCGGCCTAAGTGCCGGGCAGGGACCGCTCGCCAGCAATGGTGTTTCTACACAGCCCTGCAACGGTTGGAGATAGAACGAAGGAATGGAGAACAAAATGAACTACGACACCGACCCCGTACACTCTGTTTTACCGGAGCAACTCGGCGAGCCGGAAACAGCCGACATTGAATTTTGCGGGTGGTATTTTTGGGATGAAACATGGTCAGATCGCCACGGCCCATTCGCTTCGCGCGACGAGGCGAATGCAGCGTGCATTTTATATGCCCGCGCATTATGACCCGCTACCCAATCGGCGTGATGTGGACGAACGAGCTTGGCTTGGCCTGCCGTGAGGTAGCCCACGACACGACACCAAGCCCCTACGGATGGCACGACCAGGATGAGGATATCCGCAGCCGCGCGCGCGAATTCATAACTCATCAAGCGATCGGTCACATGACGGATATGAACGTAGAGTATTTCACCTGCCTCTACAGTCGATTGGATGTTGGCGGCAATGTCCGCCAGTCGCACCAAGCCCTCAAGGATGCTTGGTCTAACGCTTATCGGCTTTCCCAAACACAGGCGCGTTAAAGCCCGCGATTACGGAAAACAACGAGAGAAAAATCAAAAATAAAGCCCTCTCGCAGAACCGCTTAAGAACCACCGCTCCGCTCCATCGCTGCCTACGCAGCCCTGCCCGGCCCAAGCACCGGGCAGGGCCGCTCGCCAGCAATGGTGTTTCTACGCCGCCCTGCAACGGTTGCAGTTGTCGTCAACATTTTACCCAAACCAACGAAGGATTACTACCATGGAACTCAAAAAAGTTGATCCACGCCTGTTGAAGGAAGACCCTCTCAACCCGCGTAGAAGCCCCGCGGCGCCCGCCTACGAAGAACAGCTTCTTGCCAACATTCAAGCTGTCGGCCTCATCCAGTTGCCACTCTGCAAGGAACGCGAAGGTGAATTCTTCATCGTCGCTGGACACCGCCGCGTGCAAGCCTGCATCCGCGCCGGCTTCTCCGAAATCGAAGCCCTTTTCACCGACAGCGATACGCGTACCAACGCGATGCGGTCCGTCGCGGAAAATGTCGTCCGCACGGGCCTCAACACTGTGGACACCTGGCGGGCCATCGTCAGCCTGACCGGCGCCGATTGGACCGAAGACGCCATCGCGACCGCCTTGAACCTGCCTACCCGCACGATTCAGCGCCTACGCCAGTGCGGCAAGATGCACCCGGCCATGCTGGAACAGATGGCCCTGAACGATGAGCCCAACGCCCGCGAGCTGCGCCTCATCGCGTCCGCCAGCATCGAGGACCAGGCCGAGGTTTGGAAAAAACACAAGCCGAAGCGCGGCGAACACGCCCAATGGTATGCCATCGCCCAGGCGCTCGACAATCGCCGCTACTACGCCCGCGATGCGAAATTTGACCCCGAACTGGCCAAGGCCCACGGCATCGTCTGGCTCGAAGATCTGTTCGATCAGGGCGATCAGGACAATCGCTACACGACCCAGACCGAGGAATTCCTGGGTGCTCAGTACGAGCATATGGCCAACACTTTGCCGAAAAAGGGCATCATCCTGACGGTCGACAAACAAGGCACGCCCCAGCTTCCCCATAAGAAGGCCGAGCGCATTTATCACGGCGCGAAAAAGTCCGACCTGACCGGCTCCTATATCAATGAAAGTACCGGGAAGATTGAAGTCATCACCTACCGGATGCCGGTCGAAGTAAAGCCCGCCAAACCCGCCGCCGGGAAAGCAGGCATAACGGCGGGCGCCACAGCGACCGCCGCGGCCGTTGCGGCGCCCAGTGCCGAACCGGCGCCATCTCGCGCACCCATCACCCAGGCGGGCATGGCGATGATCGGCGACATGCGTACCGACGCTTTGCACGAGGGCCTCGCCAACGACGCCATCGACGACTTGACCCTCATAGGGCTGCTGGTGATGGCCTTCTGTGGCAATAACGTTGACGTGAAAACCGGCACCTCCGACGAGAAATTGCGGACAAAAGGCCGCCCGGCCATCGCCCGCGCCATCGCCGCCGGCGGTACTTTGACCGCCGACCCTGAAACGCTCCGGCAGGCCGCGCGTGATTGCCTCCGGTTCGGCCTGAATCTGCGCGATTCCTACAGCGCAAAAACCGGCCCTCTCGCCCTGGTCGCAGCGACGGCGATCAACGCTGACCGCCATCTGCCCAACATGGCGACCGAAGAGTTCCTTTCCTGCTTGTCGAAAGCCGAAATCGAAAATGTCGGCCGTCAGCATAAAATCCAGCCGCGCAACACCGGAAAGGAAACGCGAGGCGCAATCCTGAAGGAATTGGCGGGGCAGCACTACGTTCACCCGGCCGCCAACTTCACCGTAACGCCGGAGGATGCAAAGGCCATCGACGCACCCCGTCATTACGAAATCTATGGTCAAACTGAGGATGATTCCATTGAAAGCGTCGCAGGGGAGGGGGACGATAATGCGGAAATTCTTCGCAGCATCGGTCACACCGGCCAAGACCCGGAGCCCGACGCGGACGACGCGGGGCAAGATTCCGTAGCCGCCTGATCCTCAAAAGCCCGCCCCTAACCCGGCGGGCTTTTTCATCTTTCAAGATTGGAATTCATCATGGAGTCCGCAGCCCACACGACGCGCCAGCCCTCGATGGCACGCAGCAACACAACCAGCCTTTTCGGCTTGAACACCCGGTACGCCGACGAAGCCACCAGCCGGTTTTGGCAGATGGTGAACCGCCGCATTAACGAAGCGCCTGAACTTTCCGCCATGCTCGCCGCTGGTTTTCAACCGGAAATCACCGGCGGGGGCGGCTTGGCCTGGCGCAAAAATCTCAACGACGGGAGTTTCCTGTTCGTCAACTATTACGATTGGGATGTCGGTGGCGAACCCGACGAACCCATATGGATCGGCGGGCGCTACAAGAGCGCACCCCCCGAACGCCGTATCTCTGCTCTACTTTACGAAGAGATGGTGTGCGACGTAACGCTGCCCATCGCCATGGCTTTCGTTGAAAAACTCGAAAGAACTTATGGCCTCGGGCTGCCCGCGCAGTCTCCGACGTTCTTGCCCATTCGGGAGGTGGAGCCACGCGGGGACTGGCTAACAAATACAGCGAGCCGCCCACCTCCCGGTAACAAATAGCATTCCACTACGAACCCACATTTGTGGGTTCCGACTTCATCGGAATCCGCACCCACATCCGTGGCTTCGGCAATTTTGCAACAATGAGGAGTTTCAAATGACACAAATCAACCTTAGCCTGACCCCCACGGTTTTCGAGCGCAATGAGTACAACGGTGTGCCCTACATCTCGCGCACCATGACATTCGATGTTGCCGGCCTGGATCTGTTGAGCAAATTCAGAAGGCTCGCGGAAATCAAACGCGCGAGCGACCTCAAGGAGATCGTCGATCATTTTGCGGCGAAAGCGCGCGAAGCCATTCCCGATGAGTCCTACGCGATCCACGTCGCCGTCAGCCGCGGCCAACGTAAGCCGCCCGGCTTTGATAGGCTGATCGACGACAAGACCGATCCGCTCGGCCTGGACCGCTTCGTCAAAACGATCGACAGCACTAAACAATGACCCCGTTCAGGATCACCTTCGAGGAAAGCACGCAGCGCCACTGCTTGCAGACCATTCCCGATTATCACGTCCTGCTGAACGGAAAGCGCGTTCAGCGGCTTTATTGGAACATGCGCGGCTATCGCGGTGTGCTTCCAACACCTGACGGCGGCCTCTTCGAACCCGGCGAGGTCAGCCTGACCAAATTCAAAACGATTGCCCGCAGCCTCGAACGCGAAGCAAAAAAACAGAAAACCGCTACATAAGCGGTTCTCTGCAAATTCGCACGTAATAAGAAAAGGAACATATCATGTCGAACTCAAACGGGGAGGTCATTAGAGCAAACCTCGCCAAACTGCCAAAAATATGCGCCGCGAAGCATCCCTCAACCCAAGAACCGGTTTTTATTGTCGCGGGGGAAAAGGGGTACTTCCCCGCCTCCTCGAACATTGACGTTGATTCGTTCAACGAGTCTTGGAACATCACCACAGCACACGCCAATGCGGTGCTCGCGGGCTCGCTCTTCGGATGGGCGGTCAATGCCGCCGACGCCGACCATCCCAGCAATCAGCCAGGGGCCAAGCCAAAGACCAAGCCCATGCACCTGAAATATCATTCAACCGATGATGATTATTGTCGCGTCTATTATGTCGATGAGCATCAAGGTCTCTGGTGCTGGCAGATGTGCCGGAAGATATGGCACAACGCTTCATATCACCACATTTTTGACTTGATGCCGTGTACGAAATCAGGCGAACCTATCGGGCCGCGCGACTACACCGATATAACGGTGGATACGATGCCGCCCGACGACGACAGCAACACGCCCCACCAGTTTATCCACTGGTACCCGCGCCGCATGGAATACGCCCACCTCTGGAATCGCGATCATGATTAACGCCACGCCCCGAACGAACAGAGGCGGCTATGCGGTCACGTTATACCAAGGCCGCCGCGTCTCCATGGAGTCATACCTCCGCGCGTGGAAACAGGTGAAGCTCGACGATCCCGGCAAGATATACCCCAACGGGCCGGGCTCCTGGGCGCCCATGACCGCCGCGCAAATCCGCGCAGAAATGCGCCGTGGCATCCACGACCGCATCAACCGCCACGTCCCCGGCTACGGGCAAGGCCGAAAATGGTCCCAGGACTGGTTTTGGTCTGCCAAACGATGCGCCGATCAGGTAAACACCCCGCGCCTCATCGTGCGCTGGGTGCCGCCTGATTTGCGGATGCGATTAAAGCATCGCATCGAAAGAGATTGATCGCCCTCCGAGGGCTAACCGGCCGCGATCAACCATTCGCTTGAAACCGCACCGAACGACCGAAGATAAGAATCCAGGGCACGGCACTTGCCGAAAACCTCCTCGCTGAATCGGTAAGCCTCCACGGTCGCTTCAGCCGATTGATTTAGAAGTTTATTGGCCCGCGCGTGATGCCCGGCAATATTCCGGCTCTTTTCGTGCTTTGCCGTTCGAGCGAGGGTACCAGCCTTATACGCTTCGTCGGCGAGCAACTTCGCCTCGCCACAAAGCGCGATAGCTTCCGTAATCAAGCTCTCGCGCAGATTAGAAATCAAACCTTTTAGCTCTGCTGCGCTTTGCAAAAAACCGAAGCTCTTAAGAAACTCCGCCATTGCATCGTCAGCCATGTTCTTCAGATCGGACTCCAAAGGCTCACGGCCCAACATTTCGAGAACGGCAGCAACGACCTTATAGTCCGGCCTGACCTCCTCCAGCACGTCCAAGCTCGGATGGCTTCGCTTTTCCACGGGAAACCGAACCGCATTCTCTACCCAGATACCGTCGATCAACATTTCCATGCTCCCTGATGATCGCAACTTAAACCAACCGAACCACATCGCGCAAGTCATAAGCCATTGAAAAGAAACGTTTTATAGCGGAAAACTGCCTACGCTCAGCGAGCGCCGTCAAAACACCCCGTTCATCTGCACCACGGCTGCCATCGGCCAACACATTGTCGCGCTGGCGATGCTGACGTTGCCGCCTTTCACCATCTCAACAAGCAGAGGCAACAAAGGCTCCAGCAACACGGTACGCAAGATTTCACACCACGATCATCGCGGACGGCAAAGGGAGGTTTCAGTGATTGCCCCCTCAGTTTCATCCAATCTCGTGACGACGGAAAGCACGAAGTGGCTACGCCGCTCAGGTAATCACCGCCGAACAAGTCAACCCGACGAACGCAACCTTGACGAAATCTTTGACGGCCGGGGCGGTTGAAAAGGATTTAGCCTTCGCAGTGCCATAAAGACGTACAACCCACTTCAACCTCTTGTGTCATGGCTCATGTCGGGATCGCTTCGGTTTATGTGGTCTAAGCCGCAATCTTCTGAGCCACCATACCCACAACGCTGCGCGTTGTGCCTTCGGTTGCGTGGTTAGTCTCCAAGGGCCGCCAAGACGGCCCCTGGCCTACACATAGGCAGGTGGCATATCGCGCAGCCCCCCAAGAGGGACCGCCCGCTATTCAACCCGCCAACGTGCCGGTCATCTAACCACTCCAGGCAGGCAGCCCAGAAGATCACGGCTTTTTTCGCCCACACCGAAACGATGCCGGCATGGGCCGACACCTCGGAATTTGAAAGGTTCCACGATTATGGCAAACACTGCGAAGAAATCCTCCACCGCCCCGGCCGCCAAAGCGGTTATCCGCCCGGCCTACACAATCGAACGGGCACGCCTCCTTTGCCCGACCGTGGATCAAGCTGAACGCCTTGCAGTCCGCTTCGCACTGGAACCCCTCGATTTTCACGAGATTAAGGACGCAACCCAGGGAGCAATCACCGCATCCTCAACCGCCATTGAAAGCGCGATGAACGAACAGGCTCTGGAAATCCACCTCCAGCGCATTGTTGGAGCCTTTGTTGCCTCCGCCTGCGGAGCTGGTGACTTCTACAGCGCCAAAGTCACGCTCGCCCGCGAGCTGACCACGCGGTTGTCCAACGACAGCCGCGATGAAGACCGAGACGGGGTTGCAGGTTTTGACAGCAAAGCTACCCGCGCACGGGAGTTTGCCGCCCAGGTCGGTCTCCAGGCAATGGCGCTGCTTGCCGCCGCCGAAGGCGCGGTGGAAGCGTTCGCTAAAATCACCGGCAGCGAATGGAAACCGTACGCCCGCGCGCTCCCCAACGACAAGAAAGTGGATCGCCTTGCCGCAGAGGCGGAGATGCAAGCCTTCGACTAAGACGCCTGAAGGCCGGGCTCACGCCCGGCCTTTTTCGGCTTAACAACACGCCAAAAAATCAATATAAGAAAGGAGCCCGGCGCATCATGTACGATGCCATTCGCGAGAATAAAATGCCTGTCATATCCAGAATGAAAACAAATGTCTCCGACATCATTGCCGAATTCACCTGCGCCATAAAAGCCGCAGGCATACTCGTCAATCAACCGTTGCAACTCGATGGGCATCTTCATCGTCTGCCAGTGCTTGGCGACCGGCACGGCGCCAAGTCTGGAGCCTATAAGCTGCACCTCGATAAGATGCCCGTCGGCTACATCAAAAACTGGAAAACAGATTACGAGGCAACCTGGCGGCCGGAATGCGTCCCGCCCTTGAGCGCCACCGACCGCCAGCAAGCGAGCCGCGAAATCCGCGCCCGCGCAATCCGCGATGAGCAGGTCCGTGAAGACCGCCAGAAACAGGCGGCCATCGAGGCGCAATCTCTCATCGCTAATTCGCTGCCCGCGACTTCTCACCCATACCTCGCCATGAAGGGCGTCTGCGCTCACGGCCTGTTCTTGTTTGACAACAGCGACCTCTTGCTCCCGCTCCAAACGGTGGATGGCACCATTTGGAATTGTCAGCGAATTTCATTCGATGCTGCCAATCAGAGCAACCAAAAAACATATATGAGAGGCGCGCTTGCCAAAGCGACCTTTCATCCCATCGGCCTGCTCGACACCGACGAGCCTTTAATCATCGTCGAGGGATACGCCACCGGTGCCAGTATCCACGAAGCCACCCAGTTCCCGGTTGTGGTCGCCTGCCACTCCGGCAACCTCCTGCCGGTGACGCTTGCCCTCCGTGAAAAATTTCCGTCTCGGCTGATGCTTATTGCCGGCGACAATGACCACCATCTCCCTCGCAGAAAAATCCCGCTCCAGAATATCGGCATCGTAAAAGCCGAAGAAGCCGCCGCCGCAAGCAATGCTATAACGATTTTCCCCGACTTCGATTCATCCTCCGAGGGCACGGATTGGAACGACTATTGCCAGATCCACGGCGGGCAAACCCTTCAACGCTTATTCGCACAGAAGGTAACGGCAGCCATTTAACGTCTCCGCCAACATAATGGCGGCCCGGCTATCGCCGGCCGCGCTCTATTCAGCCCAGAAGCCGGGCTCCACTGAACCCCAAGCGGGTTTCAGCCCATCCGGGTCACGATCACTGCCGCAACCGTACAATTCATCTCACCAGCGCCACATAAAGTCTCCACAATACGATCAGCAGGACGGCCGGCTGCACCGGCCCTCCTCACAGCCAGCACCGCCGGAGTGCCGTCAGTACGGAAGAAATGGAAAAATCAGGAAATACAAACCCATCGCTGGGCTGATAAAGCGCGACCGCTGCGCGCCATCGCAGTGGCCGCTACGCTTTGTTCTCATCTTGATGCCATTGCGCCAGCGCGGTTCTCATGGCCGCCTGAAACGGCTCCCGGCCAGCGGCACAGGGCTGCGCCGCCAGCTTGCCGAGTTCGCCGACTGCCCAGTCGAGCGCTGTCAGTTCGCGCGATGCGGCGAGAAGATATTTGACTGCGTCGGCCGCTTCCGCAGGCCTCGGGTCATACCCGCCGCCGTTCAGCAAGCTGGATAGAGCCAGCAGTGCGACAGTGGCGGCGAATTTTGCCTCCTTGCCAACAAAATCCCGCGCCGCGCGTAGCAATGTCGAGGGATCTGCGCCGTAGACGGCAGCACACTCAATGGCGATGTCGAAAAATCCGGCATCCTTCGCGGCGGCGAACCATTTTCCTTTATCGCCACGAGAGTCGATCAGATCCAGCAGCATCCGGCGACGGTCGCGGGCGGGGTAGGCACGGACCAGAGCGCGGTAGATGGCGAGATTCGTTGTGCCGTTTGCCGCCCGCAGCCCGTAACTTTGATACGCCTCATCCGAGCGGCCTTGTTCGATCAACAGGGCCTCACAAAACCGATCGATGGAAAGTTCGTAGTAGCCGGGATTTGTCTTGCTGCGGGCGGCTTCGGCAAAAGCGATGGCGGCCTCCCACAAGCCTTGACGCACCAGGGCCTCCGCGCCGAAACGATGGTAGGGCCAGAATTTTACACGGTGGGTGGCGAGCAATTCCTGAAGCTCGTCGTAACGGCCACGTTCCAGCAGGCAGGACAAGCAGATAGAAGTGCCTGTTACATACGAGAAATTCTGATGGTCGGCCCAGGCACGACGCACCATTGCGAGCATGAGGTCTGCATATTCGTCCATCAAAACGGGATATTGCGCGATCTCGCCCCAGCGCTCTTCGATCGGCGCCAGATAGTCGACGCCGTCGTTCTGGACCGCCTCGAATAAGCGCGCCAGCCACTTGCCTCTGGTGGCGTGATCCGCGGGTGCGGCGATAAGGATCGGAATCAGCTCGTTCAGGGTCCGAAAGACCGCTGACCCAAGGGCGCCGGACGAGCTATCGATTCCCTGCAAACTTGGCCAGATGCGCTCGGCCAGGGATACGACGCCGTCACCCGCTAGGACAGGATCGGACTTTGCCACGGATTTGATCTCAGCGGCGGCTTCCTTAAGCCGGATGACGGCGAGGTTTGAGCCACGCCAACCATAGGCATTGGCCCGAAATTTTGACTTGAATTCCCACTTACGAACGGTTGCCATGATTCCTGCCCTATGCCCCCATGCCGGGGAGATTACCGCGACGTCGTCACCGGGGATACCGCGGGTCCAATAGGCCCGGTCGCGATTTCCAGGGAATGATTGGCGTTCACTTTGAGCCGGGCCCAGAGGGATAGGAACCCCAGCTCAGCCATGCGGTTTCGGAATCAGCGGGATTCCAAAAAAGACTCACCTGCTCCGAGTCGGCCGCGCGTACAAATCTGGTTGGCGGCACAGTTCGGAAGGCAACAAATTGTCGGATCATCCTCCCACCAAGGGCTCCATCGGCGCAGTTTCTCTCATCCGCGTCCGGCCTGAGAAAAATGAACGGCGTTTCTATGCGCTTGCGGTTGATGTCGATTTGTTCGGCTGTGCGCTACTGGCACGGCATTGGGGACGGCTGGGTACGACCGGTCGGGTGCGGCTTGATGCTCATGAAACCGTTGCCGCCGCGCTGGGCGCGCTCGCCACGCTGGCGCGAACCAAGCGGCGGCGCGGTTATTGGGATAGGAAAGAATGACGCCGGTCATGCGGCTTACCGAAGGGCTGTTGGGTAGTGCCTCGGTTTGAATTTCGGCTTTGGGTGGAAAGCGGTTGGTCCGGTTTCGGGCGGCACGATAACTGCTTGGAGGCTTTCCGGCACTTGAACCGGGAAAGCCGCCGATCCCAAATCGACCCAAGTCAGTCACCAAGCTGGTGATGGAGTGATCACGGAACCGGACGCCGTGCGCTTGCGTCCCATCGCCATACCGTGGCGCGGTGTTATTGCGGGATAAATTTAAAGACGCCTGTCAATACGACTGATATGGCAATTCCGACGTTCGTACAACATTTGGATTGTATCCACGTGCTGCAAGAAACTCCTGAACACTCTGAGCGCATAAACTTTGGTTTTGCATCGGGCCAACCGTCACCGATGCTACGGGTAGCTTGGGACACTCGATGACTGTGCCATCAATGCATATGGTACCATCCTCTCGTAGCGTTGTATCAGAAGCATGATAGTATGGAATGATAAAACGCCCGCTTGTACGATAGCGGCGGGGGCGGTGAATAGGTTCGTCCCCGGAAATTATAAGCCTTATCTCCTGTTCGGAACTGAAGCAATCATGCTTGAATCTGGAAAATTCGTACTCAAGTTTCCTTGTAAGAGATTTTGCGTATGCTTCATGTGCCCAATCTGGCAACGAATGAGAGCGATTCAGTTCTGCCCTATATTCTGCAAGATATCTCTGAACCCAAAACAAGGTAAGCCTCAATTTGTCCCCCGATCTGTACACCGCCCGGGCAAGACTGCCAGCGTGAAAATGCACAAAACTGTGCGGAGCAGAGAGATCGAATTCGATACAGACACCACTCTCCTTTCCGTATGAACGCCACTGAGTAAGGTCATTACCCACCCTCGAAAACGACGCCACAAAATAATCTTTAACAACATTTTTTAAAATTAGTCCTGCAGCGTGTTCTAGGATTTTGGAAAACCCACCAAAACGCGGCTTAGTGGCCATCTTTCGAAGCGCATTAGCGGCCAGCTCCTGTCCGTGCGTGACTTCAGAAATGTCGTTCAGGTACCGAACGTGGCTAACGTATATATCGTTCGCCTCGATAATTCCAAACAGACCGCTGATGGTAGTGTAATGGAACAGCTTGTTTTCTTCAGGAAACCTCAAGACGTATTTTTTTACGAATTGTTTGACCAATGGAGATAGCTCAGCCGTGCCGTTGGCATTTTCCTCGCCTACGCGAATCGGCCACCATTCGGCGTTGAGGTACCCTGAGCCGGGCACATTAGGTGGTGAAGTCGCCACAGTTTACACCTCGAAGATCGATCAATATCGGAAGGCTGGCAGATCGCCGGGGGGCAAGCAAGCCTCTTTACTTTTCAACGAATGACCGCTTACGGTCCCGCAGCGCGTCCTGGAAATGACGATAATGGGTCATACTCGTCCTTCTGCACGCGGGTATGCCTGGACGGTCTCGAAGGCCCCCGAATGGTTCCCCCGTTTCACGGCCACCCGATTATTTTGTCCTCCACGCCTCAACTGAGACCGGATCGGAACAATTGTGAAGAGTTGCTAATGCCTCGAACGGTTGTGGTACGTGAGATAATTTGACGTTGGCAGGTTGAAAACGCCCGGTATTCAATGGCGCGATGGCAGATTCGATAGTCTCGGCATCACCGATCTTTGCGCCGCAGTATTCGCAATGATTCATCCAGTAGGGCCGGCGATGCCATTGGCTTGCGTCGCGGAAATACCGTGGGGCGGTCAGCTTGAGGTGATCTGCGATCCGCTCCGGCAAACTCTCAATATACGCCAGGACGGCGGGACTGGTGCCAGGCTCCCATTGTCGTGCGCCATCGCGGCGGTCAAATGGGGGCGCAACAACGAGCGCATAGACGGCGGCATTGCCACTGCATGTCCAACAACGAAGGTGATTGCCCGCGACGAGGTAGGTAGGCGCGCGGACGTTGAACGACGGCGCTCCTGGATTGGGACCGGCGGGCGTCTTGGCTTCCGAGCGGGGTTTGCGTTTAGGCCATAGCTTCATCCCTAGCCCCTTCCCCTGGTCCACCAAAGCACGAGAGACCTTTACCAACGCCGTAAACGTCGCCCGGCAGACTATTGAATTTTGGCGCGGCGCGGCCAGTCATTCTCACTTCCTATGCGTGCAATGTCTGCGGTGCGCCCCCGCTGACAACATCCTGACCCTGATCGGGGAGTTGGAAAACCGCATTACGACGGCCCTGTGACCTTTAGTTTCGCAGGAAACCTGGACATGCGTCACAGGCTCCCCGACCAACTGGTCCAGGAGTTCCGGTGCCTCACGGCGACACCGAACCGCGTAATGAGAGGTTTCCACACCCCAGAGCGGCGCGTACCGCCCCACGAGCCTTATATCACGTCTTTCATCTTCCGTAAGCCGGTTCGCTCCCTAACATTGAGCGTGGCATATCGCGCCGGAGTATCACCAGCCGCCTATCCTGCACATAAAATAACGGCTTTGCCGATTTCATCGGAAAAGAATGGATCATTATGATGGGAAGAAGCGTTTTTGAATTTCCTCACGCTCTTGAAGTTCAGCCGGGGTTGGTTCCTGGGGTGGTGCGTTGGGCTTTACCGAAAAGGCTTTGAATTTCGGTGCTGGGTTTGCCGCGAGTGGATGAGGCGCTGGCACGGGCGCGGGAGGGGGGAGGCGGGCTTGAATTGTGGCCCGGAATCGGGTGGCGTTTGCGAAGGTGAAGCCGCATGAGGCGCCGCTTGGGGCGCGGACAGCAAAGGCGCGTGAGGTTCGACTGTGGCAGTTTTTTGCTGATCGCGCTCCCTTTTGCGAGGGGCGATGGCGCGCGTCATTTCAACCCGGATGGTGTGCGCGGTCCAGGCCCGGCCCGTGCTGTAGGTCATGCCGAGTTTTGTCAGGACGAGCGCCAAACTGGCCCAGGATTCCTCATCCACGATTTCCCGCAACCGGGTTTGATTGCGCCGGAGGAACGGGCGGATTGTTTCGCCGCGCTTAACCAGCGGGCGCAACATCGCCGCGAGGGCTTCGATTTCATTGTCAGGAGGAATGCGTTTGCCGACCATGGTGCTATCAGGCTCCAGATTGGTTCTTTTGGTCAAGTTATTTTGTAGGTTTAGTAGCGCATTCCGTAGCGTAAATAGATGCTTGTTTCGAGGCGCTTTTAGTAGCGTCTAATCTTGCAGTGAGCGGGATTTTTGAGTTTAGCTTTTGTAGCAGACCAAGGCACCCTAGCGGGTACTTGTTGCGGCGCTCCGCCGCCGAGGATAGGATAGCGAAAATCGCCGCCCGAGTGGCCCGCAAAGCTGGAGCAGCCGATGCCCGCAGACAAGTCGCCCGCCCCTGATTCCAGCCGTCTTGCGGCCTTGGAGGCTGGCCAGACAGCCATCGTCACCGCGCTTGGCCTGGTGCTCGATACGTTGCAACAGCAGACCAATTTGCTGCACGAGCTGGTGGACGCGGCCCGTGACGAACCGGGGGCATCGCCCGTTATCACCAGCCTGGACGAGCTAACCGAAGCCGTGGTTCGGATGGGGGCAGGGGTCGAAATCCTGGCCCAGAAATTTGACGGATTGCCGGATGCCATCGGCGCCGCTTTCGCGGAAGGAGCGGGGCAGGGGAGCGCACCCGCAGCTCCGGCGTCACCCTGAGATGCTGACCTACCGCACCGGTTCAGCAGGCAGCGGGCGCGGGGCGCGGAATATGGCCGAGCACTTGTTGCAGCAAACATTGACGCCGGAGATGGCGGTGATGGCGGATTATTATGAGCAGGGCGTGGCGCCGCCAACTGCGGCGACGGCAGCGGCCAGCCGCTATTTTCGGCATACGGTGGACGGACAGTTGCGCCCAGGCGCGGCGTTGGACGAGCTGGTGAATACGGAAGCCGCGCGACTGGGCGAGAGCGCGCTGGGGCATGACGGTAGGGCGATCGAGGGTGACGAATTGCACTTGCGCGCCTTGGCCGCGTTCACGGCTGCCGGGATGATTCCTTACGACGAGGCGCTTGCCAGTTTGGCCAGGCTTACGGGCGAGATGCCGGCCGAGCGCATGGATGCTGCTATCCAGGCCGCGATCACCGAGCGCGATCATAGCAGTGCGACCGCGACACCACGCCGCGATATGAATCCGGCGCTGGCGAACCGGTTGGGCATCGACCCGAACCGCGGGCTCACAGCCAAGGAGGTTGCCTTTCTGCTCAATGGGCAACGGGCCGATGGAAAGGACATCGAGGGTAAAGAAAAACAGTCCGCAACGCTCTCTCTGGGTGAATTGTTCGGTCTCGATGCGGCAAGCAGGCCGACAAGGCCGGAGCTGGAGCGCGTGCTTGCCGGCCAGACGGCCGACGGTGAACCACTGGCCAAGGACCAGGCGGGCAGGGCGGTCATCCGCTTTATCGCCGCCATGGGGGCAAAATCGAAAGACCTCTCGCCGGTGGAACGGGAAAACATTCTCTCGGGCCGCAAGACCGACGGAAGTGAATTGTCTGACCGGGAGTACCGAGCCGGAATCGAGGCGAGCAAATCCAGGATCGGCTATATCGACCTCACCTTTTCAGCGCCGAAATCGCTCTCCGTTGCCTGGGCACTGGCACCCACACAGGCCGAGCGCGCGATGTTGCACCAGGCGCATACCGACGCGGTTCACAGCACACTTTTAGCGATTGAAACGGAAATCGGCCGAGCGCGATTAGGGCATGGCGGCAAAAACGGGTTTGAGCCGGGTTCCATTGGCTACGTCACGTTCGACCATTACTCGGCGCGGCCGACCGTCGAAGTGATCCGAGAGGACGAGCATGGCCGCCCCATGACCGAACTGCACACGCTCACCGGCACGAAAGGGCGTGTGCCGGGCGACATGCAGATTCACACCCATGCCGCGGTGATGAATGCGGTTGAGACGCAGAGCGGAAGGGTAGGCGGGCTGGATCTCGCCCAGCTCGAAGGCCGGATTCACGAATGGGGCGCGCTCTATCACGCCTATCTCGCGAAAAATGTCCGCAAACATGGCGTTGAGGTGGCGCTCGATCACCGTACCGAAATGTCACGGCTTGCGGCGGTACCCGAAAGCGTGGTGGCGCAATTCAGCAAGCGCACCTTGGGCGGCACCGAGGCCGCCCGCGCCTATGCACAAAGCCAGGGTGTGGATTGGGATAGTCTGAGCCCGGAACGCAAAATCTTTCTGCTCAAATCCGGAGTGCAGGACCCGCGCGGCGCCAAATCCGACGATGTGAGTGATATCGCGGCGTGGCGTAAAATGGCCGAGACCATCGGCTATGAACACCGCAGCGTATTGCGGCCGGATGCCATTCAAGCGGAACTCAGCCGCGAGGAACGCCTGGAGACGGCTTACCGGGCGGCATTGCCCTTGCTGGAAAAGCATTTTGACCGGCGCGCGGTGATTGATGGCGCCGATGCCCGAGTCACCGCCGCGAAAGGATTGATTATCGCGGGCATCGAATCGCCCGAGGATGTGAGCACCATCACCCGTGCGTTCCGTGAGCGCGGGATCAACCGGCGGGGCGAGAATGCGGCCTTGGTTTGGGGCAGTGTCGCCGGCACCCAGGGCAAAGAAAAAATCTCGATTACCACCACGCTGGAGGAGCGTGAGGAAACGATTCTGATTGCGACGGCGAGGGCAGGGGGGCGGGACAAAAGCGCAGCACTTCCCCCGGCGAAGATCGAGACCGCGGTTCGGGCGTTCCCCGATCTGAATTTCAAGAACGAACATGGCCAGGCGCAGCGCGCGATCATCGACAAGCTGGGTACTGGCGGCCGCATCGGGCTTGCCATCGGCGTTGCCGGTTCCGGCAAAAGCACCTTGCTCAAACCGCTGGTCCGGGCCTGGCAGGAGGAGGGGAGGGTGGTTTACGGGATGGCCCTGGCCTGGCGGCAATCCGATGACCTGGCTGAGGCAGGGATCGGCAAAGGAAACATCCGAGCCGTGGCGTCGTTTCTGAAGGGAATTGAAGCCAAGACCATACAGCTTACCCGAAACTCGGTTGTCGTGGTGGACGAGGTTGGATTGCTTGGCACGCGCCAGCTCAATGACATTCTGGCGGTCCAGAAGGAGAAAAAATTTCAGCTTGTGATGATCGGCGACCCGAAACAGATGCAGGCCGTTGAGGCCGGTCCCGTGATTGACCTGTTGCGCCGCGCCCTTGGGGCGGAGAACGTGCCGGAGCTGGGGGGTTCCGTGAGGCAGAAGGGGGCGGAGGAACGCGAAACCACGCTGATGTTCCGCAATGGGCAGACGGCTGAAGCGCTGGATCGTAAGGCGGCTAATGACACTCTGCATATCGCCCCTGGTGGCTACCGGGAAGCCATCGCGCATGTCGCCACACTTTGGCAACAACGGCGTGATGAGCATCGCGGCCGGCCGGATTTCACCATTACCGTAAGCGCTCCGACCAACACCGAAGCGCATGACATCAGCGTGGCGATCCGCGAACGCCGGCGTACGATAGGACAGATCGGCGCCGATAAGATCACCGTGCAAGCCACGGACGGGGAGGGGGTACGGAGCTACAATCTGCCTTTGGCTGAAGGCGATCGGGTACGTTTGTTTGCCCGGACCAACGCCAAATTCACCGAAACCGACACCGTCGGCAATATCGGCCGGAACGGCACGGTGCTCGAAATCACCGCGATCCATGAAGACGGCTTGATGATGCGCAACCCGTCTGGAAAAATGGGCTTTGTCGCGTGGACGACGCTCAAGGGCGAAACCAGCGGCCAGGTCCGGCTTGCTTATGGTGAGGCGCTGACGACCAACACGGCGCAAGGGTCCACCGTGACCGAGCATATTCATGCCATGCCGAGTGGCTCACGGCTGGTTTCTGCATTTGGGGCGTACACGTCGGGCAGCCGGCACCGGGAGCAGAGTTTTATCGTCACCTCAGAGGGTGCTGAGCGCTCGGAGATCGCTGGACGGCGACCGCTGGGCGACAGGCGTGAAGTTTCGCTCGGCGATGTTCTGGATAATATGAAGCGCAACCTAGCGCGGCAGCCGGAGAAGGGGTCATCCGTCGATTTTGTAGCCCGCGCGGCGAATGTGCGGCGGGGGACGATTCAGAGTGTGCAGCAATCGCACCAAAAAATACAGGCGCGTGTCGTAGCCCAGGAAGCACCGACCAGTCTGCCGGAGCGCTTTGCGAACCGGCGTCTGACCCGCGCTCTTGAAAGCCGGTTGCCCGGCTTGTCAGCGCAGTTGCGGCGCTATGGTGAAACCGTCGCTCATATAGCTCGATCCGGCACGGCTCTCGCCGAGCGGATTGCGGCCATGGCCCGGCGCCAGACCAAACGGCAGACGGTAGAACAGTATTGGGAGAGTGTGGCGGCGAAGGGTGCGTCACAGCCGGAACAAGACCAGGCCCAAAATCTCTCAAAACATCAGGGTTTGGCACATTGAGTGGAGATAAAGAAGAAAACTCACTTTCGCCCAGATCTTTCGGAAGTTGTAACCCTTTGATAAGGCTGACTCAAGTGGAGTTTCGCCACTGCACCGGCCGCGCCGACGAGACCCCACAGGCACAGGACGATGTTCGCGCTGTTATGGGTTTTGGGCTGGGCAACTGATCGCTTCCAGGTTCAGGCCGCAATTTGTTTTCCCACCAAGAAATTTTTTGCAGTCGGGGCAATACAGTGCCCCACACGGCATCAAAATTTCCGGCCTACTTTTTGAATTTATTTGCCCTGGGCACGGCTCGACATCATTGCGACAAGTAGGGCAGGGGATTGATCTGATTAGCATGTGGGGTTCCTCAAAGAGTGTGTTTGCTAGATTATCACCAAACCCAAACAAGTCGCAGGGCACCCCTTTTTTAACTGTTATCGAGGGCAGCTAGCCTATCGACTATCGCCGCCGCTCCCTTGAAGGCGCTGCTCGCCTTCTGGAAATCGCCAGCGGTTGCAGCTTCCATAAACCAACCCAACACGCCGCCATCTTCCGAGGAAGCATCAGCAACAGTCACCCCCTCAGTGCCTGCTTGAACACCGCGAATTTTGTCAGCTAGCGCAGCCACGGTAACGGTAGGAAGGTCAACTTTTTTTACCCCACCAGGAGTCGTTTCGGCTCCTAGCTCGTTTAGCTTCCTTCGTGCTGCGCGGAAATCACTGTGCAGTATTTTATTGCGGAGCTGGCGGCACAATTGAAGCGTCTCCTGATCTTCGGCCGAGAGGGAAAAGTGCGCGGCTAGGTCATCTTCGATATTTTCAAGATTCTTCTTATGGGCATATTTTTGTAGCGCGGGCACTTTACCCGCGAGCATCCGCAATTTTAATTCCACAACTGCCCCATCCGCAGCGGCAGTTTTGAACGGCTCTAAAAACATAGCCATTATTATGGATTGCTCTGACATCTTGCCTCTGGCTCGGATGACGAAAGTGGGTCTGTGAAGGGCGGACGGCGCTGATACTGTCTCATTGCTTCCAAGAGCCGTTTCGATTCTTCTTCAAAGGTTGTGTCGATAGTTTTTCCGCTTACGGCATCAATAGCAAGATATCGAAGTTTCACTGAATCCGTGGGGCGCCGAAAATATCGACCAGGTTCTTTGCTGACAACTATAGCGGCCGCATATATATCAAAAACACGGACGGCAATTATGAGGGTACCGCCGACAATTTGGGCGTATGCAAGATGACGTTCTTGGTGTGGTGTCCAGAAATTAGTAAAGGGCGGACAATTTTCCGCTTCGCCGACGTACCCAGGCAAATTATCAGTCGATGCCAAGTCCGATTTGCAAATGGCGGCGCGCAGATCGGCAGCTAGTGGGTCTGCAAGATAGGATTCACCTAGCCATAGGAATGCAAGTTCGTAGGCGATCTTCATCATTGCGTGCCGGAGGTACGCGAAGCTTACACTAAGTGACACCTGCACTAATGGGCTGTCGATGGAATTTACCGTGTAATTTTTGGATTCAATTGAAAGCTGTTCATCAGATAACGGTGGCAAGCCGTGCCGCTTCCGTTCCCGCTGAATAATTATAGGAATCTGATCTTTGTCTCGTTCGTCGACAGTTATCTGGCGCGTCTTTTTGCCGTCCGGTGTGACAATCTCGGTCGCGTGGTAAAGCTGTCTGGTGTCCAGCTTTCCCGTAGCTGTATTAAAAGTCGTTTGGGCTCGGTCTGCGGTTTGACCGATGAGCTTCACCTGACCGAGGAAAATTTCGTGTAGTACGGGCGGGTTGCCGCTGTTACCAGCCAAGCGAAGCTGTGCCCGGCGTGTTCGGATAGGAAAAAAATCGCTGAGAGCTGCATCAACGCGGGTTCCCAGCATCGAGTTGCACGGCTCGCAAACTCTGTCCGTCGTGATAGTGCCGCCAATCGCGAGCGGAAACACATGCTCAAGGCTGGGGGGCCGTTCTTCAGAGCAAAAAATGCACAGCATTGGTTCTCAATCACCCATAAATCCGCTGAAGCAGCCTCGCGCGAGGCATTATAGTGTACTGGCCGGCGTACCGATATGGCTCCGTTATGCCCATATTAGCACCTACGGCTAGACTATGCAGGTGGGGATTGAGCGATAGTGCGGCTTCTGCCTCATTAGGATTTCGGCCAGCTCTTCATAGTCACCTCCCATGCAGATGCAGCCTCGTCAATCATGGCGATGAGCCCTCTGTCTTTATCGTCATGGAGCGCAACACCCGTCTTCAGCTTTGGCAGGACTCCACGGGCGTATTTGCAGGCTTCCAGGAACGCGGATGCGACTGCTGCGACATTTAGCGGTGTGATATCGTCTGGCGTCCGACTGCGCAGAATCTCCGCTGCGCCCTCGCGCGCAATTTCTATCGTGTTGTAGACTATCACCACGTCCATCGCGTCGCTGCCGTCTAGCAAACCGATTTTGGGAGCGCTGCCAGGATAGATGACGGCGGCAGGAACGCGGGAGGAGCTATCCACCATGCGCGCCGTAATCGGGCCGTTCGTCTTCGTCGCAAGGTTTCTGAGCGATGTGTGTGCGCCAAGGGAGCGCCCGACGAGCTGGCGCATCTCGGTGGCAAGCGACTTCCGCAATGCGTCAACCTCACGCTCCTCGCTGCGTCGCATCGCCTCCACCTGCATCTGCGCTGCCTGGCGCGTGGCTTTGGCCTGCAAGGTTCCTGCAATGTAGGCCACGGCTCCGGCGATGAGCGCGAACACGCCTCCTATCAAGCTCCCCCAATCGGTGAATAGCTTGTATACGGTCAGGTAGGAAGGCCAGCCCATGTTCATCGCTGCGGCTCCTGGTCGCTCAAAATCCGCCGGACACCTTGCGTGCGACCGCGACCTTTGCCGGAGGCTTGTCTTTCGAAGCGGCCAGCAGGTAGGTGATGCGGCAGGGCAGGGGCATCTTTTCGGCCCAACTGTCGTTGGTGAGCTTCGTATCCCGGAAGGCCGCGCACAGGCAGAAGCCCGCCGCCTTCAGCTCGGCAATGCTTCCGTCCAGCGTGTCGCCGTAGCCGAGGAGTTCCGACTGCGGAGCAACGTCGAAGATGTCCATGCAGTCGCGCACGAAATCTACGATGCCCGCAAACGCTTCCTGCGCCGAGCGCGGCAAATCGGCCACGCTCATAGCGCAAATTGCCCCGAAGCCGGGGCCGTCCTGCATCAATGCGAGGAGCTGACGTCCATCCACAACGCGGGCATCAAGGAGGAGGTGTTCGCGGTCAAACGCTTCCCGCTGCTTCTGCATCTCTTCGCCCGTGGGAGGGCCTTTCAGAGTGTTGAAAAAGTCGAGGTCGTCGAATTTTAAGGCGCGCCCGATGGCGCGGCGCGTGTCGGTGCTGCTCGGCTGGCCCTGCTCGACGCGCTGGATGGTGCGGGTTTGCAGGCCAGACAGCTCGGCCAGAGTCTCTTGCGTCCAGCCATGGGCGGTGCGGAAGGCCTTCACCATCCAGCCGATTTCTTCCGGCGTAAGGTGGCGCGGGCCGCCTTCGGCCGTTTGGTTTGGCTCTGCGGTGGCAGTGGTCATGGGTCAAGCTCCTGTTGCTGCTCTGACCATGCGGGCCGCGGGGCTGGCGCAACACGACAGCCGCACGACAGCATAGCGATAACCCAATTGTATGCCAGCCGCACAGGCTGTTTATGGGTTGCGGCTTATCGATCCGAGCGAAGGTTTTCGCCCAATCACGCATGATAACGTCCTTTATCATGCGTTAGATACACGGTAGGAAAGGGGTGTGCAGACATTGAAGATCAAACGATACCGGGTTCCAGTTATAGGACTCCAAAAGCACGTCGATCCTCTTAAGGGGCGGCTTTGGGGCTGCGACGCCATTACCGAAGCCGAAATCCGGACGGCGGTTGCCGCCCGGCAATTTGAGACCGAGGCCTGGGATAGCGCCAGCGCCAACCTACAAGGACCATCTGGCCGCGACTTTCATATCCGCCGCGTCGCCCATTTCGTGGAGAGCGGGCTTCCCAATGACAAGCATAGCATCCAACTCGATCTACAGCGGCAGCCCGACGGGAGCGAAATTGGAGTTATGAACGGAAATCACCGCATCGCCGCCGCTATTGTCCGGGGCGATGCGCATGTCGAAGCGCTATTGTATGTTTGGGATCGGGTGGACATCAGCCGGTTGCTGCCGGGAGCGGTTGAAACATGACGCTTCCCGACCAGATTCCCGAGATCATCCAGCCCGGCGCTTTGACGCCGATGCCCGACACCCGTCTGGTGCCGGTGATGATTGCCGCCGCCGGCGAGCAAGCGTGCTGGCGCTAGATCGAATTTTTCACCGCCAACATCCGCTACCCGAACACCCGGCGGGCCTATGGCGCATGATCCGCCGGCGTGCTGTTGCTGTTGGTATCAACGCGTCGATCGGCAACCACAGCTTTCGTGCGACAGGGAGCACGGCGTATCTTTCCAACGGTGGTGCGTTGGAACACGCGCAGGAAATGGCGGCGCATGAGTGTCCACGAACGACCAAGCTCTATGATCGGACTAAGGAACGGTTGACACAGGACGAAGTGGAAAGGATCAGGTTGTGAGCAAAGCGCCGGGCAAGCGCACGGACTTAAGGCCTTACATTAGATTTCAGCTTGCTCAACTATCGGCCCAAAATGCCGCGCATGATTTTGAGCATCTGGCGTTTGATCTCGCGCGCGTGCGGGTTGCTTCAAACCTTTTGCCTGCCACTGGTCCTGTCCAGTCTGGAGGCGATCAAGGGAGAGATTTCGAGAGCTACCGCACTTATCTCGCCAAATCACCACTCGCTAATTCATCATTTGCCGCTCTGGCTACTGAGGGAATCATTGCCGGAGCATGCACACTCGACAAAAAGATCGTACGTAAAATCAAATCGGACCTGCGAACCATTTTTGCATCGGGCGAACGGCCAACCCATATAGCTTACTTCTGCGAGCCAGACCTGCCGGTTGCAAAGCGACACATCCTGAAAAAGTACTGCCAAGATAACCACGGAGCTGTGCTCGACATTTTCGACGGGCAAGCGATTGCCGATATGCTTGCTGATCGGGATACAAGCTGGATTGCGGATAAATATCTGGATATACCATCAGATTTGTGGCCGACCACGTCGCTGGACGAGCACTACACTTCCTCGCGTGATCGTTGGCTGACACAGAACCAGACGCCGGAGAACTACGCGGATTTCATTGAGATTAAGCGCGGTCTGCGAGCCGCAACTTTTGAGGATGACGCTAAGCGCGACCTCGGTAGATGGATAGAGGCGATGCGGCGCTTCCTCGCCGTCGGCCTTCCGGATCGCTTGATACAGAAAGCCCGCTATGAAATCTCGGTCGCGGAACTCCGAGGCCGTGGTTCCCTTGACCCCGCGATGGCACTTGTCGAGACCTTCCTCGCGACGGCATCGAACGATCGTCCCGCTGCCGAGCTGCTCGACGCCGCGGTTCTTACGGTCTACGCATGGGGTTCCAGGGAGCATAAGCAAAGCTCGGCTTCACCCGAAAAGTTGGCTGAATGGCTTAAACGAAATGATGAGGTGCTCGCAGATGCTTTAGCTGCCAACCCGTCGCGTGGCGACCGCTGTCTGTTGCTCGAAGCCCAGGCACTCACGGCCTTTCTTCCGCGTGAAACTGACCTCGCCCCAAAAGACGGTCTAAATCGCTTCTTTGATCGCTGGCAGGCCACAGTCGATATAGTGCGGGAAACGCCGCTTTTCCCGATTACCCACATCGCGGATATTTTTGAGGCCACCGCCACCCTGGTCGAACCCAACGAGCAGCTCCGCTCCCTCATCAGTCAGGTTGATGCACTGGTTGCACAGCGCGCTGGAAAAGGGGCTGCCGCCGATCGTGCACGGCGCCGCGCGGTCAATTATCTTGCTGCCGGTCGGTGCATGGCTGCTATTGACGAACTTCACCACGCGAAAGCCGACTGGTTCACCGGCGAGGCCATCGAGGGGTCGATTCTCTCGATGCTGTTGCTCAGCCAATCCTACGAAGACCTTGGGCTACATATGGCAGCCCGCTACTATGCGGCCGGCGCACTCTTCACCGCCTTGCACGTCGATAACGAGCGTACCTCACGGTTAGTAGGAGAAGCGGCCTTCCGTGTTGCTGATACCTTTTACGTTGCCGGTGAGGGAATAACGTACGTTCACAGCCTGAGTTTCGCATTGGCAGCTCACCATGGGGTTGCGAGCAATCCACATGACTGGACCAAGCATCCCCAGGTGCAAAGATCGTTCGCCCATGCTGTAGTTCTACGTGCGATTGCCAGTCACATTGCGCCACGAATGATTCCCCTGATCGACGACGGGATCGCGGCTTGGCCACTGCCGAAATCAGAACAAAACACCTTTCGTGTCATGTCTGATGAGCCACCCTGGTCTAGCATGACGGCCGATGAGATCGAGGGGAAGATCGCCACTGAGTTGGGGCAGCATCCATTTGGCGATATAGGCGCAGAGAGGTCTATGGCCTGGTCCTCTTTCGGTGTCCTTTGGACCGTACGTTGCGTGAATGACAGAGACACTTGGCTTGCCGCGCTCGAACTGGCGGCCGCAGTTCAAATTGTACAGGTCGAGTTTGCCGACGTTGATCTCTTGATCATTCCGTCAAGCGTGGTGATTGACGTTGAGCTAAACGACGGGACAGCGCCGATCTGCGTTCAACTGCCGGATAACGGCAAGCTGGGGTGGAAGGTCACCATGCCGAAGGCAACGCCAGACACACCGAGTCAAGAATATGAAGCCTACTTGGTGGGCGTGGTTCTGATGGTGCTGGGTCAGACTACCGCGCTCTCGGTGCCAAAGTTAGGTGAGCTGATTGAGAAAAGAATAGAGCGCGGTCTCCCCGCGCGCGTGTTTTCCGTGCGGCCCTTGCGTGAGTTGATGAAGCTTGCGCAACCAGACAATCCCGCCTTTGCTGAGCTGGCATCAGTGACGCGACCCGCCCTTCACACCAATTTTCAGCCAATTGAGGCGGCCGAACTCTGTTGGCGGACTGGTCCAGGACCTGGTTACAGCCGCTCCCTAGCTGAAAAATACCTACAGAACCGCTATGAGACAACCACACGCGGCCTGCGTCTGACGTTGCCACGGGTCATCAAGGACAAGAGTTGTCGCCACCTGCTCTTGCGCCTGAGAGCAGAGGGATGTCTTGACTGGCAGATTCTAAACGCGCTGCTCACCATTGTGGTACAATGGCAGGTTGAGACGAAACTTGGCCGCCCAATTTCCCCTACGGGTGATTCGCGGGCAATGATGGATCGCGCCTTCCGGGAAGAGCGGGAGGACGACCCGCACTTTGATCTTGGCTTACTGACGGAGCAAAGAATCCGGATGCAGTTGAAGCTGGGTATCCCGGCTGTCTTTAAGACGTGGGGTCTCGTGTCTCACCGGCCTACCCCAGATTTCGATGCAATGAAGCGCTTATTGGATGAGCGCTATCAGCATTCAGCGGACGATATCCCCCATCCTGATCCCTTGGCGCGGGGTAATGCGGCCGAAGTGGCCGGGACGATCTGCTTGTAGGCCCGCCGTTACTTCGGGTCATCAAGTCCTCCAGCATAAGTACCATGCCTAGATTAGGCAATCGTACTTTCCATAATTAACATTCTGCGATTAATACTAACTATTGAATTCCCTCAAGAATTTGCGACTTTTGCTTATTGAGTCATGGATATCCGTTTAAAAATAACCCTGCCCTCGCGGCGTTTGATGAGCCAGATAAAAAAACCCACGGTGATGCCGACGTCAATAAAAATCAACAAAATGCGGAAGCCATGCGTGACTGGCGGCATAAATGCCAGCTCCCCCACCAATAACAACGGTGATAATAAGGCGCTTAGAGTTACCCCGTAACTAAGTTCTGCTTGCCACTCCTAACTTCAGTAATCGCCATCGCTCTTATCGTCCGGAGTTGGCAGGTTGCGGGGGTTCGGTCCAGACCGGCATCAAACAGTAATGCTGGCCGTTTGCGTCGGCGGCTATGGATTTTTTGCAGGCTGCGAGTGCTGAGACCGGATCGTTATAGGCCATGAGCAACGCCCAGTCGGCGGCGGCGTTCGGACCGAACCTCATGGCGGCATTCGTCGTATTGCCGATAATCTCGCCTTGAGTCCGGCCCGCAGTGTAGCCCGTGCCATAAGTGAGGCATCCACCAACCGCCACCACCCCGAGCAAGGCCGCAGTCCCGCCGAGTATGGTCCGCAACCTAAGCGTTTTTTGGCGGTATTGCATGGTTTTTTCGACCGTGGCGACCAGTTGCGGCCCTAGCTGGTCGATAATCGCTGCACAAGAAGTGTGCAGTTGCGGAAGGGCTTCGTTCGACACTGTTTCTTGCACGATCGCCGAGGCATCGTTCAGAACATGAGTAATCTCCCGGTGCGCGGTTTCAAACGCCTCATAAATATCGACTTGCGTGTCAAAGGAAAACGCCACCGCCTTGAGGTAATCGGCCAATGGATCATTTTTCAGGATCGCAGCAGCGGCGGCTTGCTGTAAATTCTGCTGTGCCAGCGCGATCTTCTGGCGCAAGATTTCATGGCGCGGGGGGGCGGTTACGGAATCCATGAACCGATCCCGTCAAAGCGCCGATCCATGGTATCCATCCAGGCACGCACCCGCGCGGCATCAAAAATGCCGAGAGGCGGTGAAACGAGGCCGTCACGCGCGTCGTGAAAAAGGCAGCGGCGGATTTCGACAGCCTCCGCTGCGAATAACCGCGGCATCCATACTTGAACGCTCGACCTTGCCAATTCCGCAAAACCGGGCAGGGTCGTAATCCGCGCAAACGCCTCTCTGCGCGTCGTCCCCGCATCAATCGCGACCTCATTCAAGACCAACGCTTGGGCTTTTGCGGAAAAGCCGCGTGAGGTTAACGTCAGTGCGGGTATCAAATCCTCCGCTTGGGTGCCGAGCATGTAGAGCATGACGGGCACCAGGCCGGACGCTTCGATTTGTGACGCCAGCTCCGGCATTTCGCTCGCCAGGGTGCGCAGTGTCGTATCGCCGCCGCCAAGATCAACAATGGCAGATTGTCTGTTCTTAACGCAATGCTCCATCAATTGTTGCAACCAACGGGTAACGCCGGCCGGATTGTCCGTTTCGGGCCTCACCACACCCTCAAAATATTGCGAGAAGCTGGCATTACTTGGATCAATGTCGGCTAGAATTGTTTCACCACCGCTCTGGACAGTTTTTTCCGCGATCCACCGAAGTAGCGTGGTTTTGCCGGTTTTGCCGCGACCAGCCGCGAAGATGATTTTGGGCTTACCGCTAAGATCGATACCTTGCTCAATAAGGGGTTCCGGCTCCTGCTTGGGGGCCAGGGCAGTTAAATCAACCTCCCTACCCCTGAAGGCGCTTGAGCCGGGCGTGAAGGGCGCTCCGGCTTTCGGCTTGGGTAATCTGGTTGAAGATTTTTGCGGGCTCGTATCGGCCATAATGCGTTCCTTTGCTGTTATCAGGGCACCAAAGGTTGCGACCTCAGCACATCGAGAGGCGGCGCTTCCATCGTGTTCAGAGTAGGCTGCCATGGGCTATCGGGAATGCGGGCTTCCGCCCGCGAATCCCGTTCAAGATTGCTGGCATTGCTCACAGCAAGAGCGTAATCCGGGCCAGCCTTGGCCGCGACACTCATCCAATAGAACGACGCGGCTCTATCGAGGTTCGATTCGATTTCAGACATTGAGGGTTTCCTTTACTTTGGTTGACTCGGTTTAAAAAATCGATTGGCAGCTACCCTGGCTGCCATCTCCGGCCGCCGGAAATAAATCGGCCGGCCACAGCGCATTGGCGGAGCGCCACGAATGAGAACAAACATCTCATCGTCCCGGCAATCGTGCATCAACTCTGCTTTGCGAGTGAGGGGCCTGGAAATCTCGTGCGAGTTGGTTGTGGAACCGCGCGAGCGGTTGCCGGTCTCAAAGCCCTTCCCCGATGTGCCGCTATTCACGCCTTCCGAACTGGCGATGACGCCATACGTTCCGCAGCTATTTTCCAATTCCGTCGCGGTATCCAAATCCTGCACCGCGGCATAGCAGCGATAAGAAACGCCGTCATACCAGGCGCGTTTGCCTTGCTCGCCCCATTGATCGACTATCTGCCCCGTGGATTGATAGAGCAATTGCATCGTGATTCCGTATTTCCGGCCAGCATCACGCGCGGTCTCTAAGATCTTCATATAGCCGAGTTGCTTGGCTTCATCGAGAAGATAAAGTATCCGCCCCGCCACATTGCCATCCGCCTCATATGCCGCGTTCAGGAGCGCGCCGATGATGGTGCGCGAAATGCCGGGCGTCGTTTCAAGTACCTTTAGCGGCATCTTGAGGAAAACCGTCACCTTGCCGTTAAGCAAATCCTTTGTTTTGAAAGTGCTCTTGGAAACAAGGTCGGCATACGCCTCGTTGGCCAGCCAGCCGGTCAACTCGGCGGCGCTGCCAATCACGCCGCTGAATGTCTGATCCACCAGGCCGCAAAGTGTGCCGGCGTGCTGGCGGGCGTATTTGTTAGGGCTGGTTTCATAGATGCCGCTCAGGACGGCGCGCAAAACCGGCGTCGGCTTCGCGATGGCATTGCGCACCGAGGCCAGGGTTTTAAGTTCAGGCGGCGTTGCTGGGTCACTCAGAATATGAGCCGTTAGACAACGTACGACGTTCCGGCCAAACTTGTCGAAAAATCCGCCATTGCCGGGCAGGTCTTTGGGCGGATCACCACACACCCATGTCACGATGGATTCAATATTTGTGGACGCCAGCGGTGAATTTATATCAATCCATTCGAGGACATTGAGACCCACAGCCGAGCCGGGTGAAATCTCATAAACGGTATGCCCCATCTTTTCGCGCGCGTCCCGCAACATTGGCGCGATCTCGCCAGCGGGATCGAGAATCACCGCAGAACCCGTCCAATACAGGAGGGTTGATATCGCGGAGGCCGTTTTGTAGCCGCCGCTGCCAATCACCATCATGGAGTGCGTAGAGCCTTCTTGACACGGGTCTATCAAAAGCGGGGCTTTACCCCCCTGCCCCCAGCTTTTTTGGTTCTCGGGCAAGAAAGGCATTTTCGCCACCTTGTCCTGATCGACCCGGTAGGCTTCGCCAACCACCACCCCGCCGAATACGGGGTTCGGCCCAGTAAACCTCTGCTTTGCGCGTTCCATGGTCAACCATTCAGCATGACCATGATTATCCGTCACCGCCAGCGGTGAGCGCACCAGGCCGCCGAACAGAGGGCGGCGTAACTTTGCGCCCGTCAGGCGCTGACCGCGCGCGACGACGGCGAACAACATGACGACAGGCGGCGCAGCTCCGGCCGCGGCGCCAATCTTAAGCCAGAGGGCGACGCGCGGGTTGCCGTCGAAGTTAAAAAAATACAACCACCATTGATAGAACGGGTGAGGAAAATAATGCAGAAGACCAGTGCCAAATAAGAAAACCATGGAGGCAACGACCGTCCAGGCAATTCCCGCCATGATAAGCCCGAAGCCTGCTTTAACGATAGCCTGGCCGGTTGCGTCCGAGATTGATACACTCATCGTCAAACTCCCCTTGTTTAAGCAGCCAGCATCAAATCGCCGGCATTTTCTCCCCGGCGCGCGGCATCGGGCGCAAACCAGACTTCCTGAATTTGGTAGAGCGTCCCCTCATTATGGAACGGGATAATTAAATCCACGGCAGACGACAAAAAACTAACCAGTGTTTTATCATCCCACTGGCCGCCTTGAGAGCTACCTTTTACGAGCGTGAACAGCCGCTTGAAGGCTTGTTCGGCAGTTTTTCCGTGTATCGTCGTGATGCTGCCAGGATGACCGCTCACGACTTCATTGATATAGGTCCATGCCGCATCATCACGCAGCTCTTGCAGCAAGATACGGTCCGGCTTCATCCGTAGGCACGCTTGCAACAGCATCTCAGCCGTCACGCGAGACTGGCCGATATTGTCTTTCGAGTAGAGCAGCCGGACGTGGTTCGAGTGGCGTATCACCAGCTCCAGCGTGTCCTCGATGGTGATAAGACGCTCATGGTCCGGAATGGCGTCGATGAGGGTTTTGCTCATTGTGGTTTTGCCGGAGCCCGTCGCGCCGCACAGTAAAATCGTCAATTTTGATTGCACGGCTTTTTGCAGAAAGGCTTGCAGATTTCCTGAATCGTACAGCGCCAGCAGCTCGCCGTAGTCGCGCGTCGTGCCTTCTTTGCGGCCATCCCAGCGATTCCATCGGGTGGTTTCATAACGGTTCGACACAGCAGCCAAAGGCGACACCGAATTGCCCGGCTTGCGGATCGTCATGCTAAGCGTCCCAGCCGGAACAGATGGCGGCATACAAATTTGCAATCGCTCGCCGCCCGGCAGTTCCGTCGCGCAGAGCGGATTGCACGCGCCGACATCCTGTTTCCGTAGCGCGCCGGCCAGTGTGGCGATATCCTCCAAATCGAAATAATCGAATGCCACTTCCTCGCGGCGGAACACGCCCTTTTGCCGAACAAACAACTCGCCAGGGCGGTTGATACAAACTTCCTCCGTGGCAGGATCATCCAGCCACGGAGCCAGGGGTTTTATCAGATAATTGAGTTGAAGCGCCGCCTCACCCGCCATAACCGCCCCCCGAATTGTTAACTTGAAGTTTATAGACATTTGAGAAATCAAGATCATGGGCGACGATAAGTGAAACCGTGTCGCCCTGATTTTTGCTCAATGTTGGAGCGATGTTGATGCTGTTTTCCAGGGCTGTATTGGCGATCTGTTGGCCATTGCTCTGGCCCGAATAGACAAACCCAGCGGCGGCTTGCTGCGTGGAAGAATTAGGCCTGTTCGGCTGAGCGGAACAAAAAACCGGCATAAGCCTATTCAAAAGTCCCATGCGGATGTAGGGTTTCTGAGAGGCCTGAGACCGCCGTTGATG
>NZ_JABEVC010000062.1 GCF_013044125.1 Acidocella sp. | reverse complement strand
CCCCCACAACCGCCACCGCGGCAGATGCATTGATATCCATGGCACTTCTCCATGACAGGCCCCGGAAGCCTCTCCTCCGGACTAAAACCTGCCATGAGCCGTACGACTCAACTCTCACTCTCAGGCCTAACATCGAGGCCAGACATCACCACGGTTACAGGCAGCTTTGCGCCTCATGATGGCCGTTCCGGCCTAGTTTCAGTCTGCCCGAAAGCAGACACGCGACGAGAAGGGCGGGCAACGCTCGCTGAACTAACGCAACAGAGCCAGCTTTAATCCTTCACCCAGAGAGAATATTCTTTGAGATCAGGAATTAAGTCACCAGCCATTTCAAAATTTGGCTTACTGATTTTTGGAGCATTTTTACCGTATTCTGCGGCCATTTTTTCCCCGTCCTCTTTAAGCACATTGGCGAGCATAACGCTAAATGCGATGCAACTATCGTTGTGAAATTCTATGGCTTCCATCAATTTGGGGTATCGGTCATCAACACGGCCAGTAGCGTAGGGAGTACCAAAATAAAGGCTTGCTTTCCTCGCATCATCGTTGTCAGGCATGTTTTTAACTTCGTCGATCCAAGCGTTGCGTTGTTTCGCAGCGTCGGCAAAACCCTCGATAGACTGCGTCAGAGGAGTTAGAAGAAGCAAAGCCCTGCCGCTCGGGTTAATCCGATCTAAAAGAGTTTTTTGCAGTTCCGCAATGGGGGAATATGGGGGCAGAATCGTCTGGAGTATGAGTTTAAGGGGAAAAGGAGTGCCGGCGGGGATTACTGATGCATTCACACGCATGTAATGGGCTTCGCGATCAGTGCATTGCTGTTTGTAGTCGACAACGAGTTCTTTGGTGTGCTGCTTTTTGGTCGCAATGTAGGTGTTGGCGATATTGAAGGCAAAACTCAGTGCCGCATTTACACCTCTTATTTCGTGCAAAATTTCTTTCCGTCGTGCCGTCCGTTCGGCAAGAAGCTGGGCACCCCAGGTGCCAGCGAAAGCAGCAATAGCGGTGCTGAAAATAGCAATGGAAAGCGGCGAAGAAAGAACCGCATTCGTAATTCCGAGCAACTGGTCAAAGATATATTGATCACTCATGTGAGAAGTTTGCCGCGAATATTTGAGCAGAGATAGTACCACTCGTCAGCGACCGCACACATGGGCAAAAGCAAGTATGGGATGGGTAAGACCGCTACCCATCGCTTTCGTACCGCGCCAGATTGATGGGTTGCACTGCGCTGACCCAACCTACGAATCTTTGGCCACTTTGCCAATGACCGCTTTTTGAACCGGACGCCCGAAACCTGCCTGTCAGCTCCCGGCCCGAACACGCCAAATTCAGACATAACTATTTTCCGTCCAGAAGACGGGCATCATTATTCGCCGGGCTGTTCACCCGGCGGCTAACGGGCCAGGCTTTGAGAACTTCATCGCCTGCGGGCCGCAACAACGCCCCTGGCTCCCCTTCTTCATCACCCAGCCACAGCGGCCAGCTCTCCGCCTCCACGATCACCGGCATTCGGTCATGGATCGGCCGGGCGATTTCGTTGGCGCTTGTGGTGATCAGGGTAAAGCTGCGCAGCCTGGCACGACCCTCACCCTGCCAGACATCCCACAGCCCGGCCAACATCATCGGCGCGCCATCTTGGCGGCCAAAGGCGTAGGGCTGCTTGCCGTCCGGCGCTGCCTGCCACTCGTAATAGGCATCCGCCGGCACCAGGCAGCGGTTATGGGCAAAAGCTGCTCGGAACATCGGTGATGTCGCCACCGTCTCAGCGCGCGCATTGATCGGCTTGCGCTCGGTATTCGGGTTATCTGCCCAGTGCGGCACAAAACCCCAAGCGAGCAGGTCGAGATGCCGTTCTCCCGTCTTGGGGTGACGCCGCACCGCCATGGCCTGCTGGCTGGGCGCAATATTCCAACTCGGCGCAACGTTTGGCACCGGGTTCACCGCCTTGACCATCCGGGCGATTGCCTCTGGTGGCGTGGTACTGACAAAACGCCCGCACATACGCGGAGTCTACCGCGCCCTGCCCGGTTTATAAACATTGAGTCTTTTCAGCTTGCTGGTAGTGCACGTTCTCTATATGTTCCCACCTCTGCATTGGGCAAACGGAGCTGGGTCATGAACTACAACGGGGGCAATACCACCGGCTTTGCCTCCCCTGCCGGAGACAACCTCGAAGGCCGGATCGACCTCGCCGCCATGCTCGACCTCTCGCGCCCTAGCCGTTACCCGGTGCGGGTTGCGGGTGACGCCCTGGCCTCACGCGGCATTTTCGCGGGCGATATTTTAATCGCCGATGCCGCCTCGCCCCCAGCCCACGGCAAGGTCGCGGTGGTGATGCTCAACGGCGCGGTGCTGGTCGGCCAGCTTGCCTATCGCCAGCAGCAATGGTGGCTGGCCTCCGGCCACCCCGACACCGCCCCTATCGCCGTCACGGGTGACGACGCCGAGATCTGGGCCGTGGTCACCGGCCTCATCCGCACGCAAGTCTAAGCCATGTCGGTATTCGCCTTAATCGACGGCAACAGCTTTTACTGCTCCGCCGAACGCGCTTTTGCGCCCGAACTGCGCGGCTTGCCCCTGGTGGTGCTGAGCAATAATGACGGCTGCGCCATCGCCCGCACGGCCGAGGCCAAGGCGCTCGGCATTAAAATGGGCGAGCCCTGGCACCTCGCTTTGCGCCGACCCGCGTGCAAGCAAGTCGAATGGCGCTCCAGCAACTACCCGCTCTACGGCGATATGAGCCGGCGCATGTACGAGGTCCTGGCCGCCCGCGTGCCGCAGGTGGAGCCCTACAGCATCGATGAGATGTTCCTCGACCTCACCGGCCTGCCTGATCTGGAAAATTTCTGCCGCCGCCTGCGCGATGATGTCCGACGCCTCACCAAAATCCCCACCTGTGTCGGCATCGGCCCCACCAAAACCATCGCCAAACTCGCCAACCGCATCGCCAAGGATGAATTTGCCCTCCGGGGCGTTTGCGATTTGCGCGCCCCAGCAACACGCGCCACCTGCTACGCGCAATCACCGCTCCGCATGGTCTGGGGCATCGGCGGCAAAACCGCCGAAAAACTCAACAAATTAGGCATCACCAGCATCGCCGATTTCGTGAGGCTGGCGCCCGAACAGGTGCGCGAGCTGCTCACCGCCACCGGGGCGCGCGTACAGGCCGAATTGCGCGGCCAAAGCTGCATTCCGCTCACGCTTATGCCACCACCGCGCCAGGCCATCGCCGTCACCCGCTCCTTCGGCCGGCTGGTTACCTCCTGGGGCGAGTTGCGCGAGGCCGTGGCTGCCTTCGCCACCCGTGCTGCCGAGAAGCTGCGGGCTGACGGGCTGCAAGCCGGTCATCTCTCGGTATTTGCCCACACCAACCCACATAATGGCGATGACTGGTACAGCGCCAGCCGCGCGGCTCAGATCGAACCAACCGCCGACACATTGGCCCTGATCACCGAGGCAGTGCGTCTGCTACGTGCCATCTGGCGGCCGAATTTCCGGTATTTCAAAGCGGGCATTATGCTGGGCGATTTTGCGCCCGCACGGCAGCAAAGCGGGCTTTTCAGCACCCGAGATGCGGTCAAATCCGCCCGGGCCATGGCCGCGCTGGATGCCGTCAACGCCCGTTTCGGGAGCGGTACGCTGCGCCCGGCAGCAACCGGCATGATCAAAACCTGGGCCGGCCGCCAGGCACGGCACTCACCACGCTACACCACTCGCGCCGAGGAGATGCTGATCGCCAAGGCGTTTTGAGGGGATGATAATGTGATTCAGCGGGGCCAAGCCCCGAGTTGCGCACCCGCAAGGGGTGCGCTTCTGGGCGATCCGCCAAGCGGATCGCTGCCTGGTCGTCCCTGCGGCCTCCCAAAACTGGTGTCGCATTACCCGGTATTTTCGGCGGTCAGCGCTCCCGGCGCCAAATCCGCATCCATAGCCAGCGCCGTGCCAGCCGCCTTCGCCAGTTGCCCGGACTTGCCGCCACCCTTTCCGTTACCATTGCCGCCAGCTCCGGCTTTAGCCATCCTCTCCGCCGCCTTTGCGGCTTTCGGGCGCATCACGTTGATGGCGGCAGCATCGAGTGTATTCTTAATGTGCGCGGCATAATGTTTCTCGATCATCTCGACCGAGGTGCGGCAGTTTTTGGCGATCTGATAAATATCTGCCCCCTCCATCAGCCGCAGGCAGATGTATGTGTGCCGCAAACTGTAAGCCGTACGCGGCTTGCCATCCCGGTCGGCCTTCAGCTTGGCTTTGGCCAATATCCTGTTGAACAATTTTAACTGCCCGCCTTGCGGGAACACCTTGTCAGTCGGCTCCGGCAATTCCACCGGCAGCGGCGCCTTCGGGTTCTTCAAGCTCCGGCTGCGTTTTTGCTTACCCCGCGTCGGCTTCGGCCGGTTCAACAACCGCTCATACGGCCGCACCGCACCCGGCGTGCTTTTACAGAACCCAACCCCGCGCTTGCCGCGCACCTCGATCTCCAGAATCGTCTGCCCCGTGGCATGGTCGGTCACGATCGACACATCACGGTGCTGGAGATTTCCGGCCTCATCAGGCCGCAGCCCGGTATTGCCCATGAACAAAATATAGTCGTGCATCTGCTCGGCATTCCACCGATATTGCGGCTGCGGCGGATTGCGCGCCCAGTCACGCGACGCCGTATAAAGCTGCTTATATTCCTCCGGGCTGAACCAGGGCCGGTGCACGATTTTGCCCTGGGTCTTATACGGCGGCGACAAATCCGGCAAATGCGTCAACCACCCATGGCGGATCGCCGCCTTCAACACCAGGCGCAGCGTCACCACCTCATCATGCAAGGTGCTCCGCGCCGGCGGTTTGGTTTTGGCCTTCGTCGCCGTCTCAATCCGGTGCACCCGGTAATCCTGCACGGTCCCGGGCGTCACCTCCGACAATCCCATCTTCCCAAAGAACGGCAGCAGATGCAGGCGCAGCCGAATCTGGTGCCCTTGCACCCATTTCGGGGAGCGCTCACCCTCGGTGATCACTTCATATTCTCGGGTAAATTTCTCCGCCGCGTCCTGTACGGTTTTTTCCGTCACCAACGTGCCGGCGGCTTCTTTCCCGCAGAGCCCCAGATACCAATCCTGCGCCACCTTGGTTGCGAGATTGACGTTTTCTTGTTTGGTGGTGGCCCGCCATTGCTTGGCCCCGACGGAGGCCGAGCATTGCCAGAACCGGCTATTGCCGCGCCGGTAGAGCTGCAGCTTGCCACCCAGCAGCGTCAGATGATTATCCATCGAACACCCTCAAACATAGGGGGCCGCGGGAACGGGATATTCAGATCAAGGCGCCCGGCACACAGCCTCGGTTGCACTGAGCAAAATCTTTACAACCGCGTAGGTTTTCAGGTTTTTACCGGCGGGTGACTATGTGTTAACACTGTGCTAGGCGGTTAAAACACCAAAAGCCACCTTGCGGTGGCTTTAAGCTGTTGTTTTGATTGTATTTTCTGGTTGCGGGGGCACGCCGCCAACTTGATTTGCTGCTTTCAGGATAAGACTGATACGAGCCCCAAAAACGGCATTATCAGCAAATTTCCTCGGCTGCATATGGCTTAATCCTTTGCCGCAACCAAGTGTGCGGTTCTAGGATCGTAGACCATATGCGCGATTGACCCATCACGGATACGTCCTACCGTCTCATCAATCACCTGTAGCGGGACAAGGAACCATTCCCTTGGCCTTACAGGATGGCCAAAGCGATCTTGAATGGTGAGATCAAGCTGGGCAGGGGCAAAAATCAGGTGAAATATCGTCTCCAGCTTGGTCCGGTTGATATCGGCCAGCTTGTATGTCGCGACTATTTCAACATCTGCCAGTAGGTAGGTCGCGTCATGCGCGGCGTTCGCGATGCGCGTCTCCACCCTGCCGCCCGTCACGCCGATCTTGTGGATGAGCTCACGATGCTCGGCGACAAATGGGTGTGAGGAATGGCTCCGCAACACATAAATAGTCCCGCTCGCAATATCGTCCGGTTCCCATTGGTCGCCAAATAGCGGCCCGAGCTTGGGATCGGTAATTCGCCGCCCGCCTTCGTCTTTATACAATGCGCGCTGGAACGACCTTAAAAGCAGATCGCTTTCCGTCCCGTTGTCATAGATAACCCGTAGCCGCCGGTCTGGCCGGCCGTATCCGGCGACAAACTCCTCGCCCACATCGGCCACATAGGCAAACTGGCCGCCCAGGATGAAAAACTCCCCTTTCTTGATCTCGGCGTTTTCGCCAAACCGCCTGGTCTCACGGGTGCCGGCCTCAAGATCGGCCCTTATATCGGCAAACAGCGGCTTAAAAATGCTGAAATCCGGGCAGACGGTCCGGTTGGCCACCACTTCAGCCGCGCGTTTATCCGCCACGGACCGGACGTGCTTCAGATTGGTGATGTCATTTGGTGCGGCCGCACCAACACCGAGCTCCGCCAAAAGCTCGTCATCGTCCAGCTCATCAGGCTCCACGGCCTTTTCATGCACCTGGCCCTTGAGTAGTCCCTGGTGGTCCAGCGGCTCCAAAATCTCACGGCACTCCGCCTGTTCACGAAGCCGATCAAGCCGCACGGCGTATAAACGTTCGAAAATATCCCGCTCTTCGCCATGTTGCGGCGTCCGGCCATGCTCCTGGAAGAAGCGCTGGATTTCCTCAAACCCGGCAATAATCCGCTCCTCACGCGGCGTTCGGCTACCATGGCGAGGGGCTTCAACCTCAACGCCAAGCTCCTCCAGAAGCGCATCATCCTCCTCGGTGAATATAGCCTTAGCCACGAGCTGCCTCCGCCTTCATGCGGGCCAAAAACGCCACCCCCTCGGCCATCCGCTTTTCCCAAGCATCCGACGAGGTGATTGACGGCAACCGTCCGCGTTCCTGCATGAATTTCCGCGCGCGATGCGCCAAGGTGCGGGCTTCCTCGGGCGTCAGGTTAACCCGTTTGCCGGCAATCGTCGCCGCCACTTGCTTCAGGCTCTCTTCATCCATGGTTTTCGCCAAAATGGCATAGGCTTCCCCAAACGGGTTGATCCGGTCAATCAGATCGATGTCCAACTCCTTCACATCCATGACAAACCGCCGCACACCGTCGACAAAAGCCGTATTCGGGCTTGCCTTCCCCTCTTCCTCATCAGTGGCCTTTTTCTTGCCCGCCTGGGTCAAATTCAAAGCCGCAATGGCGTGTTGCCGCACGGCTTCCTGGTCACCTTCATCAAGTTCCGGGTATCTATCCTTGATGATTTTGCCCATTCGCACTTGGGTCAGTTCTTCCGGCACCAGCTCTTCATCGAACAGGCCCCGCTCAACTGTCCGCTTATCCTGGACAAAAGTAGCGATAACCTCGTTCAAATCCTGCCGGCAAATGCGCGTTGCCTCGGGGCTTTTTGGCGCTGCCAAGCCGTTGATCTCAATCTCGAACTTGCCCGTCGCCTCGCTGAAGCCAACATTGCATTTTGCCGGATCATACCCTCCCTCGCCATAGTCAAACCCAGGCGTCGGTTCATTATTCGGGTTTTTGGGCTTGAACTCGAACCGGGGCGCCAGAACCTGCTCCATCAGCAAGCTGGCGGCGATGGCTTTCAGCGTATCGTTCACCGCCTCAATCACGGCGGCATCCGATGCATCGGGCGCTGCGATGAGGTTAGAAAACCGCGCGCGGGTCTTGCCCGGCGCATCCCGCGTGGCCCGGCCAATAATCTGCACAATCTCGGTCAGGCTGGCCCTGTATCCCACGGTCAGCGCATGTTCGCACCAAATCCAGTCAAACCCCTCTTTGGCCATCCCCAGCGCAATGATGATATCCACATGGTCCCGGTTGTTCTTCTGGCTGGCATCCTTCAGCGCGGCGGCAACCCGGTCGCGTTTGGTGATGTCGTCATCCACCAAATCCGCAATCCGCAGCACGCGGCCATCCGGCCTTTTTACCAGCTGAAACCCCGTTGCCGGGTCGCTCCCCTGCCATTCCCCCAGCGCCTCGATGATATGCTCAACCTCCCTGATCTTATCCTTCGTGCTTTCGCGCGAATTCACGTTCGGGATATGGATGATCGTCTTCTCCGCCGGGTCCAGCACCTTCAAAATATCGTCTGCATAGGCGCCGCTATAGAAAAAATACCCGATGTCGAGCTGCTTTAAATATTCGTACCCGTTGAGCTGCTGATAATAGGTATAGACCACCGTATCGAACTTGCCCTCATCCTCGGGCATCAGCACGGCCTCGGCATCACCCCGGAAATATGAGCCGGTCATCGCCACGATGTGCACTCTATCGCGGGCGATCAACGCGCCCAGATGGGCCCCAAGCTTATTATCCGGGTTGGCCGAAACATGGTGAAATTCATCCACCGCGATCAACCGGTTATCAAACGCCGCAATGCCGAACCTATCCACGGCAAACCGGAAGGTCGCATGGGTGCAAACCAGCACCTTGTCATCGCTCTCCAGAAAGGCGCCAAGCGCATTCACCTTCCCGCCATTATCACCCCCCGGCGCGTTGCACAGGTTCCACTTTGGCGCCACCACCCAATCCGCCCAGAAGCCATATTGGCTCAGCGGTTCATCCTGGAAGCTGGCGCCGATGGAGCGCTCCGGCACCACGATAATCGCCTGGCGCACCCCCTGATGATGCAGCTTATCCAGCGCAATGAACATCAGCGCCCGGCTCTTGCCCGAGGCCGGCGGGGACTTGATCAGCAGATATTGCTCGCCCCGCTTCTCATAGGCGAGCTCCTGCATCGGGCGCATTCCCAGTTCATTGGCCTTGGCCGAGTTTCCGCTCCGGGCATAGGTAACCGAGACGGTCGGGATGCCAACGCTCATGCCCAGCTCTCCCCAATCAAAACCCGATCAAGAATAAAAACGGCGCCGCGCATCGAATAACCTTTTGATATATGCTCAAACTTCATTTTACGCTCCAGCGCCTCACCCTGCGCGATCAAAACCCGATCAAGAACTCAGCTCATGCGTCAGCGCCTCGCGCACCAGCTCGTTCAGGCTCACCCCGCGCGCCGCCGCTACCTGCACGGCTTCGGCGTGCAGCTCACCCGGAATGCGCACATTGAACTTGCCGCTGAACGCGCGGTAAGGCTCGATGCCGCGCGCGCGGCACGTCTCCAGAAACACCCGCAGCGAGGCGCTGCCCTCGCGCCGCAACCCTTCCACGCTATCAGCGTAAAAATCCGCGCCGCCATTCAGCCCCACAAACTCCCCCCGGAACATGCCGATCTCCGGGTCAAACCCGATGACCGCCTTATGGCCATCAATCTCCAAAATATTCATGGTTTTACTCCATGGTTTTCCAGCCAGCGGCGAACCGCCGCCACGGCGCCCTTGTCAGTCTCCGGCGAGGGGTGCGGGCGGTGGAACACCTGCACCTCGCCAAACAGCACCACGGCCACGCGCGAGCCTTCCCGCTCCATAATCTCAGCACCCAGCCCGGCAAACAGGGCCTCGATCTCGGCCCAGCGGATGGTCCCCGAAACGGGGCGGCGGAAAATGGCCTCAAGCGTCTTGGCGTGCCGCTTTTGCATCAAAGCTTAGTACCACAAAATGGTATCACGTCAAGGTTAAACAAGCGCGTCCTCCTGGCCCGGCGTGGCCGCCTTGCCCGCGCGCGCCCCGCCCGGGGTTTTGGTTTTGGCGGCTTTGCCCTGTTTTTCGGTCATCTCGGTATAGAGCGCGAACAGTTTTTCCAGCCGTTCCGTGTCATTCCTGAACCGTCGGCCGATATAGATGCGCTCCAGCACCTCGTCATTGCGTTCATGCGCCGCGCGCAAATCAGCCGGCATATTATCCGGGTCATAGAGATCGGCGATGGTGGCCGGGAAATGCGCCTCGCGGGCGAGCAGAATATCCTCGGCGCAACGTGTGAGGTCGGCCTTGTTTTTTTCCGTGAGCGTGGGGACGGGAAATGTGTTCCACCCCAAGGTGTTAGAATAGCGATATCGGGTTTCCAGCTTGCCGCATACCGCAGCAATCCACACCAAATGAACGCGTGAAGCTATTAGAGCGAAGCTCCATAAAGGGCCATCATAAATCGCAAAGGCAAGGTTGCTCACTATGACCCGAGGTTGAAACATGTCTACGGGAAGATAAGGGCGCTTTTCGGACGAAACACCGCCTACCGCGATCGTACGCATACGACTTTCTCCGGCTAAATATACGAATCTATGCGGACGATCAGAAAATTCTTTGGTTGATTGGAGCGGACTTGAATTTCGCATTTCTGCAACCGCTTCCAAGCGGCGGCGGATATCTTCCATCTTTTGTGCTTTTGGTGCATTGGCGTCGCTTATCCACAGGCAATATCTTTCAATCCCTTTGATTAATTCGTCAGAACCAACGTATCTCCTCACCCATTCAGCGGTAGATGACTTAGCCTCGACTAAGTTTCGAGCCTCCTCCTGGCTAAGGATGAGGTTTCCTCCATCTCTGGGCATACTGCCCATCACCATTCGCGGGAGATCGCCAAGAGGTGTCGGTTGAGTAGCAACATAAACGGTGGGTGCAGGTACCAAATAAGGATTTATCCGATCTACAACCCGTATATTATCCCCCTCATATATTTTGATTTGTGTTTTTTCCGTTATGGATTTTGTTCCTATAATAACGACTGAAACACCCGCGTTGCTCTTCGCAAGGTTTGACCACTTAAACGGGCGATGCGCGAAGTATATCTCTCTCTCGTCTTTAAGAATGTGTGGCCACAGAACCGCAACTTGAAGCCCCTCGGCTACTGAGCTTGTACAAACGAATGCAAACCGGCATTTTTCGAATTTCGCATAATGTGCGCCTTTAAGAAGCCAGCCGGAAACGTAATCTAACGATTTCCATTTGGGAATTATGTCCCCAGCTAAATTTTTTAGATCTAATTTCTGCTGTTCTTCTTGACGACGGCTTCCGTAGTATGGAGGATTCCCACAAATATATGTTTCGCCGCCTTCGTTCTCGAAGTCGATCTGTGCTTGATCGGATGGCACACCGAAAAGATCATCCGCCTGCAATTTCACACCCGTTCCCGTTGGCGGGCAGACGCTCAACCAATCCAGCCGCAGCGCGTTGCCGCAAGTGATCCAGTTCATTGCATCCAGCGGCAAAAAATCCTGCAACGCCTCCTGCTGGCCGCGATAGAGCACATCGCACTGATATTCAGCGATGATCAGCGCCAGCCGCGCGATCTCGGCCGGAAAATCGCGCAGCTCGATGCCGCGAAAATTGGTCAGCGGAATGTCGCTGCGCCGCTCAGCCTCGCCCCGGCGCTGGTTGATGATCGCCTCAATCGCCCGCATCTCCTTATAGGCGATGACCAAAAAATTACCCGAGCCGCAGGCGGGGTCAAACACCCGGATTTTCGCCATGCGCTTGCGCAAATTGAGCAACATGCGCGGATTATCATCCGCCTCCGCCAGCTTTGCCCGCAAATCATCCAGAAACAGCGGGTTCAGCACCTTCAGGATGTTTGGCACGCTGGTATAGTGCATGCCGAGCGCGCCGCGCTCCTCATCATCCGCCACGGCCTGGATCATCGAGCCGAAAATATCCGGGTTGATCTTTTTCCAATCCAAACTGCCAATATGCAGCAGGTAAGACCGCGCGATGCGCGTAAAGCGCGGCGTTGCGGTACTGCCGGAAAACAAGCCGCCGTTTACATAGGGGAAAACATCCGCCCAACGCGGAATCCCGGCCCCGGCGCGCTCATCCGCCTTGGTGTTCATGGCGCCAAACAGCGCGCCAATCACCTCATTGGTGTTGGATGAGTCCTTGGCGCTCATCTGCTCGATCGTCGTGGTAAAAATACCCGCGCCGTTGAAAATGCCGGTGTCCTCGGCGAAGAAGCAGAAAATCAGCCGCGCCATGAAATGGTTCATCTCATGGCGGCGGGTGGCGGCGCCCCAATCGGGGTTGTCTTTCAGCAGCTCCACATAAAGCCGGTTGAGGCGGATGGTGGCGCGGATATCGAACGAGCTTTCGCGGATTTGGCGAACGGTGGTGATGCCGGCGAGCGGCAGGAAGAAGCCAAAATGGTTCGGGAAATCAGGGTAGTCGCAAACGACCGTCTCGCCCGAGGTTAAATCCTCCGCCTCGAACGCCTCTCCATCGGTCGCCAGCACAAATTTGGCCTTGGCCCGCGCCGTCGCCGGGCTGGCCCTCAGCGCCGCAAGGGTCTTGGCGACCTCGCCCGGGGCGGCGACGGCGATATGGATATTGTTGGTTTGCAGCACGCCGCCCCAAGGGCCGGCAAGGTCAGACTTGTTGGACTCGCCCTTGCGCAGGCGCTTGATCGTGGTCTCCTTGTTCCCGAACGCCTCCAGAAAGGCATACGGGAACTCAGCCGCATCAAACGGCTGCTCGGCCAGGGCAGTGACGGCCTGCTCAATTTCAACAGCGTTCATGCGGCACGCCTATACATCCAATCTTGCTTCAAGGGATTGCCTCGCAAGCCTATCTGGTTTGAGGCCAAAGCGCCATGCCAACAAGGGCGCGCGCCAGGTGGCATGGCCATGCCCAGACAAGCCCCAGGGAAGGGCCAGCGCACAGAGACGCGCCGAAAAATTCGAATTTTTGCAGGCCAAATAACTGGCGAAAGGCCCGAAAACCAGCGTTTACCATTCTGGTCAGTGCGCGTTGTCTTGGCTTGGTGCTGGCCAGTCCATGTGGTCGGCAGAGACAGCAGCGCATGGGTTGCACCGGATACTGTGGGGTTGGCGTCATCCATCCGAAGGGCACTGCGCAGGTTCGAGGCCCATGGACGCCCGGCGATAGGGTTAATCGTCGAGAAGCAGCGAACCATCCGGCCACGCCCCTCTTCGTGTCCGGCCCAAGGCGTACGGCACGGCTCCGGAAAAGGACCCCGATTCGCTAAGGTGAGTGGCCAACTTCGCCAAATGGCGGGGTTGGTCCTGCTTTGCCCTGGCCCCATCACTCACCAGAATAGGTTCCCTTGGTAATACTGACCTATCCAGCTACCATAACCTAAGATTCTAACCTAACGCGCGCGCGAAAAAATGTCCGGCAAAAATTCTTCACACGAGCCATTTCAGCAAATTGCAAACGCTTGGTTCGGCGATCCGGCCATCGGCCCGCGGCTAAAATCGGCCGTGGCTGAAAT
>NZ_JABEVC010000061.1 GCF_013044125.1 Acidocella sp. | reverse complement strand
CACCGCCTCCCATCAATCAAATCAACGGGAAACACCGAATCACAACTCACCGCGTCGGGGGAATCCCCGGAGAGTCAGAAAATTCGGCAGCTGGTATAAGGACTGGCCCTTCGTTTACCGAAATCACCTACTCCGAGGTTGGCCTCGTCGCTGTACCTGGGGCAATAAATTTACCCAAATTGCCTTGCATTTACTCCCGCCTGCTTACCCTGTGCTTACCCGGCGTTTGCAAATAGGACTTAGGTCGACATAACCCATTGATTTATTGGCGGACCCGACGCGATTCGAACGCGTGACCTTTGCCTTCGGAGGGCAACGCTCTATCCAGCTGAGCTACGGGTCCATACTGCGGCGCTTCTATCTGAAAACCCGGCACCCGGCAACGGCAATGGAATATTTCAACTTTTATGGCCTGGTTCCGGTATTTCGCGTGCCAGCCGGATTAGTGGCAGATGGTCCGGCACTGCGAACTGGCTTTCCCGCAGGCTTGCGATTTCCAGCACCTGCACCGCCTTTGCGTCATCACCCGCCTGCAATGGCAGGTCGCGTAAATTTCCCGGCAGCCTGAAGCAGAACCCCTGCGTGGAGACGCCGAAAACATCGCCCTGGCGAATGCTGGTGCCGGGCAGGTTGTTCCATGCCACGCGAATGTCGAACGGACGGTCATACAGGCGGTGGCCCGCCGGCACCGCTGCAATACTCCGCAGCAGCCCCTCGTCCATCCCGGTTTCTTCCACCGCCTCGCGGATCGCCGCGTCCAGCGGGTTTTCCATTCCGCCGTTCACATCATCAATAAACCCGCCCGGCAGCGCCAGCAGTCCGGCGCCGGGATGATGCAGCCGGGTGATGAGCACCACCTGGCCGAAATCATCAAGCAGGATGGCATCGGCCGCATGGCGCAGATGCAGCTCCACATCGCCTGTCCCCGGCAAGCTCACGCGGCCCAGGTTATGCACGGCATGGCTGGGAGTGTCCCCAAACCGCCCCGCGATAAAGCGATCGGTGATTTGCCGCTGCAATGCTGCATCCACAATCATATGGTCTCTAACGGCTTCCACGGGCCCCTCCACAACGAACAAGGGGCACCCCATGAGGTGCCCCTTGTTTTCTGTTCAGGCCGCGTCGCCTGAGGCGCGGTCGGCGCGCTTGCGGGCGTTGGGGTCCAGATGTTTCTTGCGCAGGCGCACGGCGCTGGGGGTTACCTCCACCAGCTCGTCATCCTCAACATAGGCAATCGCCTGCTCCAGCGTCATCTTGCGGGGCGGCACCAGCAACAGCGCCTCGTCCTTGCCGGCGGCGCGGATGTTGGTGAGCTTCTTTTCGCGGACTGGGTTGATGTCGAGATCGTTCTCGCGCGAATGCTCGCCCAGGATCATGCCGACATAAACCTTCTCGCCAGGGGAGACGAACAGCACGCCGCGGTCCTGCAGCGCGAACAGCGAATACTGCACGGCCTCGCCATCCTCGGAGGAGATGAGCGCGCCGTTGCGGCGGCCCTCGATCTTGCCTTTCCAGGGGCCGTAGCCCGCGAACAGGCGGTTCATCACGCCGGTGCCGCGCGTGTCGGTGAGGAACTCGCCATGGTAGCCGATCAGCCCGCGCGAGGGGATGCGGAAGGTCAGGCGCTGCTTACCGCCGCCGGAGGGGCGGATGTCCGAGAGCTCACCCTTGCGGCGGGACATTTTTTCAACGACCGCGCCGGCATAGGGTTCGTCCACGTCGATCAGCACTTCCTCATACGGCTCCTCGCGTTCGCCGGTCTCCTCGTTGGTGCGGGTCAGCACGCGCGGACGGCCGATGGTCAGCTCGAAGCCCTCGCGGCGCATCTGCTCGATGAGCACGCCAAGCTGGAGTTCGCCGCGGCCGGAAACCTCGAAGGCGTCGGTCTCTGAGCTATCCGCCACCATGATGGCAACGTTGCCCTCGGCCTCGCGGTATAGCCGGTCACGGATCTGGCGCGACGTGACCTTCTTGCCTTCGCGCCCGGCCAGCGGGCTGTCATTGATGCGGAAGGTCATGGAGAGGGTCGGCGGGTCGATCGGGGTGGCGGGCAGGGGGCCTGGCAGATCCATCGAGCCGATGGTGTGCGGGATGGTGGCGTCGGTCAGCCCCGCGACGGCGACAATGTCGCCGGCGGAGACTTCGTCCACGGCCACGCGGTCCAGGCCGCGGAAGGAGAGCAGCTTGGTCAGGCGGCCGGTTTCAACCACGGTGCCGTCCAGGCGGTAGACCTTCACCGGCATGTTGACGGTGGCGCGGCCCTGCTCCACGCGCCCTGTCAGCACGCGGCCCAGGAATGTGTCGGACTCCAAAATGGAGGCAACCATGCCAAACGGCGCTTCGACATCCAGGTTCGGCGCGGGAACATGAGAGAGGATCAACTCGAATAGCGGGCTCAGGCTCTCGCGCGGGTCGGCCAGATCCTTCACCGCCCAGCCCTGGCGGCCGGAGGCGAACAGCATCGGGAAGTCGAGCTGTTCCTCATTGGCGTCCAGCGCGGCGAAGAGGTCGAACATCTCGTTGTGCACATCGTCGGGGCGGGCGTCGCCACGGTCGATCTTGTTCACCACCACAATCGGCTTCAGCCCGCGCGCGAGCGCCTTGCCGAGCACGAACTTGGTTTGCGGCAGCACGCCCTCAGCGGCGTCCACCAGGATCACGGCGCCATCCACCATGTTCAAAATGCGCTCCACCTCGCCGCCGAAGTCGGCGTGGCCTGGGGTGTCGACAATGTTGATGCGCACGTCATTCCAGACCACCGAGGCTACTTTCGCCAGAATGGTGATGCCGCGCTCTTTTTCGAGGTCGTTGCGGTCGAGCGCGCGCTCGGCCACGGCCTGGTGGGCCGCATAGGCGCCGGACTGCTTGAGAAGCTGGTCGACGAGCGTGGTTTTGCCATGGTCAACGTGTGCGATGATGGCGACATTGCGGATTTTTGGAGCGGACATTTTTGACGGGCCTGACAGTTAGTGCAGTACAGTTAGT
>NZ_JABEVC010000060.1 GCF_013044125.1 Acidocella sp. | reverse complement strand
CACCGCCTCCCATCAATCAAATCAACGGGAAACACCGAATCATAACTCACCGCGTCGGGGGAATCCCGGGAGAGTCAGAAAATTCGGCAGCTGGTATAAAAGGATAAGCCGGAGCAGGTGAATGCTCCGGCTTTGGTAACTCGCTCAGGCTGCCGAGAGCATCTGGTGCGGATCGATAACGAATTTTTTGGGCGCGCCAGCATCGAACTCGGCATAGCCCTTGGGGGCGTCGTCAAGTGAAATGATCTGCACGCCGACGATATCGGCGATTTTGATGCGGTCCCATAAAATCGCCTGCATCAGCGCGCGATTATACTTAAGCACCGGGGTCTGGCCGGTGTAGAAGCTGTGCGATTTGGCCCAGCCGAGGCCAAAGCGGATGCTCAGCGCCCCCTGTTTGGCGGCTTTGTCGGCGGCACCAGGGTCGTCGGTGACGTAGAGGCCGGGAAAACTGATCTTGCCGGCCGGGCGCGTCACGTTCATCAGCGAATTCAGCACGGTGGCCGGGGCCTCGTGCTGGGCGCCGTCATGGCCGTGGCCGCGTGCCTCGAAGCCGACCGCATCGATGGCGCAATCCACTTCGTCAGTGCCCAATATCTGCGCGATCTGCTCCGAGAGCGAGGCGTCCTTGGAGAGATCGACTGTTTGGAAGCCCACTTTGGCGGCGTGGACCAGACGCACCGGATTGACATCGCCGACGATAACCACCGCCGCGCCGAGCAACTGCGCCGAGGCTGCCGCCGCCAGGCCGACCGGACCGGCACCGGCGACGTACACCGTGCTGCCAGGGCCGACGCCAGCCGTCACCGCGCCATGGAAGCCGGTGGGCAGAATATCGGAGAGGCATGTCAGATCCCTGATTTTGGCCATGGCCTGCGCCCGGTCGGGGAATTTAAGCAGGTTGAAGTCAGCATAGGGCACCATGACATATTCAGCCTGCCCGCCGATCCAGTCGCCCATGTCAACATAGCCATATGCGCCGCCGGCGCGTGCCGGGTTGACCGTGAGGCAGACGTTGCTGTGCTGCTCCTTGCAGGAGCGGCAGCGCCCGCAGGCGACATTGAAGGGCACCGAGACGAGATCGCCCTTTTGCAGGGTCTCCACATCGCGGCCCACCTCGATCACTTCGCCGGTGATCTCGTGGCCGAGGATCAACCCGGCCTGCGCGGTGGTGCGCCCGCGCACCATGTGCTGGTCGGAGCCGCAGATGTTGGTGGAAACGACCTTGAGAATGACGCCATGTTCCGCCCGGCGCCCGCGCGGGTCTTCCAGCTTGGGGAAGGGGATTTTCTGGACTTCGACTTTTCCTTGAGAGATGTAAGCAACGCCTCTGTTACCTGTCATGTGACCTCCTGATTATGGTTCTGGATAGCGGGGCGGGTGCCCCATCCGGTTAGCGCGGGTAGATGGGAAAGCGGGCGCACAGCGCGTGGACCTGGGCGGCGACCGCGGCTTCAACGGCGGCGTTGGTGCCGTCGTTGGAGTGGGCGAGGCCCTCGACCACATGGTTGATCAGCCGCCCGACCTCGCGGAACTCCGCGACGCCGAAACCGCGCGAAGTGGCGGCCGGGGTGCCCAGGCGAATGCCGGAGGTGATGAACGGCTTTTCCGGGTCAAACGGGATGGCGTTTTTATTCGCGGTGATGTGCGCGCGTTCCAGGCTGGCTTCGGTGCTCTTGCCGGTCACGCGCTTGGGCCGCAGATCGACGAGCATCAGATGGCTGTCAGTCCCGCCGGAGAAAATGTCCAGGCCCTCGCCAGCCAAGGTTGCGGCCAGCGCCTTGGCATTCTCGACCACGGCCTGCTGATAAACCCGAAACGATGGTTGCAGCGCCTCGCCGAATGCGACCGCCTTGGCGGCGATCACATGCATCAGCGGCCCGCCCTGCAGGCCGGGGAAAATCGCCGCGTTGATCTTCTTGGCGATTTCTTCATGGTTGGTAAGCACCATGCCGCCGCGCGGGCCGCGCAGGGTTTTATGCGTGGTGGTGGTGACGGCATGGGCGTGTGGCAACGGCGATGGATAAATGCCGGCCGCGACCAGCCCGGCGAAATGCGCCATGTCCACCATGAAATACGCGCCGACTTCATCAGCGACGGCGCGGATGCGCGCGAAATCTATAAAGCGCGGATACGCCGAGCCGCCGGCGATGATCAGCTTGGGCTTGTGCGCGCGTGCGAGAGATTCCAATTCCTCGTAGTCGAGCAGGCCGTCTTCGCGGCGTACGCCGTATTGCACGGCGTTGAACCATTTGCCTGACATGTTGGGTGCCGCGCCATGTGTGAGATGCCCGCCGGCGGCGAGGCTCATGCCCAGAATGGTGTCGCCCGGCTTAATGAGGGCCAGAAACACCGATTGGTTGGCTTGGCTGCCGGAGTTGGCCTGCACATTGGCGAAGTTGCACGCAAAGAGTTTTTTGGCTCGCTCGATCGCCAGGGTTTCGGCGAGGTCGGCCGGGCCACAGCCGCCATAATAGCGCTTGCCGGGGTAACCCTCGGCGTATTTATTGGTCAGCACCGAACCTTGCGCCTGCATCACGGCGGCGGAGACGATGTTCTCCGAGGCGATGAGCTCGACGCCATCCTGTTCGCGGCGCAACTCGGCGTTGAGGATGCTGGCCATTTCAGAGTCAGCTTGCGCCAGCTGGGCCGAAAAGAAGTGCTCCAGCTCTTGGGTGGGATAGGGTGTCGTCATGATGAGAGGTTCAACTCCAGGTTAAGGGCAAAATTCAGGCATACCGGCGATGCGGGGCAGCGCGGAAGGATTTGCGAGAGTGCGATGACTCCGGATTGACCCGCTTTTGCGGGCCGAGTTGCAGTCTCAATCGCCCTCTATCTTTGTAATTCAGAGGCGGATTCAGACATGAGATGAAATCACGCAGCGATTCCATCTCATGTCATCTGGTTCTAGACAGCGGCCGGGACGGTGGGTATTCTTCTGTTTTTTCCAGATATTGCCTGCAATATATCCTTGATTCGGCAGATGCCGACGATTTTTCCATTATCATGGATGAGCGCCGGACGGTCGGATATTTGTTGTGCATTTACAACATTTTTCAGCGGCATTTCAGGCGGCACGCAAGCAATGAAATCAGCCGGTGCGCCGGGAAAATTCTCACCCTCGGCACAGGCAAAGGGAATGGTCCGGCCGCCGCAGGTAACACGCCGCAGCCTGTCCTCGCGGTCGAGCTCCAGGGTGTAGTCCGCGCCGCAGTGGAATGCGATGCTGTTTCCTTGGCGGGCGAAATCGCCGAGCGGGAGCATGACGGAGGCGGCCGTGAGCGCATTGAGCGGGTTCATGTGCTGCACGAACTCGGCCACATAATCGTTCTTCGGCCGCAGGATAATATCTTCCGGGCGGCCGGTCTGCACAATGCGCCCGCCTTCGAGAATGGAGATATGGTTGCCGATTTTTAGCGCTTCATCCAGGTCGTGGCTGACAAAGAGGATGGTCTTTTTCAGGCGCTTCTGCAGTGAGAGCAACTCATCCTGCAGTTTGGTGCGGATCAACGGGTCAAGTGCCGAGAAGGGTTCGTCCATCAGCAGAATATCGGCATCGGTCGCCAGCGCGCGGGCCAGGCCGACACGTTGCTGCATGCCGCCTGAAAGTTCGCTGACATAGCGATCCGCCCATTGCGTCAGCCCGACCAGTTCGAGTTTTTCATCGACGGCAGCTTTATAGTCGCGCGGCTTGAGCCGGCGCAGTTCCAAGCCGAAGCCGACATTTTCGCGCACGGTCTTCCACGGCAGCAGCGCGAATTGTTGAAACACCATGGCCACGCTCTCGGTGCGCAGCTTGCGCAGCATTGCGGCGCTGGGCTGGGCGGCATCGAGCATGCCATCCTTGTGCTGTACGAGAATTTGTCCGCTGGTCACCTGGTTCAACCCGTTCACGGCACGCAGAAGCGTCGTCTTGCCGGAGCCGGAGAGGCCCATGAGCACGGCGATTTCGCCTTTTTCAACCGTGAGGTTGGCATTGCCGACACCCAGGACCGCCTTGGTTGAGGCGATGATCTCGGCCCGGCTCTTGCCCTGGCGGATTTCCTCGATAACCTTGGCCGCCTTGATACGATCTGATTTTTTATTGCTGACACCGAAGACGATGTTAACGTCGATGAACTGGATGGCGATGCTCATGATTGACTCGTCTTATCTTCAGATGGACGGAATACACGGTCGAGGATGATGGCGAGAATGACGATGGCAAGGCCGGATGTGAAACCCTCACCGATCTGGACGGTTTCCATGGCGTCGACCACCGGCTCGCCCAATCCGCCCGCGCCAACGAGTGCGGTGATCACCACCATCGAGAGGCTGAGCATGATAACCTGGGTAAGGCCGGCAAGGATCATCGGCCGGGCGGCGCGCAGTTCAACCTTCAGCAGGAGTTGGGTCTTCGTCGCGCCGAATGCCTGGCCTGCCTCGATGAGCGGGCGGGGCACGGAAGAAATGCCCAGATAGGTCAGACGTATCGGCGTGGGCAACACGAAGACGATGGTGGAGATAAGGCCAGGCACGGTGCCCAGGCCGAAGAGCACCAGCGTGGGGATGAGGTAGACGAAGGTTGGCAGCGTCTGCATGAGGTCAAGCACCGGATGCAGGATGCGATAAAGCCAGGGGCGGTGCGCCGCGGCGATGCCGATGGGCACGCCGATGAGCATGCAGAAAAATGTGGCGTAGAGGATCAGCGCCAATGTCAATACGGTATCAGACCAATACCCCTGGTTCATTACAAACACCAGGGACAGGCCGACAAACAGCGCGAGCTTCCAGGATTTGCGCGTAAACCACACCGCGGCGACGAATATGCCGATCAGCAGCGGGCCCGGTATATCAAGCAGGAGGTTTGCTGTGTTGTCCAGCAGAAAGCCGAGGCCGTCGGAAATGACGTTGAAAAAACCGGCGGCGTTGGTTTTGATAAAGTTGATGTACCAGATGGCCCACGGGCCGACGGGTATCTGATTTGCCGTAATCCATGTTTCCAACGCGTTCAAGGTATCGGCCTCCATAGCATCCATAAACCCCATGTGCTGCACGCAACGAGGGCGGTTTAAGTCAATAGCACCGCGAGGTCAGCGCCAGGCGCGCTGGCGCCAACCTCGCGCACGCTCAGTTAGCCAGTGCGCTGGTGACAGCCGCAAGCCCCGGCTGGCCTGTGGTAGTGACCACGTTGGCAAGCTCGGCCTGCACCCATGCCGGGTTGGCCTTCAACCAGGTCTTGGCGACGTCATCGGCCTTCTCGCCTTTGATCTGGATTGAATACATCATCGCGTTCTCGGCATCGATCGGCAAGTTGAAATTCTTCAGCATGGTGCCGACATTCGGGCACTGCGCCGCATAGCCGTGCCGGGTGTTGATGTAGATTTTGGCAGCCCCCTCATTGGGGCCGAAGAATTCATGGCCGCCGCTCAGGTACTGCAGGCTGTAGGTCACGTTCATCGGCTCGGGCTCCCAGCCGAGGAAGACAATCGCCTTCTTCTGCGGATACAGCCGCGCAACTTCGGAGAGCATGCCAGCCTCGCTCGACTGCACGAGGTGGAATTTGCCCAGGCCGAACTTGTTCTCCTGGATCATCTTCAGGATATGCTCATTGCCGTCGTTGCCCGGCTCGATGCCGTAGATGTTGTAGTTGAGCTGCGCGCCGAATTTCTGGATGTCGGCGAAGGATTTCAGGCCTTCGTTATAGAGATATGTCGGCACCACGAGGGTATATTTGGCGCCGGTCAGGTCGGGGCCCATTACATCGATTGTGCCGGCCTTCTCATAGGGGTCGGTGATGGAGTCCATCGAGGGCGTCCAGTCATCCAGGAAAATATCGAGCTGGTTGTTCTGCAACCCGGCGTAGGCGACCTCTTCGGCGAAGAGGGTGCTCTTGGGGGTGTAGCCCAGCGCGGTCAGAATATTCGAGAACACGGCATTCTGCACTTCATTGTCGGTCCAGCCGATATCGGCCATGCGGACAGTCTGGCAGGATTGCGGATCAGTAGCGGCGTGCGCCGCGGTGGCGGGGGCCGTGGTCAGGCCCAGACAAAGAAAACCTGCGGCAAGCGTTGGGGCGAGGGATGTTTTTTTCACGAAGCGTCCTTTCAAGCGGAGTGGGAAATAAGCGGTTTTGGCCGCGGTTCTGGTGCCGCGCGTTTAGCCGGAAGAGGCAGTTCAGAGGAGACTAAATGGCCGTTCAAGTAAGATTCATGTCCTTAAAGCGAGAATACCGATAGTCCGGCTTTTTTGTTTTTCACTGCTGTTTTTAGCCTTGTAAGCCCTATCATCGGCATTGGGGCGATACTTACTTGCGCGATTCCGACGCATGACTTGAATGAAATAGAAAAATGCGACGAAAAAGAGGCGGATAAATATTTTTGTTTTTTTCTGTTGATTGGTTGTTCAATTACGTGTTTTCTGTGGGAAAGCAAACAAGCAAAAACTTCGCGGCTGCTGCGTGAAATCATGATAGGGGTCATCACCATTACTACATTAGTCCAGCAAAACAACGGCTCAACTGAAGATTCGCGGCGCGGACAGATCATTGATGCGGCGATAGATACCATCGCCGAGCTTGGTTATGTGGGGACCACGCTGGCGCAGATCGCGGCGCGCGGGGGCGTCTCGGCGCCGCTGATTTCGCACTATTTTCACGACAAAAACGGCCTGATGGAGGCTGTGTTTCGCAAGTTGGTGCAGCGTGTGGCGCGTGGCGTGGTGGTGCGCCAGGGGCGGGCGCAGACACCGCGCGCGCAGATTCAGGCGGTGATCGACGCCAATCTGGCGCCGGAAGAGTTTGACAGCCGCACCGGCATTGCCTGGCTGGCTTTCTGGGGGCAGGTGATACATATACCGCAGTTTCGCCGGATTCAGGTGGTGTATCAGAGCCGGATTCTCAGCAATCTGCGCCACGCGCTGCGGCCGCTCGTGCCGGCGCATGAGGTGCCCGAAACAGCGGCGATGATCGCGGCGATGATCGACGGGGTTTGGCTGCGGGCGACCTTGTCGGACTGGAGCGAGACGAACAGCGATTCGGCGCGGCTGATGGTAAGCCATCAGGTGGATATGACGCTCGCCGCCGCGCAGGGGAAAATGCAGATTTTGCAGCGCGCCACGGGGCAGGTGCAAAAGAACTTCATCAACGGCGGGTTCGTCAATGCGGTTGGGGGGGAGACTTTCGAGACGCGCAATCCGGCAACCGGGGTGGTGCTGAGCATAGTGGAAATTGCCGGCGCGCCTGAGATTGAGCAGGCGGTGGCGGCGGCGCGGGCGGGCCAGCGCATTTGGGCGCGGATGACCGGCGCGCAGCGCGGGCGTGTGCTGAACGAGGCGGCGCGCCTGTTGCGGGCGAAGAACGGCGAACTCGCCATGCTCGAGACGCTCGACACCGGCAAGCCGATTCAGGAGACCAGCGTTGTCGATGTTGCCTCCGGCGCTGATTGCCTGGAATATTTCGCAGGCATCGCCAGCGGCCTTGCCGGTGAACAGGTGGACCTCGGTCCCGCCGCCTTTGGCTATACAAGGCGTGAGCCGCTGGGGATTGTGGCTGGCATCGGCGCGTGGAACTACCCGCTGCAGATCGCCTGCTGGAAGGCTGCTCCCGCGCTGGCCTGCGGCAACGCGATGATCTTCAAACCCGCCGAGATGACGCCGCTCACCGCGCTGCGTTTGGCGGAAATCTTCAAGGAGGCTGGTCTGCCCGATGGGGTTTTCAACGTGGTGCAGGGTTTCGCGGCTACCGGGCGGATGCTGACGCAGCATCCCGGCATCCATAAAATCTCCCTTACCGGCGAGGTTGGCACCGGCCGCGCGGTGATGGCCGATGCTGCCGCGTCGCTCAAGCATGTGACCTTGGAACTAGGAGGCAAGTCGCCGCTGCTGGTGTTTGAGGACGCCGATCTCGACAATGCCGTCTCCGGCGCGTTGTTGGCGAATTTTTATTCAGCTGGTGAAGTCTGCTCAAACGGCACGCGCGTGTTCGTGCATGAGCAGGTGCGCGCTGAATTCCTGCGGCGGTTGAAGCTGCGCACCGAGGCGATGCGCGTGGGCGATCCTCTGGACCCGGCGACCCAAGTGGGCGCGCTGATCTCACCGGCGCATATGAACAAGGTGCTCTCCTATATCGAGGCCGGAAAGGCCGAAGGCGCGGCACTGGTGACCGGCGGCGCCCGCGCCATGGCCGGGGCGCTGGCGCAGGGCTGCTTTGTGGAGCCAACGATCTTCGCTGATTGCCACGACGAGATGAAGATCGTGCGCGAGGAGATTTTCGGCCCCGTGATGTGTGTGCTGAGCTTCCGTGATGAGGACGAAGTGGTTGCCCGGGCGAATGCGACACGCTTTGGCCTCTCGGCCGGCGTGTTCACGCAGGATCTGACGCGCGCGCACCGGGTGATCGCGAATCTGGAGGCAGGCACCTGCTGGATCAATCATTTCAACGTCACGCCGATCGAGCTTCCCTTCGGCGGTGTCAAGCAATCCGGCCTGGGCCGGGAGAACGGCAAGGCCGCGATCGAGCATTATACGCAGATCAAGAGCGTCTATGTGGCGCTCGAAAAGATCGACGCCCCTTACTGAGTTTTTTGGGATTTTGTGATGGTTTCTGAACAATTTGACTATATCATCGTCGGCGCGGGTTCCGCCGGTTGCGTGCTGGCCAACCGCCTCTCGGCGGAGGAAGGGGTTTCGGTGCTGTTGCTGGAATACGGCGGGTCAGACCGCTCGATCTTCATCCAGATGCCGAGCGCCTTGTCGATTCCGATGAACATGCCGAAATACAACTGGTTCTACGAGACCGAGCCGGAACCGCATCTCAACAACCGGCGGATGCACACGCCGCGCGGCAAGGTGATCGGCGGGTCGTCCTCGATCAACGGGCTGGTCTATATCCGCGGCAACCCGCTCGATTTTGACGGCTGGGAAGAGCTGGGCGCGAAAGGCTGGGCCTATCGCGACGTGCTGCCCTATTTCAAACGCGCCGAGACGCGCGCCGAGGGCGGGGATGCGTATCGCGGCGGCGATGGCCCGTTGCACACGCAATATGGGCCGCTGAAAAACCCCCTTCATAAAGCCTGGCTCGATGCCAGCGCCCAGGCGGGTTATCCGATGACCGGCGATGTCAACGGTTTCCAGCAGGAAGGCATGGGGCGCATGGATATGACCGTGTACAAAGGCACGCGCTGGAGTGCGGCGAATGCCTATCTGCGGCCGGTCCGCCACCGCAAGAATCTGGAGATTCGCGCCCAGGCGCTGGCCACGCGCGTGTTGTTCACCGGCGGGCGCGCCAGCGGGGTTGCCTACCGGCAGGGTGATTTGGACAAAACCGCCATGGCCCGGCGCGAGGTGATCCTGGCCGGCGGGCCGATCAACTCGCCGCAGTTGCTCAAGCTCTCTGGTGTCGGCCCGGCGGCGGAGTTGCGCGCGCATGGCATCGAGGTGCTGGCGGACCGCCCCGGCGTGGGCGAAAACCTGCAGGACCATCTGGAGTTCTACTTTCAGGTGGCGTGCAAACAGCCGGTGACGCTGTATTCCTCGATGAATCCGCTGGCCAAGGCGATGATCGGCCTGCGCTGGCTGCTGCGCCGCGACGGTCTTGGCGCCACCAATCATTTTGAGAGCTGCGGCTTCATTCGTTCGCGCAGCGGGATTCGCTACCCGAACATCCAGTATCATTTCCTGCCGCTGGCCGTGACATATGATGGAAAATCCCTCGCTACCTGCCACGGATTCCAACTGCATGTGGGGCCGATGCGCTCGAAAAGCCGCGGCCATGTCAGGTTAAAATCAAACAACCCGCTGGAGAAGCCAGAAATTCTGTTCAACTATATGAGCCATCAGGAAGATTGGGAGGAGATGCGCGCCTGCGTGCGGCTGACACGCGAGATCGTGGCGCAGAAGGCGTTCGACCCGTATCGCGGCGAGGAGATGCAGCCTGGCGCTGGTGTGGTCAGCGACGAGGCGATCGACGATTTCATCCGCGCCAAGGTGGAGAGCGCCTACCACCCCTCCTGCACCTGCAAGATGGGCAGTCCCGGCGACCCGATGGCGGTGGTGGACCCGCAAACCAGGGTGATCGGGGTCGAGGGGCTGCGGATTGTGGATTCCTCGATCATGCCGCGGGTGACAACGGGAAATCTCAACGCCCCAACCATCATGATCGGCGAGAAGGGCGCGGATTTCATTCTCGGCAAGCCCCAGCTTGCGGCTTCCAACGCGCCCTATTTCGTGGCGCCGGACTGGGAGCGCGCACAACGCTGAAATCACGGATAAATCCGCCAGACCATCAAAGCCGCCCGGTTTGCCGACCGGGCGGTTTTTTAGTGCCCGCGCCATGCCGCGCGGTGGGGCTGATGTCGCATATATTCAACCCCTGCGCCGAGTTTGTGCGCGCTGCGGGCTGGGCTTGCGGGCAGGCTTCAACTTCAACAAGAGGCAATTATAAATGCAGCGTTTTTCCGCCTTCGCTTTGGTCAAACACGCGCTCTCCGGGCATCAGCACTGGCAGCCGCAATGGCGCGACGCCACGCCGAAACCTGCCTATGACGCGGTGATCGTCGGCGGCGGCGGGCATGGCCTGGGTGCGGCCTATTACCTGGCCAAGGAGCATGGGCTGCGCAACATCGCGGTGCTGGAAAAAGGCTGGATCGGCGGCGGCAACACCGGGCGCAACACCACCATCATCCGCTCGAACTATCTCTTTGATGAAAGCGCCGCACTTTATGACCACGCGCTGAAGCTCTGGGAGGGGCTGTCGCAGGATATCAACTACAACGTGATGTTCTCACAGCGCGGCGTGCTGATGCTGGCGCATAACGTGCACGATGAGCAGTCGTTCAAGCGTCATATCCACGCCAACCGGCTGAACGGTGTGGACAATGAATGGCTGACGCCCGCGCAGGCCAAGGAATTCTGCCCGCCTTTGAATATTTCCGGCAATATGCGCCATCCGGTTCTGGGGGCCGCGCTGCAGCGGCGCGCGGGCACCGCGCGGCACGATGCCGTGGCCTGGGGCTATGCGCGCGCGGCGGATGCGCTGGGTGTCGACATTATTCAGAACTGCGAGGTCACCGCCATCCACCGCGATGCGTTCGGCCATGTCACCGGCGTTACGACCAGCCGCGGCGAGATCGCGACCCGCAAAATCGGCGTCTCGGCGGCTGGCAACAGCTCGGTGGTGATGGGCATGGCCGGGCTGCGCATGCCGCTTGAGAGTTTTCCGTTGCAGGCGCTGGTCTCCGAGCCGATCAAGCCGATTTTCCCTTGCGTGGTGATGTCCAACACCATCCATGCCTACATGAGCCAGTCGGACAAGGGCGAGCTGGTGATCGGCGCGGGAACGGATGCCTATACCTCCTACACCCAGCGCGGCGCGCTGCATATTTCCGCGCATACGCTGGAGGCGATCTGCGAATTATTCCCTGATTTCCGGCGTATGCGGATGCTGCGCAACTGGGGCGGTATTGTGGATGTCACGCCTGACCGCTCCCCGATCATCGCCAAAACCCCGGTGCCGGGCCTGTATGTGAATTGCGGCTGGGGCACGGGCGGCTTCAAGGCGACGCCAGGGGCCGCGCATCTGTTCGCCTGGACCATCGCCCGCGGCGAGCCGCACACGATCAACGCGCCGTTCAACCTCGAACGCTTCGCGCGGGGCATGCTGATTGACGAAGCCGCCGCCGCCGCCGTGGCGCATTAGTTTTAATTTTTCCATAAAGGCCGTAAATATGCTGCTGATTACTTGCCCTTTCTGCGGACCGCGCCCAGAGCTGGAATTCGGCTATGCCGGCGAGGCGCATGTGGTGCGCGCGCAGGACCCGCGCGAAGTTTCTGATTCGCAATGGACTGAATATCTCTACCAGCGCAGCAATGTGCGCGGGGTGCATGCCGAGCGCTGGCGCCATGCGCATGGCTGCGCGCAGTTCTTCAATGCCCTGCGTGATACCACGACCGATCATTTTGTCGCGACCTACCGGATCGGCGAGAGCAGACCGGATGCGGCGGTGGAGGCGGGGCGATGAGCCAGAATTTCCGTCTCCCTACCGGCGGGCGAGTCAACCGCGGCAGAACAATCAACTTCACGTTTGATGGCAGGCGCATGAGCGGGCTGGAGGGCGATACGCTGGCCTCGGCGCTGCTGGCAAATGGCGAGCATCTTGCCGGGCGCTCGTTCAAATATCACCGTCCGCGCGGCATTTTATCGGCGGGCCCCGAGGAGCCGAATGCGCTGGTCGGCGTGGGCGCGGATGAGGGGCATTACAGCCCGAACCTGCGCGCCACGCAGGTAGAGCTGTTCGAGGGACTGGTGGCGGAAAGCCAGAACCGCTCGCCATCGCTGCGATATGACTGGGCTGGTGTGAACAACCTGATCTGGCGCTTTATTCCCGCTGGTTTCTACTACAAAACCTTCATGTGGCCGCGCGGCGCGTGGACCAAATTTTTCGAGCCGCGCATCCGCGCGATGGCCGGGCTGGGCCGCGCGCCAAAGGCGCCGGATGCCACGACCTATGCGCAGCGCTACGCGCATTGCGATGTGCTGATT
>NZ_JABEVC010000059.1 GCF_013044125.1 Acidocella sp. | reverse complement strand
TGGAGCGACGCCAAACAGGTTGAGAGTGGTGAGAAAATCCTCGGAGCAATCAGCCAGGCTGAGATCCTGCTCATCCGCCGCCCAGGCCGCGCGCGCGGCAAGCAGAACCTGCAGGCATTGCGCGCCGAGACGCTGCACGTCACCCGCGTTGAGGCTGAGCGGACGGCCTCGCAAAGTGAGCAAATTCTCCAGCAGGGCGGCGGCGGCGGTGAGGTCCAGAATTGGCGGGAGGGCCAGGGTATCCGCGCCGGGATGAATGTGTTCCATGATGCTTCCTGATTTTGATGAGCCCGGGGCTTAGAACTCATCCCAGTCTTCGGTGGCCGGGGCGGAAGATTCGGTGCTATGTGATACCGAAACGAATTTTCCGGATGGAGCGTGCACGGGGATGCGCGATTTTCGGGACGCGGTCTCCTTGACGGCGGGTTGAGGCTGGGGCTGGGGCTCGGCATGGCTGGTCTCGAACTGGGCAACGAGGCGGGCAAGCTCCTCGGCCTCGGCGACGAGGCTGTGGCTGGCCGCAGTGGTTTGCTCGACCATGGCGGCGTTCTGCTGTGTGACCTTATCCATTTGGTTGACGGCGGCGTTCACCTCCGCGAGGCCGGTTGCCTGCTCCTGCGCCGAGGCGGCGATTTCATTCACCAGGCTGTTGAGCCGTTCCACCTGCTCCACGATGCGCCCGAGCGCCTTGCCGGTTTCGCCCACCAGGCGCACGCCGGTGGCCACTTGCTGGCCCGAGGCGGAGATGAGGGCTTTGATCTCCTTCGCGGCATCGGCTGAGCGTTGCGCCAGGGCGCGGACCTCGGTGGCCACCACGGCAAAGCCGCGGCCAGCATCCCCTGCCCGCGCCGCTTCCACACCGGCGTTGAGCGCCAGCAAATTCGTCTGAAAAGCGATTTCGTCAATCACGCCGATGATGTTGCCGATCTGGCGGGAAGATGTCTCGATCCCTGACATCGCGCCCACAGTGTCGCTCACCACGGCGCCGGAGCGCTCGGCATCAGCGCGCGCGGCGTTGACAACATCGCGCGCCGCATTCGCGCCCTCAGAGGTTTTACGCACGGTGGCGGTGATTTCATCCAGCGCCGCGGCGGTTTCCTCCAGACTGGCCGCCTGTTGTTCCGTGCGGTGGGAAAGATCGTCCGACGCCTGGCGGATCTCCCCGGCACCGGCGCGCACACCATGGGTGTTCTGGGCGATCGAGCCCATGGTTGCCTCCAGCGTTTCCATGGCGTGGTTGAAATCGCCGCGCAGTTTTTCGTATTCAGCGGCGAAATTCGCGGTCAGACGGAATTGCAGATTGCCCAGGGCGAGGCGTTCCAGCCCGGCCGCCAGCGAATCGACAACGAATTTCTGCTGTTCGAGAAAGCCGGTTCTGGCCTGTTCATCGGCGGCGCGCTGCTGCTCGGCCTTGTGCGCGGCTTCCTGGGTTTTTTCCTCAAGGAGGAGCTTCTGCAAAGCGGATTCCTTGAATATCTGCACGGTGCAGGCCATGCCCCCGACTTCATCCTGGCGGTCGCGCCCGGCGATATCCACCTGTAGGTCCCCGCCGGCCAGTCGCTCCATGCTGCCTTGAAGGTTCTTCAATGGGTTGATGAGCCAGCTGTTGATGGCGAAGAAGGCGGCGATGACCGCCCAGGCCAAACCACCGATGATGATAAGGAATGTGAGCATGACGGTTGTGCTCGAGCTCTGCTCCAGCGCGGATGCCGCGTTGTTGGCCTGGATCTGGAGTTTTGAGCGCTCCGCAGTCATGGCGGCGGCGGCGGGCTGAAAACCGGGCATGCAGGAAGTGATGAACTCCTGCTGTGTGGTCACCTCTTCATAGGTCGTCGAAGCGGCGATGGCGTCAGCAATGGTTTTCGCGCATGTCGAATTGATCAACTCGTCGCCTTGCTTCTGCAGGATTTGCAGCGCTTGCGCCTCGGCCGGGAGCAAACGCGCGGCGCTTGCCAGATGTGTGTCAAAAGCGGAATGGTCCAAGACGAGCCGCGACCCGGCGTTGGTGGTGTTGGTGATGAGCAGAAGGCCGATGTCCGCTTGCATCGCGCTCATATCCCGATTCGCCTGCATGAGCAGACCCGCCGCCGCGCCTGATTTATCAATGACCTGCCGGTAGCCCGCGGCGATCCCCCGCAGCTGCCCGGTTGCGTAAAACGCGCCGCCGATACCAAAAACGCCGAAAAATCCCAGAATAATGAGGAATTTTGCAATAATTGGCAGATTCTTCACGCGACGGCTCCTTGTTCGTTTCAAGCAGCCCGCAATAGCGCCTCCGCCGCAAGCTGCCCCATGTCATGGGACTGACTATGCCGGGTGAGGTTTAATGTTTCGTATCCAAGTTGAGGATTTGGCGGCGGGGCAGACGCGCGCCGGGCCTGCCACGTTGCCGCGGCAAGCCCGGGGATTGAGCGTTCAAAACAGGTGCGGCCCCTTGCGCGGGGCCGGGTTCAGTTGCTGAACATGCGCTTCCACACGGAGGGAGGGTGTTCGCCCTGTTTCTCGGGGCCGCCGCCGGTGATGTCTGTGGCGATATCCAGCACGGCCTTGCTGTAGGCCGCGGGCAGGAATTCCTGCGGCCGGCCCAGGTTCTGGCTCTTGGTCAACCCGGTGGTGTAGGGCAGCGTGTGGTCAATGGCGCGGCCCAGAGCCGATTCCATGGCGCTGGCGGTTAGGGTTTCCAGGGTTTTCGGGCACAGGTTGTTAATGGCCAGAATGCTGCGCTGGCCGGTGCTGGCGGCTTCGCGCCCGCGCATGATCCGCGCGGCATTGCGCACGGCGAGGATCGTCGGATCAGCCAGCATGACGAGGAAGTCGCACTGGTCCAGCACGGTGTTGACCACCGCGCCGCTGCGCGAGGCGGCATCCAGAACAACGAAGTGGAAATGCTCGACCAATACCGCGAGCAACTCCTTCAAACGATCCGCAGTGATGGGATCGGCGGCCATGAGGTCGTTATCGGCGGTGAGCGTGAACAGCCGTGGCCCGCGCAAGGCGAGGACTTTTTCCAGCCCCAGATGGTCCAGCCCGGCGATGTTCTGCAGCGCCGCCACGAGGCCGTGGCTGGGCGGCAGGTTGAACACCAGGTTCACCGCGCCGTTGTAGACGTCCAGATCAACCACCACGGTCCGGCGTGAAAATCCATGGGCCAGATGCCAGGCCAGGCTGCAGGCCAAGGTGGTGGCGCCAGCGCCGCCGCGCGCGCCGAGCACGGCGATGGTCTTGCCGGCACGCGGGGCGCGGGCGGGCTCGCTGGCATGCGCGCCGAGGTTAAGGCCGCGGCGCAGCATGGCTGCGGTGAAGGGTTTGAGAAGATAATCAGCGACGCCAAGCTGCATGAGATCACGGAACAGGCCGACATCATTACGGTCGCCCGCGACGATGATGCGCGTGCCGGGCTCGGCGAGGCTGGCGACGCGGGTCATGTCGTTCAGCGGTTCGGCGGAATCGGCGATGTCAACCAGGATCTGGTGCGGCCAGGATGGAAGGGTTTTGACAAAGTCGAGCGCATCGCCGATGCCGCCTTGCCGGACCACGGCGTTCTTCAATTCAAGGTCGAACACCAGGGACTGCACAAGGTCGCGGCTGTCCGGGTCACTGAGAAAGGCCACAAGTTCCAGCGTGCGGGCGGGTTCATTATGTTCGGCTGTTTCGTTCATATTCATTTCCCTGCACCAGGCTTCTGGCGCGAAGTGTTAACGACATGGAAAAAAGCCGCATTGACCGGGATCAAGCGGGAACAGTGATGGGGCGGGCGGCGGCGGTGCGCCGGAGATGTAGCCAAAAGTCTTTAAAAATCAGGTACAACGCCAGCTACTATAATAAGAATGGGGGGCGTTGAGAAGCCTGTGCGCCGGGCAAAAAAAAGGCGGTGCAAACTGCACCGCCCCATTCCTCCGGCAAGCGGCGATTAGCCGGCCTGCAGATTTTCCGCCGAGAGCTTGCCCTGCTGGCCAGCCTGAATCTCGTAGCGAATCTTCTGGCCCTCGTTGAGGGTGCCAAGGCTGGAACGCTCAACAGCTGAAATGTGCACGAACACATCCTTGGAGCCGTCGTCGGGCTGGATGAAACCATAACCCTTGGTTGCGTTAAACCACTTCACTGTACCTGATGCCATGTCGCATCTCCTAACAAACAGCGACCCGCAACATGCAGGCCAAAATACTCTTCAGATTGTTGGGGAAGCGTCGGACCGCAAAAGCAGAGAAAACACGCAACAACAAGAAACGAAAAGCGCCGTGGCCACCCTATACGCCAGTTTTGCCCGGACCACAAACAATGAATTAAGGCGCGAAGGGGAGACGGGCCTGGATTGCCCCCGCTCCGGGCAGGGCAGATGCCTGAAATCCGCCGCCCAGGTCCTGGAACAGGGCAACGCTGGCCAGCAGGCGGTTTTGCTGCACGGCAAGCTGGGCCTGCTGGTCGCCCAGCAGGATGATTTGGGCGCTCACCACCGTGGTGTAATTCACGGTGCCGGCCTGGTACTGGTTGAGGGCGATGCGCAGGGCGCTTTGCGCGTCGGCCACGGCGCGGGCCTCCACCTGCGCCTGCGCCGCGAGAATCCGCAAGCCTGAGAGATCGTTCTCCACCCCCTGCAGGGCGCTCAGCACGGTTTGCCGGTAGGTCTGCACGCTTTGGTCATAGGCGAATTCCGCCGCGCGCACGCTGGCGCTGCGGGTGCCGCCCGCGAACAGGGTGGCGGATACATTGGCCCCCAGCGACCACAGGCTGTTGCTGACCGAGAACAGCCCGCCGATGGGGTCCGCCGCGTAGCCGCCCAGCGCGGAGAGGCTTAAATCAGGATAATAGGCGCCCTCCGCGATGCCGATTTTGGCGTTGGCCTCGGCCATGGCGCGTTCGGCGGCGGCAATGTCGGGCCGGCGCTGGAGCAAGGTGCTGGGAACGCCGGGCGGGGCCACCGGCACCATGG
>NZ_JABEVC010000058.1 GCF_013044125.1 Acidocella sp. | reverse complement strand
CCATCGCTTTTGGCATCACCCCGGTCGCCTGCGTATACTACCCGGCCACGGCGCTGCCGGGCTGGCTGCAACCCGTGGCCATGGTGCTGCCGGCCGCGCATGTGTTCGCGGGCATGCGCGCGGGCTTGTTCCAGCATGCCGCCGACTGGCCGGACCTGGCCCAGGCATCCGCCCTCAACCTGGGCTGGATGCTGCTGGCCATCGTGATTTTCGGGGCTGAATTCCGCCGCGCCCGCGTCCGGGGCGCGCTCATCTCAATCGGGGAATGATTTTGACTCAATGTTTCTGGCTTATCCGTCATGCGCTTGTCCACCCGGACTCACTGACCCAGCTCTACGGCACCAACGACGTGCCGGTGTGCGATGTGACCATGGCCGCCGACGCGCCACGCTACGCAGCCCTGGCCGCTCGCCTGCCCCACCCTGCCCGGCTGATCTGCACGCCGCTCACCCGCACCCAGCTCACCGCCGCGGCGCTGGTCCGCGCTGGCTACCCCGATGAGACGCCGCTGATCGACCCTGCCTTCGTCGAGCAGAATTTTGGCAGTTTCCAGGGCCAGCCGATTTCGGATTTCGACGCGCGTTCCACCACAGAGCGGCATCCGTTCTGGCCGATCCACGCGCAGGAAACCCCGCCGGGAGGCGAGAACTTCGCCGATATGATCGCGCGCACCGGCGCCGGGCTGGAGCGGCTGCTGGCAACCCCGGAGCGTGACACCATTATCGTCACGCATGGCGGCGCCATCCGCGCGATGTGCGCTTATGCGCTTGGCCTCACCGCGCATCAGGCGCTCTGCTTCTCGGTGGACAATATCTCGCTCACCCGGCTGGAACATAACCGCCACGGGTGGCGTATCTTGTCGGTTAATGAACATCTCTCCACCACGGCTTGCGCAACCCCGCATACGCCCTCAAATGAAGAGCGCCGCCGGCATCCGAAACAAACCCAAGGAGTTGCCCCATGAAAACCTTTCTTCTCGGCATGGCCATCGCCACCGCCACGCTTGGCGCACCCGCCGTGGCGCTGGCCAGCACGCCGCAGCACCTGGTCGACAGCTCCACCCTCGCGGTTGAGGATATGATGGGCGGCGCCGAGGGCAGCCAGGCGCAGACATTCCTGCGCAAGGCCAAGGCCGTGGTGGTCTGCCCGGATGTTTTCCGCGCCGGATTCTTCATCGGCGGCGAGGGCGGCGGCTGCGTGATGGTGGCGCGCACCGCTGATGGCAGTTGGTCCTACCCAGCCTTCTACAACATGGGGAGCGGCAGCTTCGGCCTGCAGATCGGCGTGCAGAACGCTGAGGTGATGATGCTGATCATGACGAACGGCGGGTTGAACGCCATACTCAACAGCCAGTTCAAACTCGGCGCCGATGCGGGGCTTGCCGTCGCCACGCTGGGGGCCGGGGTGAGCGGCGCGATGTCCACCGCCATCAACGCCGATATCCTCACCTTCTCGAAAGCGCAGGGGCTCTATGGCGGGATCTCGCTCTCCGGCTCGGTGCTCTCCAACGACGCCGGTACGGAGCAAGCCTATTACGGCCAGCAGCTCGATGCCCGGCAGATCGTCGTGGATGGCCAGGGCTCCAACCCCGGCGCCAACCCGCTGCGCACGATTTTGACGCGCTACGGGCAGTAATTCACGGATTTGTTGTTTTTTCGATACAAACCCGCACAAATTGGGGTGCAAGCAAAAAATTAATTTTTACTAACAGTTAGTTATCGAAGATTTGCGTCCGGTGCTCCACGTGGAGCACCGGACATGAGTTGTTCAGTAGGTCACCACCGAGCGGACGCTCTCGCCGCGGCGCATCAGCTCAAAACCTTCGTTGATTTTCTCGAAGGGCAGCACATGGGTAATGAGATCATCGATGTTGATCTTGCCGTCCATGTACCAATCAACGATTTTCGGCACATCGGTGCGCCCGCGCGCGCCGCCGAAGGCCGTGCCCTTCCAGCTGCGCCCCGTGACGAGCTGGAACGGGCGGGTGGAGATTTCCTGCCCCGCGCCGGCAACGCCGATGATGATGGAGGTGCCCCAGCCGCGATGGCAGCATTCCAGCGCCTGGCGCATGACCTTGGTGTTGCCGATGCACTCGAAGGAGTAGTCCGCGCCGCCATCGGTGAGATTGACCAGATAGGGCACCAAATCCTCCCCGATTTCAGCGGGGTTCACAAAATGCGTCATGCCGAATTTTTCGGCCATGGGCTTGCGGGCGTTGTTAAGGTCCACGCCGATGATTTTATCCGCCCCAGCGATGCGCGCGCCCTGGATGACGTTGAGGCCGATGCCGCCGAGGCCAAAGATCACCACATTATCACCCGGCTGCACCTTGGCGGTGTTGAACACGGCGCCGATGCCGGTGGTGACGCCGCAGCCGATGTAGCAGATTTTATCAAACGGCGCGTCCTCGCGCACTTTCGCCAGCGCGATCTCGGGCAAGACTGTGAAATTGGCGAAGGTGGAGCAGCCCATGTAGTGCATCACCGGTGCGCCGTCGCAGGAGAAGCGCGAGGTGCCGTCAGGCATGACGCCCCGCCCTTGCGTGGCGCGGATGGCGGTGCAGAGATTGGTTTTGCGCGAGAGGCAGGATTTACAGTTGCGGCATTCGGGCGTGTAGAGCGGGATGACGTGGTCACCTTTTTTGAGCGAGGTGACGCCAGGACCAACCTCGACCACGATGCCAGCGCCCTCATGCCCCAGGACAGCGGGGAAAATGCCTTCAGGGTCGGCGCCGGAGAGGGTGTAGTCATCAGTGTGGCAGATGCCGGTGGCTTTGACCTCCACCATCACCTCACCGAATTTGGGCCCTGCGATGTCAATGATTTCGAGTGAGAGCGGCTGGCCCGCCGCCCGTGCCACGGCTGCGCGTGTTTTCATGATTCTGTGTCTCCCTTGAATGCCGATGCCGGATAGCCTTGGGCAAACAATAGAGAGGTAAGGCAGGTATGTTCAATACGGTTGCTCACCTGGGCGGCGACGACCGGCTTGGCGTGATAGGCGACACCCAGCCCCGCGGCCTGAAGCATGGCGAGATCATTCGCGCCATCGCCCACCGCCAGGGTGGCGGCGAGCTTCACCCCGCGTTTTTCCGCCAGCTCGGTCAACGTGGCGAGCTTGGCATTACGGTCGAGAATCGGCTCGGCGACCTCGCCGGTGAGGGTTGAGCCGTTGTCCAGCAGAGTGTTGGCGCGGTGGATGTCAAACCCCAGCTCGGCGGCGACGCGGGCGGTGAAATAGGTGAAACCGCCCGAGACCAGCGCCGTGGTGGCGCCAAAGCCGCGCATGGTGGCGATGAGGGTGCGCGCGCCGGGGCAGAACTCGATGGCGCTCCAGGTGCGCTCGAGGGCGGAAATATCCAGCCCCTTGAGCATGGCGACCCGCTCGCGCAATGCGGTGGCGAAGTCGATCTCGCCGTTCATGGACCGCGCGGTGATGGCGGCGATCTGCTCTTTCAGCCCGGCAAAAGCGGCGATTTCGTCCAGGGTTTCGGCGGTGACGATGGTGCTGTCCATATCCGCCACCAGCACAGCCTTGCGGCGGCCACGGAATTTGGTGACGAACACATCCAGCGCCTTGTGCTCCAGCACCATCTGGAGCTGGGCGGTATCTGGCGGGGTGGAGACGATGAATTCGGCGGCGTGCGCCGGGCTGAGCCAGTTGAGATGCTGGCCGGCGCAAAAATCGCGCGCACGCTCGGCCATGGCTGAAGTGAGGGGACCGGCTTGCCGGTTGGCTACCAAAATGACGATATAGGACATGGGCGAGACTGGTAGGACAGAGAACGGTGAGTGGGCAAGGGACACAGCGCGCGGGGCTGGCGGGGTGGCCGCGCGCCAGGGCAGGACTCTCGTCGTGCTCGCCGGGCCGACCGCGAGCGGCAAATCGGCGCTGGCCTTGGCGCTGGCGCGCGCGCTGGGGGGCACGGTCATCAACACCGATGCGATGCAGTGTTACCGGGAATTACGGCTGATCACGGCGCGGCCCTCGCCCGAGGATGAGGCGCTGGCGCCGCACCGGCTCTATGGGGTGCGCGCGGCGGCGGAGCCGGCCAATGCGGCCTGGTGGCGCGGCGCGGCGCTGGAGGAGATGAACAACTGCGGCTTGCCGATTCTGTGCGGCGGCACGGGGATGTATTTCTCGGCGCTGATCAACGGCATCGCGCAGGTGCCCGAGCCTGGAGCGCAGGCGCGCACCGAGGCGCGCGCGCTGCTCGCGGAGCTTGGCGCGCCGGGGCTGCATGCGCGGCTGGACGCCGAGACGGCCTTGCGGCTGAAACCCAATGACAGCCAGCGGGTGGCGCGGGCCTATGAGGTGCTGCTCGGCACTGGCCAGGGGCTGGCGGCATGGCAGCGGCAGACAACACACCGGCTGGAGGGCTGGCGGGTGCGGATGATTTTGCTGGACCCGCCGCGCGAAGTATTGCGCGAGGCGATTGCGGCGCGGTTCGCCGCGATGCTGGCCGCCGGGGCGGTTGAGGAGGTGAGGAATTTCCTCAGCCTGGGGCTGGATGCCAGCCTGCCGCTGATGCGCGCGCATGGGGTGCCGGAGCTGGGGGCGTATCTGCGCGGCGAAATCACGTTGGGCGAGGCCACCGCGCGGGCGGTGCTGGCGACGCACCAGTACACCAAGCGGCAGATGACTTGGTTTAAGCACCAGAAACTTACCGGCACCCCTGATATGCAAATAATACAATCAAGAATCGCAGGTTTTGAGCAACTTTCGGAAAGTTTTATTGGCAATTTGGTTAATTTTATAAATTTCCCCGGTTGACCCGCCGGGGCTGAACCTGTAGCGGTGCGGCTCTAGGCAATGGCAGGCGGTAGAATCGTTATGGACGGTACAATCACCACGGGTACAGGCGCCACGGGTACAGGCACCACGACAGAGATGATGGCATCGGGCGCGCAAGCGCTGCTCCGGGCGCTGAAGGCGCAGGGGGTGGATGTTATTTTCGGCTATCCTGGCGGCGCGGTGCTGCCGATTTATGACGCCATTTTCCAGCAGAACGCGATCCGGCATATTCTGGTGCGCCACGAGCAGGCCGCCGTGCATGCGGCCGAGGGCTATGCGCGCTCCACCGGCAGGGTGGGCGTGGTGCTGGTGACCTCCGGCCCCGGCGCGACCAATGCGGTGACCGGGCTGGTGGACGCGCTGATGGACAGCATCCCCCTGGTGTGTCTGACCGGGCAGGTGCCGACGCATCTGATCGGCAATGACGCCTTCCAGGAGGCTGACACCACCGGGATCACCCGCCAGGCGACCAAGCATAACTACCTCGTGAAACGCTCGCAGGATCTGACGCGCGTGGTGCATGAGGCGTTTCATGTCGCCAAGACCGGGCGGCCGGGGCCGGTGCTGATCGACCTGCCGAAGGATATTCTCATCAATCCCGCGCCCTATAGCGAGGCAAGCACGGCGCAGCACCGCAGCTACCGGCCGCGCACCGAGCCTGACCCGGCGCGCATCGCCGAGGCGATCGCCTTGCTCAAGCGCAGCGAGCGGCCGATTGTGTATGCGGGAGGCGGGGTGATTAACGCCGGGCCTGAAGCCGCCAAACTGCTGATTGAATTCGTGCGGCTGACCGGATTCCCCTGCACCACCACGCTGATGGGGCTGGGGGCGTATCCGGCCTCGGACCCGCAATTTGTCGGCATGCTGGGAATGCACGGCACTTATGAAGCCAATATGGTGATGCATGGCGCAGATGTGATGTTGAACATCGGCGCGCGGTTCGATGACCGGGTGACCGGGCGGTTGAATGCGTTCTCGCCCGGCTCGAAGAAAATTCATGCCGATATCGACCCCTCCAGCATCAATAAATCAGTCGCGGTCGATGTGGCCATTATTGGCGATGCGGCGGCGACGTTGCGCGCGCTGATTGCGGCGTGGAAAAATGACGCCGGAAAGCAGGACCGCGAGGCGATCGCCAAATGGTGGCAGCAGATTGATTTCTGGCGCGCGAAGGATTCGTTGCGCTTTACGCAGAACCGTGAGCGCGGCAGCATCATCAAGCCGCAATACGCGATCGAGCAGCTTTATAAAGCGACGCGGGGACGGGAGACGTTCATCACCACCGAGGTGGGGCAGCACCAAATGTGGGCCGCGCAGCACTTCAAGTTTGATAAACCCAACCATTGGATGACCTCCGGCGGGCTGGGCACGATGGGCTACGGGCTGCCAGCGGCGATGGGGGTGCAGGTGGCGCATCCGGATGCGCTGGTGATCGACATTGCAGGCGAGGCCAGCATTTTAATGAACATCCAGGAGATGGGCACGCTGGCGCAGTACCGGCTGCCGGTGAAAATTTTCATCCTGAACAACAAATACATGGGCATGGTGCGCCAGTGGCAGGAGTTGCTGCATGGCAACCGGTATTCGGAAAGCTACTCGGAGGCGTTGCCGGATTTCGTGAAACTGGCGGAGAGTTTCCATGCCGTGGGCTTGCGCGCGGAGAAGGTGGAGGACCTGGACCGGGTGATTGCCGAGATGCTCGCTGTGGACCGGCCGGTGATCGCCGATATCTGTGTGGATGAGAAGGAAAACGTGTTCCCGATGATACCATCAGGGGCCGCACATAATGAGATGTTGCTGGGGCCGGAGCACAAAAATGGCGGCAACCCTGGTGTAACCGATGCAGGATTGGCGCTGGTATAATGTCTGACACAAATATGCGCTCCGCCACGATTTCAGTGCTGGTGGAAAACGAGTCTGGCGTGCTGGCCAGGGTTATCGGGCTTTTTTCGGGCCGGGGCTATAATATTGACAGTTTGACGGTGGCGCCGGTGGAGCGCGATGGGTCAAAAAGCCGGATTACCGTCGTGACCTCGGGCACGGAGATGGTGATCGAGCAGATAAAGGCGCAGCTGGGCCGGCTGGTGCCGGTTTATAAGGTTGCTGATTTGTCCAAAGAGGGACCGCATCTGGCGCGGGAACTGGCGCTGATAAAGGTGGTGGGCACGGGCAATACGCGCCAGGAGGCGCTGCGGCTGGCTGATGCGTTTCGCGCGCGGGTGATTGATGCCTCGACCGAGAGCTTTATTTTTGAGCTGACCGGGGCGACGGATAAATTGGATGCGTTTTTGGATTTGATGCGCCCGCTGGGGCTGGCGGAAGTGAGCCGGACAGGTGTGGCGGCGATTGCGCGGGGGAAAGTGGCGATTGAGTGAGTTTTCCCCAGGACGCGAAGCGCACCGCCCTTACCCTTGGTTAAATGACAAGCCTGCCTCACGGAATATGTGTATGCGTGAAGTATGGCCATTGCCTGTGAGTAGCCAGTTTTCCACGCGGGCGGAGTCTAAACCAATTTCCTTTAGAAGCAGCACCTGAACAATCAAAGCAAGCCCATCAGTTTTCCAAGCTATATCCAGACTATAGTCGTTTTGAAATAAATTCTTGTTTCCGTGAGACAAAAAATTGCGGTAATCCGTGCATTTCTCTGCAAATTTATTTTTTGTCTTTCGATTAATTTTAGAAACTGCTTTTTCTAATGACCTTTGAATCTTTGCTTGCAGATCTTTATTTTTAGACATATTAAGTATTTGATCGGCATAAGCCTCCAATGCCGCAACGAACAATAAAAACTTCGACTCAAGATAGGTGTCATTATTGTATTTTGCCGAAAAATAAAAAATAAACGCTGCCTTGATTTGCTCATATGTTTTGAAATATCGTTGGGCTATGATCGGGAACTCGGCCTCTATCTCATGATATAAAAAAGGAGTATTGCGCTGATTGAATTTATCTACATCGACAGAGTGGCGTCTCAAATAAAGTTTGACCCACCATGGATGCTGCGCTGATCGAAGCGCAGGAAACGGTAGGATAATTTCATTCCCAGAAAGCAGCCGAAAAAGCCTTTCTAATTCATTTAGAATATCCCAATATTTTTTAAATGATACGGTTTCTATATTCGAAACTACGAGTCTTTTGATCTCCTTAAAAGTATTGGTTTCAGAACCATCTTCATTAGGATTGAAGGAACAGTCCGATTTTATCACCATACGCATTCCACCAATACAAAATTCAATGTCCGTCGGCCGTTTATAGTGGAGATGAAAATCGCCGTTTTTTTCGTATTTGCAGTCAACATTAGAGGTAAACCAACTCGTCAGAGATGAAAGGTTAATCTCCATTTCATCGAAAAGGTTTGATTCGGAAAAAAAAGCCTCGGTTTGCGATATCAGACAGTATTCAGCAGAAAACCCTTCTTGAGATATGCCATGCGAACAAAATCCCTCCCGAGCGCGCTTTAACTGATGGAGGGCTACCCAATTGCCGTCCGCTAGAACCCCAAAGATGTTGTCTTTGTAAACTTGATCTTCTACTTCTCTCTCGGGTAATCGGCCAAGACATTGTAGGTCGATCTCACCGTCGTCAGTAATTCTCAATCTTCCCGGAACAGCTGAGTCCGGTGCTTTAAGGCGTGATTCACGCTTTTCTGTTGCCCACCAGAAATAGCCAAGTTGGTCGACAATTAGGGTTTTGTCCGTAAAATCTCTATCCATTTCAATTATTTTCCAAAGTCATAAACATCAACCGCCGCCGCTGCCGCGTCGGTCGCAAAGGCGAGGCGGAGAACGGGCACACTATTCCTTGGACGAGGCGGCCAGTTTTTCACATGCCAGAACTTTTAGCCCGGCGAAATCAAGCGGCCCGGCGTCACCACTGGCCACACCATCATCCCAGGATTGCCGCAACCGGGCACGAGAATCGGCTTCGCGCGCGTCGGCGCGTTCCAGCAGGCGCAGAGCCTCGCGCACAACCTCGCTCGTTGAGGTGTAGCGGCCAGACTCCACTTTGCTCTTGATGAGGCCGAGTAGTTCGGGCGTGAGTGAGATGGAGATGTTCATGGACGCGGTCCGGTGATGTGAGAAAGTATTAAAATTTAATAGCGCAAGCGGCGGTGCTGGTCACGGAAAAACTCGACTTGATGGCGTGGACAGGGTAGTATGACGCTTTGTCATACACCCGGAGCAACCCCATGGACACTGTAACCGTTCGAAAACAAGGCAACTCCGTCGGCGTGGCGATTCCGGCGGAGACGCGGGTGCGGATGGGGTTTGAGGTCGGGCAGGAGTTGACCCTGGTGGAGCTGGCGGATGGGATCAAGCTGGTAAAGCGCAATCTGGCGCTGGAGAAGCAGCTGGCGGCGGCGCGGGAGGTTTTGCGCGAACAGGCTGATGCCCTGGCCGGGTTGGCGAAGCGGTGAGCGCGCCGGCGTTTTTGGAGCCGGATGCGGTTTTGTTCCTGCATGACCAGTCGATCCGCGAATATGGCGGGTATCATGGCCTGCGCGATGAGGCGTTGCTGAACAGCGCGCTCAACCGGCCGGTGGACAAATTTGGTTATGATCCGGCGGTGGACTGGACGGCGATGGGGGCGGCGTATGCGTTCGGGATTGCCAAAAACCATGCGTTTCTCGATGGCAACAAGCGCACCGCCTGGGCGTGCTGCGTGTTGTTTTTAAAAATAAACGGCATCGAGCTGCATGTTTCGGCGGCGGCGGCGGTGGAAAACATGGTTGCGCTGGCGACCGGGGGCATGAGCGAGGACAGTTTTGCCGCGTGGCTGCTCAGGTCTCTCCGGTGAAAAACTCCGCCAGCGCGCCGGCGATGAGCGCGAAAATCATTGCTTTTTTGGGGTCGCGGCGGACCAGATAGGCGGCCAGGCGCAGCACCGTGCCGAGGGTGAGGCTGAATTCGGCCCGCCGGGCGCGCTCACGCGCGCGGGCGGCGCGCAACACGGCGCCGCCGATGAGGCCGAGGGCCAGAGCCAAGGCCAGCAGCGCCGCGCCGGTGACGAGGGCCGCCTGCGCGGGCGCGAGATGCGCGGCCAGCCAGATGTAGAACGCGGCGATGAAAAACCCGGCGGCGGCAAAGCCCAGGAGCAACATGGCCAAGCCCATGCCGCCCCATAGCGCCGAGGCTCTGGCATAAAAACGCACATGCCGGGAGAGCGGCACGCGGCGTTACCGGTGGCGGAGCAGATTAGCCGCCAGCAGGCCAATGCCGAAGGCAATGGCGACGCTGGTGACCGGGCGCTCGGTGACTTCCTTCTCCAGCCGGGAGACCGCATCCTTGCCCGCGCCTTTTGCCTTGCCGCCAAAACCTTCCAGCTGGTGTTCCAGCGCCGCGAGGCGGGCTGCCACGTCCTCGCTGTGCAGATAGGCGTTGAAATGCTCCAGCGCCTCGGCGGGGTTGGCGCCAAGCTTGGCCTTCATCGCGGCCAGGTCGGCGCGAAAGCGGTTGAACTCGTGTTTGAGGAAATTGATGTCGGCGGGGCCGGTATCCATCTGGCTGGCAGTCATATTCTGAACTCCTGAACGGGATAACGATACGCAACCAACTATAGGCTTTTTGGCGGCGGACGGCTATCGTTCCGATTCTGGAGTTCGCAGCACCGGAATATCTTCACTCACGGGAAACTTAATTTGTTTTCAGTGGCCTGCTTGTCCCTTCCGTCCGCTGCCAGATGCCGCGGACTTCAGGGGCAGGACACTAGCCATGTTTTCAGTGGCCTGCTCGTCCCTTCCGTCCGCTGCCAGATGCCGCGGACTTCAGGGGCAGGACACTATTTTTTTGTTTTCAGTGGCCTGCTCGTCCCTTCCGTCCGCTGCCAGATGCCGCGGACTTCAGGGGCAGGACACTATCTTTTTGTTTTCAGTGGCCTGCTCGTCCCTTCCGTCCGCTGCCAGATGCCGCGGACTTCAGGGGCAGGACACTATCATTGCTTATCGTACACAATCCGCCGTTGAAACGGGTGGCGCGCGGGTGGACGCGCAGAGTTGTCTTGCACCCGTGCGGGGGCGGTGGCATGTCCCTTACTAATGCAGCGTTTTTTTGGCCCGTTAATTTTCGCAGCGCTTCTGCTCGGCCCCCGGGGCGTGGCAGCCGCACAGGTGATGGGGGCGCCCGCTTCCCTGGCGCCGCTGGTGCATGCGGTCGCCCCTGTGGTGGTCGGCATTACGGTGATGCAGGCGCCGGGCACGCCGGAGAAGCATGGTCCGGCGGGCGGGGTGGCGGAGGCCGCGGGGTCTGGCTTCATCGTCAGCCGGGATGGGATGATTGTCACCAATGACCATGTGATTGCCGGGGCGGCGCGAATCATGGTGACGCTGAACGACGGCGAGCAGTTTCCGGCGAAACTGGCCGGGGCGGATGATCTGACCGATATCGCGGTCATTAAAATTACGTCACCCCGCCCGTTGCCGGTTGCCGTCTGGGGCAACTCCGCCAGCGCGCAGGTGGGCGACTGGGTGCTGGCCGCGGGCAACCCGTTCGCGCTGGGGAACTCGTTCACCCTGGGGATTATTTCCGCCGAGGGGCGCGATATTGGCGACGGGCCGTTCGACCATTTTCTGCAACTTGATGCTCCGATCAACCCCGGTAATTCGGGTGGGCCGGCGTTCAATATGGCGGGGGCGGTGATCGGCATAAACTCAGCCATTGTCTCGCCTTCCGGCGGTTCGGTGGGTCTCGGCTTCGCCATTCCCAGCAACAGCGCGCGCCCAATTGTTGCCGCGCTGATCGCGCATGGCGAGATCGCGCGCGGGTGGCTTGGCATCTCGGTGGCGGACCGCGGCGGCGGCGCGCAAGAGGGGGCGCGCATTACCGGCGTGGAGCCCGGCGGACCGGCCGCCAGGGCGGGGCTGAATGCCGGGGAGGTGGTGGTTGCGGTGAACGGCCGCACGATTGGCGGCGCCACCGCGTTAACGCGGGCCATTGCCTCCATGGCGCCGGGGACTAAGGTGCTGCTTGGGATTAGCGAGAATCAACATATATTCGGCGTGCCGGTGATTATCGCCCGCAGGCCGGTGCAATTGGGAGAATAGCGATGCGCATACTCGTCGTGGAAGACGATAAGGACGTTGCTGGGTTTGTTCTGAAGGGCCTGCGCGAGGCGGGACATACGGTGGAACATGCCGATAACGGGCGGGATGGGCTTTTTCTTGCCGCCTCGGAGAATTTCGACGCCATCATCCTGGACCGGATGCTGCCCGGGGGGATTGATGGGCTGCGCCTGCTGGAGACCTTGCGCGCGCAGGACAACGCAACGCCGGTGCTGTTTCTCTCGGCGTTGAGCCAGGTGGATGACCGGGTGAAGGGGCTGAAGGCGGGGGGTGATGACTATCTGACCAAGCCGTTCGCCTTCGCGGAGTTGCTGGCCCGGGTGGAGGCGCTGACCCGGCGCGGCAAGAGCGATGGCCCCACGACCAAGCTCTGCGTGGGCGACCTGGAAATGGATCTGCTCTCACGCAGCGTGCGCCGGGGGACGCAGAAGATCGATCTGCAGCCGCGCGAGTTCCGGCTGCTGGAATATCTGATGCGCCATGCCGGACAGGTGGTGACCCGCACCATGCTGCTGGAGGGCGTGTGGGATTATCACTTCGACCCGCAGACCAATGTGATTGATGTGCATGTGTCGCGCTTGCGCCAGAAGATCGACAAGCCGTTCGAGCTGCCATTGCTGCATACAGTGCGCAACGCCGGCTACATGCTGCGCGCGGAAGAGGTGTGACGGCGCAGCTGGCGGAGCCCTGAATGGAGACAACCCCGCTCTCGGAAGCTGAATCCGGCGCGCGCGCCGTCCAGGAAGCCGCAACGCCCCGCGAGCCCCGGCGCAAGGGGAAGCCGCTGATCCGCTCGACCGGAATCCGCTTCGCGGTGACGTATGCGCTGGTGTTCGGGCTCTCCGCCTTCACGCTGGCGTTTTCGCTGTGGTACTCCACGGTGGGACTGTTGCAGCGGCAGGTGCAGTTCGCGATCCTGAACGATGCCACGGCGCTGAACGAGCATTACCAGATCGGCGGCCTGCCCTCGCTCATCAACGCCATTCACAGCCGGCTTACCGACTCGGGCGACAGCGACGGGATTTATCTGCTGCTCGACCCGTTGGGCAACCATATCATCGGCAACCTCGACCAATGGCCCGCCGGGCTCAACCGGATCAACACCTGGTATGAGCTGCCGGTAACTCGCAAGGGGACACGCTCGATTTCACTGCTGCGCGCCTATACGCTGAGCGGCGGCGAGCAACTGTTGATCGGGCGGGATGTGAGCGCGAGGGCGCAGCTACGCGGCGTGATGCGCGATGCGCTGCTCTGGGCCCTGGGACTGATGATTTTTCTCGGCCTGCTGGGCGCGGTGCTCATTCGCTCGATGTTCCGGCGCATGATGCGCGATATATCGACCACCACGCGCGCCATTGCGCTGGGCGATTTGACGCGGCGCATCCCCAAGCACGGCAACGGCGATGAGTTCGATGAGTTGGCGGAGATCATCAACGACATGCTGGAGCGCATCGCGCGGCTGATGGATGGGGTGCGCCAGGTCTCTAATGCCATCGCCCATGACCTGCGCACGCCGATCACCCGCGCGCGCACCCGGCTGGAGGATGCGGCGCTGCACGCCCATACCAAGGAGGACCTGCAATTAGCGGTCGAGCGGGCGATGCTGGACCTGGACGGCGTGGTGGGCGTGTTCGAGGCGCTGCTGCGGATCGCGGAGATAGAGGCGGGGTCTCGCCGCTCAGCTTTTGCCGCCATCGACCTCGCGCCGATGCTGCGCGACATCGACGAACTCTATCGCGCCGTCGCCGAGGAGCGCGGGTTGATCCTGGATACCAGGATCGATGAACCCCTGCCCCTGCTCGGCGACCGGGAACTGGTGCAGCAGGCGATCGCCAACCTGCTCGACAATGCGCTGAAATTCTCCGCCACCGGAACGACCATCCGCTTCACGGCGCGGGTGGAGGAGGCGTTGATCGAGATTTGCATCGCCGACCGCGGGCCGGGAATTTCCGAAGAGGACCGCAGCCGCGCCACGGAGCGCTTCTTCCGCGCGGAATCGGCGCGCTCAACCGCCGGGTCTGGCCTGGGGCTCGCTCTTGTCGCCGCGGTGGCGCAGCTGCACAACGGCACATTGCGCCTGGCCAACAACAACCCCGGCCTGCGGGCCATCATCACCCTTCCGGCGCGGCGCGGGTAGAGCGCTCACCCAGCCTGTTTATGGGTGCTGGCGGTCCTCGGCGCCGATGCCGAGCTGCTTGAGCTTACGGTGCAAGGCGCTCCGCTCCATGCCGACAAAATGGGCGGTGCGGCTGATATTGCCGCCAAAGCGCAGGAGCTGGGATTGCAGGTACTGGGTTTCGAACACGTCGCGGGCTTCGCGCAGCGGCAGGGCCATGACATCGGCGGCGGGGTCTATGGCCAGGGCGCGAGGGGCGTGGGCGGAGAGTTCGGTGGGCAGGTGTTCAGCGCGGAAAACCTCGGTCTCGGCGGAGCGCATGATCATCAGCCAGTCCATGATATTGCGCAGCTGGCGGACGTTGCCCGGCCAGTCATGCGCCTGGAGGGCGGCGATGGCATCCGAGCCCAGGGTGCGCGGCGGCAGGCCGGAGATTTCAGCCGCGCGGGCAAGGAAATCAGCCGCCAGGGCGGGGATGTCCTCGCGGCGCTCCTTCAGCGAGGGCACGCGCAGCGGCACCACGGCCAGGCGGTAGTAGAGATCCTCGCGGAAATGGCCGGTGGCGATGGCGCTGGCAAGGTCCTTGGCGGTGGAGGCCAGCACCCGGATGTCCACCTTCACACGCGAACTGGCGCCGCCGCCGACACGCTCGAAGCTTTGCTCCTGTAGCACGCGGGCGATTTTGCCTTGGGTTTCCAGAGGCATGTCCGCGACTTCATCGAGCAGGAGCGTGCCGCCATGGGCGCGTTCCAGCACGCCAACCTTGCGCGGGGCGGCGTGGGGGTCAGCCCCGGCCTCGACGCCGAAAAGCTCCACCTCGAAGCGCTCGGGCGCGAGGATGGCGCAGTTGAGAGCGACGAAGGGGCCATCGGCACGGCGGGATTGCGCGTGGATCATGCGCGCCACGGTTTCCTTGCCGGAGCCTGGGGCGCCGGTGATGAGCACGCGCGAGCCGGTGGGGGCGACGCGGTCAATCGAGGCTTTCAGGCTGACGATGCCGTGGCCCTCGCCGGTCAGGCTGGTCTCGGAGCCGACACGCAGGCGCAGCTCGGCGTTTTCCGCCTCCAGCCGGGCGGCTTCCAGCGCGCGGCGCACGACCAGCAGCAGACGGTCTGAGTTGAAGGGTTTCTCGATAAAGTCATACGCGCCGCGCTGGATCGCCGCGACTGCGGTTTCGATGGTGCCGTGGCCGGAGACCATGACCACCGGGACGCGCGGCTGCTCCTGGTGCAACACATCGAGAATGCCGATACCATCCAGCTTGGAGCCTTGCAGCCAGACATCGAGGATGACCAGCGCGGGGCGGCGGGCGCGGTAGGCGGCGATCGCATCGTCCGAATTGCCGGCGCTGCGGGCCTCGAAGCCTTCGTCGCGGAGAATGGCTTCGACCAGCAGGCGGATATCCGGCTCGTCATCGACGATCAGGATTTCAGTCATGTCGCGGGCAACTCCTTAACATCATGGCTTGTACCTTCAGGCTTAACCGGCAGCGCGGGCAGGATGAGGCTGACGATGGCGCCTGGTCCATCGGCCACCTGGTCAAGCTCCAGCCGCCCGCCATGGTCCTCCATGATCTTGCGGACAATGGCAAGACCAAGCCCCGTGCCTTTTGGCTTATGGGTCACATAGGGTTCGGTCAGCCGGGTGCGGTCGGTCTCGGGCAGGCCGATGCCGTCATCGGTCACGCTCAGCACGGCGTTATCGCCCTGGGCAGTAAGGCTGAGGGTAACATGGCTGGCGCCGGGGCGCATGGCCACCGCATCGGCCGCGTTGGCGAGCAGGTTGGTGAGCGCCTGGCCGATGAGCCGGCGGTCGCAGATGGCGCGCAGGGAGGCATCGATGCGGATGTCCCAGTTGATTTCGCGATGCGCGACGCGCTGCAGCACCATGGCCTCGCGCGCGATGCGCTCCAGCGACTCCTCGCGCATCACCGGAACGGGCATGCGCGCGAAGGTGGAGAATTCGTCAACCATGCGGCCGATATCGCCCACATGGCGCACGATGGTGTCGGCGCATTGGGAGAAGCCTTCGGGGTCGGAGGTGATCTCCTTGGTGAAGCGGCGCTTCAGGCGCTCGGCGGAAAGCTGGATGGGGGTGAGCGGATTTTTGATCTCATGGGCGATGCGCCGGGCCACGTCGGCCCAGGCGGCCTTGCGCTGGGCGGAGAGCAGCTCGGTCACGTCATCAAAGGTGACGATGAAGCCGTCCGGCTCGCCGGCCTTCATTTCCGCGCCAATGCGCACCAGCAGCACGCGCTTGTGCATTGCAGGGCCGTGTTCGATTTCCGCTGTCACCGGGCGCTCGGGATTGGCCATCACGGCGTTGATGAGCCCCTCGAATTCGGGTACGATTTCGACCAGATACTGGCCGATTTCCGACTCCAGGCCGATGCGCAGCAGCTCAGAAGCGGCGCGGTTAGGCAGCTCGATGCGGCCTTTGTTGTCCAGCCCGATGACGCCCGCGGAGACGCCGGCCAGCACGGTCTCAGTAAAACGCCGCCGCGCGTCGAGCTGGCCGTTGACGTCCATCAGCTCCGTGCGCTGGGCGGCGAGCTGGGCGGTCATGCGGTTGAAGGCGCGCGAGAGGCCGGCCATCTCATCGCCCGTGTCCCGCTCGGGCACGCGCACGGAGAGATCACCCGCGCGCACGTTCTCCGCCGCGCGGATCAGATGGCCGATCGGCTTGGCGATCTGATTGGCGATGACCAGGCCGAAACCGATAAGGGCCGAGAGCACCAGCAACGAGAGAATGGCGATGACCAGCGCAAAGGAGATTTCCAGCCCGGCGCGGTTTTTGGAGAGCCTCTGGTATTCCGCCACCGCCTGCTCGGTCTTGCTCACATGGTCGAGAATGGCGGGGTCGATCGGCTTTTCGATCATCAGCATCATGGGCGGGGTAATGTCGAGCTTGATGACCGCCTGCTCCACCGTGCCGCCATGCGGGCTGAACACCGGCACCTGACCGGTTTGCGCCAGGGCGATCTGGCGCTGGCCGGGCACCGAGGCGGCGAAGCCCGCGAACAGCCCGGCGGAGGCGACGATCTCGCCGTTCAGCGGCTCGAAGATGACCGCCTGGGTGAGGCCGCGCACGGTAGCCTGGTTGACCAGGTAGCGGGCAAACTCGTTGGGGTCGCCAAAGAACACCGAGCCGTTCTGGGAGAGATCATTGGCCATGGCCAGGGCGTCGAGGCGGATGTCGTTGTCATGTTCGGCGAGGTAGCCCTGGGCGACCTGATTGCTCTCATCGAGTGCGGTTTGCACCCGCTGGTTGAACCAGGCCTGGATGCCAAAGTTGAAGAAGACGATGGCGAACACCGCCACCAGGATGGCGGGCACCGCGGCGACGCCGCCGAAGAGGAACACCAGCTGCACATGCAGCCGCGCCCCGGCGGCGCCGCGCCTGTGTTCCAGCACCACGCGCACCACGCGCCCGACCAGCAGGATGATGAGCAGCAGCAGCGCCGCGAAATCCGCCACCATCAACGCGATTGCGACGCCGGAATGCACATCCAGCTTCACCCGTCCGGCCAGGATGGCGAACGAGGCGATGCCGAGGAGCAGCGCCACGGAGGCGACCAGCAGGGTCGAGACCCGGCCCAGCATGATATCCAGAAACGAGGCGCGCAGGGTCCGCCGCGTTGAACCGGGGTTCTGCATCAGCCCACCCGGCGGTGCACGCCGATGCCGTGCTCGCGGATTTTTTTGCGCAGCGTGTTGCGGTTGAGGCCGAGCAGAGCGGCGGCGCGGATCTGGTTGCCCCTGGTTTCCGCCAGGGTCATGCGGATAAGGGGGCGCTCGAATTCGGCCAGGGCGCGTTCGTAGAGCACGCCCTCCTCGCCGGACTCGCGGATGGCGGCGAGGAGGCGGGCGACGTGGCGCTCCACCACCGCGGCCATGGTTTCGGCATCATCGCCCGAGGCTGGCTGGGGTTCCTCGGCGATGGTGTAGCCGGCCAGTTCCTGCGCCAGAACCGCCTCGGTGATGACCGGTTGCGGCACCAGCGCGGCGAGGCGGCGGATGAGGTTTTCCAGCTCACGCACGTTACCGGGCCAGCGGTAGGCCGAGAGCATGGCCATGGCTGGCGCGTCAATGGTTTTGCCGGGCAAGCCCTCGCTCTGCGCCTTGTTGAGGAAGTGCTGCGCCAGCACGGGGATGTCATCCGGGCGCTCGCGCAGGGGCGGCAGGCGGATGGGCACGACGTTGAGGCGGTAGAACAGATCCTCACGGAACTGGCCGGAGCGGATGAGGGCGCGAAGGTCGCGGTGGGTGGCGGCGACGATGCGGGCGTTGGCGCGGATGGGCTGGCGGCCGCCGACGGTGGTGAATTCGCCCTCCTGCAGCACGCGCAGCAGGCGGGTCTGGGCTTCGGGCGGCATATCGCCGATTTCATCCAGAAAGAGGGTGCCGCCGGCGGCCTGCTCGAAGCGGCCGATATGGCGGTTGGTGGCGCCGGTGAAGGCGCCGCGCTCATGGCCGAAGAGCTCGCTCTCGATGAGTTCACGCGGGATCGCGGCCATGTTGATGGCGACGAAGGGGCCGGCGCGGCGGCGGCCGTAATCATGCAGGGCGCGGGCGACGAGTTCCTTGCCGGCGCCGGATTCGCCGTTGATCATCACGGTGAGATCGGTGGTCGTGAGGCGGGCGATGATGCGGTAGATTTCCTGCATCGCCGGGCTGCGGCCGATCAGGGGCAGGTTGTCATCGGCTGAGAGTTTGGGCGCGGGTGCGCCGCCCGCGGCATAGACCGGCTGTTTGAGCGCACGGTCCACCACAGCGAGGAGCTCACCCAGGTCAAACGGTTTGGGCAAATAGTCAAACGCGCCGCGCTGGGTGGCCTGCACCGCGGTGGTGAGGGTGGATTGCGCGCTCATGACGATGATCGGCAGCTCGGGGCGGATGCGCTTGATGCGCGGGATGAGGTCCAGGCCGTTCTCATCGGGCATGATGACATCGGTGATGACGACATCGCCCTCGCCGTCCTCCACCCAGCGCCACAGCGTGGCCGCCGAGGAGGTGGCGCGGACCTGGTAACCCGAGCGGCCCAGCGCCTGGGTCAGCACTGTGCGGATCGAGCGGTCGTCATCGGCGATCAGAACGGTTGGCACGGTGCTCATCAATGGTTACTTTCCGGGGGGTCTTCGTAGACGGGCAGATGGATACGAAATTCGGTGCGGCCGGGGCGGCTGTCCACGTCGATCAACCCGCCGTGGTCAGCGACGATTTTGGCGACCAGCGCCAGCCCAAGCCCGCTGCCCGCGGCCTTGGTGGTGATGAAGGGCTCGAACAGGTGGCGGCGGATGTCCTCGGGGATGCCGGGGCCGTTGTCGCGCACGGAGACGAAAATGGGCAGATTGGCGCGCGCGCGCCCGGAGGTGGCGGAGAGCCACACGCCATGCTGGAAGCCGGTGGTGAGGTGGATTTCACCGTCTGGGCGGTCCATGCTGTCAATGGATTCGGCTGCGTTTTTGACCAGGTTGAGCAGTACCTGGATGAGCTGGTCGCGGCTGCCCTGCACATGCGGCAGGCTGGGGTCGTAGGATTCGATGAATTTGACGTGCGGCGCGAAGCCGGAAAGGGCCAGCTTGCGCACATGCTCCAGGACACGGTGGATGTTGACCGCCTGGCGCTCCAGCTTTTTCTCGCCGAAGGTTTCCATGCGCTCGACCATGGCGCGGATGCGGTCGGCCTCGTCGCGGATGAGCACGGCCAGCTCGCGGTCGTCCGGCGGGGCGCTGGCCTCCAGCAATTGCGCGGCACCCCTGATCCCTGACAGCGGGTTTTTGACCTCATGCGCGAGAATCGCGGCCATGCCGGTGATGCTGCGGGCGGCGTTGCGGGCAGATATCTGCTGGTCCAGCGCGCGGGCGGCCGATTCGTCCTGCAAGGTGAGCACCACGCAGCCCGCGACCTCGGGCAAGGGCGCGGCCTGCACGGAGCAGCCGCGGCGCAGCAGGCGCGGGCCTTCCAGGATCATATCATGTTCGGCGACAGTAACGCCGGCGCGGCGCGCGCGTTCCAGCAGCAGGAAGAGCGGGTGGTCCGGCGGCAGAATGTCATACAGATTACTGTGAAGCAGCAATGCCTTGGAGGAGCCGAAGAACTCCTCAGCCGCGTAGTTGACCGAACAGAAGATGTCGTTCTCGTCCAGCACGGCGACGGCCAGGGGTAAGGCGTCGAGAATATGCGCCGGATCGACCCGGAGCTCGCGCGCCATGCCCGGTTTACGTTTAACCATGCCGAAGGCCTTTCTGATGCCGCTCATTTTGCGCTTCTCGCGTAAACGGTCACGCCGCCAGGGCCATTTCGTCCTGACGGATGAAGCCGGATTCGATCAGCGGGTCGTAGAAGGAGTCGATCAGCGCTTCCACCGCGGCGCCGCTGTCCAGCCGGTTCATCTGCGCGCGGAAGGCGGCCGAACCGCGCAGCCCGTGGCTATACCAGGAGACATGTTTGCGCGCGAGGCGCACACCGCCCTTTTCACCGAAATGCGCGCGGATGGCGGCGTAGTGGCGCAGGAGGATTTCTTTCTGCCCGGCCAGGGTTGGCGGCGCGGGGAGTTCGCCGGTACGCAGATAATCCGCCACCTGCTTAAGGAACCACGGGCGCCCGTAGGCGCCGCGGCCGATCATCACGCCGTCAGCCCCCGAGCGGCGCAGCGCCTCGGCGGCTTTTGGCCCGGAGGTGATGTCGCCATTGACGATGAGGGGGATTTGGACCGCGGCCTTGACGCGGGCGATGAAATCCCAGTCCGCCACGCCCTCATAGAACTGCTGGCGGGTGCGGCCGTGCACAGTGACCATGGCGATGCCCGTATCCTGAGCGATGCGCGCCAGGGTGGGCGCGTTCAGGCTGTTATGGTCCCAGCCCATGCGCATTTTCAGGGTGACGGGCACATCCACCGCCCGCACGGTGGCGGCAAGGATTTTACCGGCCAGGACTTCATCGCGCATCAGCGCGGAGCCGGCGGCCTGGCCGACCGCCACCTTTTTCACCGGGCAGCCGAAGTTGATGTCGATAAGGTCCGCGCCGTTGGCCACCGCGATGCGCGCGGCCTCGGCCATGGCATCAGGCTCGCAGCCGGCAAGCTGCACCGAGGACGGGCCGCCGCCGGCCACCACCTCGGCCATACGCATGGTATTGCGGTTCTCGCGCACCATAGCCCAGGAGGCGATCATCTCGGAGACCACCAGACCAGCGCCGAGCGATTTGGCCAGGGCGCGAAACGGCAGGTCGATGACGCCGGAAAGCGGCGCCAGGATGACCGGGGTTTCCAGCGTGACCGCACGCGGCCCGCTCCCCAGGGTGATCGGCTTAATCAGAGGGGGCGAAGCATTGCTCATGATTTGGGCAAACTACCCGCCACGCGCGGCGGACGCAATCACCTATTGGACAAATCCGGGGCATGGTTGACGGCAGACCATGGCGGCTTCACATCTGCGGCGGATTATATGGGAGAGACTGGCATGATTCCGCGCATCGGTACCGGGTTTGACGTTCACGCCATGGCGGAAGGACGCCCCATGATCATCTGCGGCGTGAACATACCCTTCGAGAAGGGATTGGCTGGGCATTCGGATGCCGATGTGGGCATCCATGCGCTGTGCGACGCGATTTATGGCGCGCTGGCTGAAGGCGACATCGGGCGGCATTTCCCCCCCTCCGAGAACACATGGAAAGACGCCGACAGCGCGCGCTTTCTGCGCCATGCGGCGGAGCGGATCGCCGCGCGGGGGGGCAGGCTCGCCAATGCGGATGTCACCATCATCTGCGAGAGGCCGAAAATAACCCCGCACGCGCCGGCGATGCGCGCGAGGCTGGCGGAGCTGCTCGGCGTAGGGATCGAGGCGATTTCAGTGAAGGCGACGACCACCGAGCGGCTTGGATTCACCGGCCGGGGCGAAGGCATCGCGGCGCAGGCGGCGGTGATCGTGCTGGTGCCCGCATAGAAGGCGGCATGATGATGCAGCATCATGACTTCAACGGCGTGAGCAATGAAAAGCAATGCATTCTCCTACGCTAAATCGCATTGCTGCGCTGCGCAAAAGTTTGTTGCGGCGGAGGCGTCTCCCCGCATATAAAGGCTTCAGCAGGATGAGCTTGCTCTCCTGCTTTCTTGGACGTTTCCTCCCTAAACTTGGCGGCGCTGCATGCGCCGCCTTTTTTTTGTCCAGGTTTTGTGTCCCCAAGTTTTATCCACGGCGGCCTTGCATGGCGCCAGGTTTCCGGAAAGCCGCGAAGAAAGTGGGGGGCTTCTGTTGCCCGGTGCCCCCCGAACCGCGCTTAGCTGCTGTTTAGGCAGCGACCGCGAATGCTACGTTGTTATCGTTCGCATTTAAGTTATAGCCCGATAACGGCGGTACAATGCCGGGCAAAAGGTGGGTCTTTACCACGCGTGTCGAGCCTGTTTCACCCCCAAATAACCCGAGGCGTCCCGATGACGAAGCGCACGAGCGCGTAGTCTGAATCGGGCCGCCCAGAATAGTTGGTGGAGGTGCCGGGTACTGCCCCCGGGTCCACAACGATTATTCCACGCACCATTTATCACCATAGCCAGCAAGCTGGCAGAACCTATATAGGCGCGTTATGAGGGATATGAAAGAGAGAGATTCATGACCCTCACGCTGGAGCAGAAAACCGAGATAGAAACCGCGCGGGCCGGCGCGACGCCGACGCTGCGCCCCACCGTGCCGGCGCTGGAGGCCATGCTCTTCACCGCCATTCCGGTGCTGGACCATGGGTTTGTCCGGGTGGTGGACTACATGGGCGACGATTCCGCCGTGGTGCAGGCCGCGCGGGTCTCCTACGGGCGCGGCACGCGCAAGGCGCTGGAGGACGAAGGGTTGATCCGCTACCTCATGCGCCACCACCACTCCACGCCGTTTGAGATGTGCGAGATCAAATTCCATGTAAAACTGCCGATTTTCGTGGCACGGCAGTGGATTCGCCATCGCACGGCGAATGTGAACGAATATTCGGCGCGCTACTCGATTCTGGACAAGGATTACTACATCCCCGCCCCCGGGCAGCTGGCCGCGCAGTCCGCAGACAACCGGCAAGGACGTGGCGAAGTGCTGGATCAGCCAACCGCGGAGCGGGTGCTCAACCTGCTGCGCGCGGACGCGGAGCAGACCTACGGCCATTACGAGGAGATGCTGGGCGAGGAGACCGGCCTGGCGCGCGAGCTGGCACGCATGAACCTGACGCTGAACACCTATACGCAATGGTATTGGAAGACGGATTTACACAACCTCTTCCACTTTCTGCGCCTGCGCGCCGACAGCCATGCGCAATATGAGATAAGGGTTTATGCCGAAGCGATGATGGAGACGGTGAAAGCCTGGGTTCCGCTCTCCTACGGTGCGTTCTGCGATTACCGGCTGGGCGCGGTGACGTTTTCGGCGAAAATGATGACGGTGCTGAAGAAGCTGCTGGCCGATGAGCCGGTGGAACAGGCCGGCTCCGGGCTCTCCAAGCGCGAATGGGCCGAGATGCTGGCGGCGCTCGGGCGGTAGGCTCGGGCGGTAACGAAAACGGCGCCCCGTGGGGCGCCGTTTCAGCAAGGACTGGATTAGGATTAGCGGCTGTTGCGCTGGCCGAAGAGTTGCAGCAGGAACATGAACAGGTTGATGAAGTTAAGGTAGAGGGTCAGCGCATCATAAACACTGCGCTTGTTGGCCATTTCCACCCCGTAGGACGAGCCGTATTGCAGGTAGCTGGTTTTGATCCGCTGTGTGTCATACGCGGTGAGGCCGGTGAAGATGAGCACGCCGAGGATGCTGACCGCGAAGGCGACCGCTGGTGACTGCAGGAAGATGTTCACCACCATGGCGATGAGGATGCCGATGAGGCCCATCATGAGGAAGCTGCCCATGCTGGTGAGGTCACGCTTGGTAGCGTAGCCGTAAAGGCTGGTGCCGGCGAAGGTGCCAGCCGTGACGAAGAACACCTCGGTGATGGAGGTTTGGGTATAGACCAGAAAGATGTTGGTCAGGCTGGCGCCCATGGTGGCGCAAAAGGCCCAGAACAGCGCCTGTGCGGCGGTGGTGGAGAGCTTGTTGACGCCGAAGCTGAGCACCATGACGAAGGCCAGGGGTGCGAAAATGCTGATATAGGCCAAGCCGGAGGGGGCGCGCACCATCGCGCCGCTCGCGGTCTGCACCAGAGGGTAGAAGGCGTTCATCAGGCTGGTGTGCGCGATGCCGAAGGCGACCAGACCGGTGAGCACCAAGCCGGAGGCCATCCAGTTATAAACGCGCAGCATATAGGCGCGCAGGCCCGCGTCCAGCGCGGCGCTGCCAAAGGCGGCATAGCCCGGCTGGGCCGTGCGGTAGGAATTGGCGTTCGGATCATAAGCCATGGAATTTATTCGCTCCTCAAAATGGCCGTTCGGCCATGCGCTACAGATTCGTTGTTTCTGGTTGTATTTCAAGTGACAACGCGGTTATCCCGCCAGAAAGACACCACACATATAGGCCAGAAAAGCGCTGCTGCCCTTGACCCGCATCAAACCGGGCCGGCCAAGGGCAGGATTAAGCGTTAGCGGCGCCACCAGCCGCGTTTTTTCTCCACGGCCGGCGTATCCTCCCCGCTGATGACAAGCGGCTTGACCAAGGGTTCCCGCTTGGTTTCATCGGCGCTTGCAGGTGCCTGCGCCGGAGCGGGCGCGGCCTGGGCCGCTTCCACGGTTGCTTCCACGGTTGCTTCCACGGTTGCTTCCTGTGGGACGGCCTGTTGCGGAACAGGGGCCGGCGGGGCAATTGCCGGCTCGGACGCCATCTGCGCCAGATCACGAAGGCGCAGGCGCTGTTCCTCGGCGCGCTCGGCGGCCTCGAAAATATCCGCGACATCGGCAAACACGGGTTCAGCTGGGGCAGCGTCCGCGGACGGCGCCTCATCCTCGCCAGTGCGGCGGCGGCGCGTGCCGCCACGGGTGCGGCGGCGGCGCGGGGCCGGTTCCTCGACAACGGCCGGCATCTCTGTTTCTCCGGCGGGCTCGCCCAACTCGGCGGCCATCACGAGGTCGATCTCGGTCGGCTGGTCATCCGCCACGGCTGGAGCGGCTTCGGCATCGGGTGCGCTCTCGCCTTCTGTCCCCGCGGCGGGAACTTCCGCGCCATTCTCGCCACGGCGCTTGCCGCGGCGGCGGCGGCGGCGGCGCTTGCGCTCGCCTTCCTCGGCCGTGTCGCTGGCGTTCGGCGCGTCGGCATCGGCCTCTTCCACCTCAGCTTCGGTTTCGGCCTCTTCCTGCACGGGGGCGGCGCGCTCCAGGCTGCGCTCCGGGGTGATCGGCCCGGTGTAGGAGGCAGGCGCCACCACCGGCGCGGTGATCGTCTGCGCGCGGATTTTCTCGATGCGGAAGCTGGTGCCGGTCATCGTGGAATCAGGCGTGAAGACCACGCGCATGGCATAACGCGCCTCGATGGCGGAAAGCCGCTCGCGCTTGTGGTTGAACAGGTAGAAGGCGATTTCCGGCGGCAGCACCACGGCGATTTCGGCGGCGCGGAACTTGCCGCCCTCGTCCTCGATGGCGCGCAGGATATGCAGCGCCGCACTCTCGGGGCTGCGGATATAGCCCATGCCCACGCAATGCGGGCAGGTGATGAGTGACGCCTCGGTGAGCGAGGGGCGCAGGCGCTGGCGGCTCATCTCCATCAGGCCGAAATGGCTGATCGAGCCGATCTGGATGCGGGCGCGGTCGTTCTTCAGCGAGTCTTTCAGCTTACGCTCGACCGCCGTGTTGTTCTTGCGGCTCTCCATATCAATGAAGTCGATGACGATAAGCCCCGCCAGATCGCGCATGCGCAGCTGCTTGGCCACTTCCTCGGCGGCTTCCAGGTTGGTGCGCAGGGCGGTGTCCTCGATGCTGCGCTCGCGGGTGGAGCGCCCGGAGTTCACATCGATGGCGACCAGCGCCTCGGTCTGGTTGATGACAATATAACCGCCCGAGCGAAGCTGCACGATCGGGTTCAGCATCGCGTCGAGCTGGGCTTCCACCTGGTAGCGGGCGAACAGCGGCTGGCCCTCGGTCCACAGCTGCACCTTTTTAGCGTGGCTGGGCATGAGCATGCGCATGAAGTCCCGCGCGGCCTTGAAGCCCTCCTCGCCATCGACCAGCACTTCCTCCACGTCGCGCGTGTAAACATCGCGGATGGTGCGCTTGATCAGGCTGGCTTCCTCGTAGATGAGCGCCGGGGCCACGGATTCCATGGTGCGCTCGCGGATGTCGTCCCACAGGCGGAGCAGGTATTCGCAGTCGCGCTTGATCTCGGGCTTGGGCCGGTTGGCGCCGGCGGTGCGCACGATCAGCCCCATGCCATCGGGCACGTCCAGCTCGGCCATGGCTTCCTTCAGGCGCCGGCGGTCAGCCACCGAGGTGATCTTGCGCGAAACGCCGCCGCCGGAGGGCGAGTTGGGCATGAGCACGGAGAAGCGGCCCGCCAGGGAGAGATAGGTGGTGAGGGCAGCGCCTTTGTTGCCGCGCTCCTCCTTTACCACCTGGATCAGCATGATCTGGCGGCGGTGGATGACGTCCTGAATTTTATAATTGCGCAAAAAGCGCTGGCGCTGGCGGCGCTCGCGCGCCTCGGCGGCATCATCGCCATCGCCACCCAGGTTTTCCGGCGGCGGGGCGGCGGGGGATTCGTCGGCATCGTGGCCGTTGGCCGGTTCGGCTTCGGCGTGGTTCTCGGCTTCCTCGGCGGCAGTGAGGTCACCCGCCAGTGCGCTCACGGCCTCGCCAGATTCTTCGGGCGGCGGCGCGGAGATGATTTCAATCGGCGTGACGCTCAGCGCCTGCGCGGCGGGCGCATCTGAGGCTTCCTCCGCAGTCCCGGCGGAGGCGCCGTCCTGCGCGGGGGCTTCGCTCTGCGCCTCGTGTGCTTCAGCGGCGCGGGCTTCCTCGCGCTCGTCCTCGGCCTGCATGGCGAGCAGGCGTTTACGGTCAGCCACCGGAATCTGGTAATAATCAGGGTGGATTTCACCAAAGGCAAGGAAGCCGTGGCGGTTGCCTCCGTATTCCACGAAGGCCGCCTGCAGGCTGGGTTCGACCCGGATAACCTTGGCGAGGTAGATATTGCCTTTTATCTGCTTGCGGTTGGCGGTCTCGACGTCGAAATCCTCAAGCCGGTTGCCGTCCAGTACCACCACGCGCGTCTCTTCCGCGTGGCTGGCGTCGATTAACATTTTTTTGGTCATTTAAATGGGAGCTCCGATGCGCGGCATCCGCGGGCAGCCAGGAGCCTGTAATGGCTCTCAATGCCGCGACGCCGCGATTTTGATGTAAGTTAAGGGGTGCAGACCGGAGCCACGCCATATCCGAACGGAAAAAAATAAAGTCGGTCGGCAGAGCGGTCATCGGTCCTTGATCTCGTAGGCCGGGGCTTGCGCGCCAGGCCATGTGGGTATTCCTCGGGGTTCGGGTGGCGGAAACGGCCGGAAAAGGCCAAAACCCGCTCTTAGTCGAACACCTGGGGTTGTTGATGGCGGAAATAGCGCGCATCCGCAAGGGGGTTAGCCCCTGCCCTGCGTGGAACGCCCGGCTGGCGGAGGGCGGCTGCCTCGGGCAGAATGGCGCCGCAGACAGGAGGGCGGCACGGCCAATGACGCGTAAGTACCGCTTCGTGATTGCCGCCTGCGCGCGCTGGGAGACTCGCTACGCCGTGGAGTGGCTAAACTACCACCGCGCCATCGGCTTCGAGCATGTCTATCTCTACTGCAACGACGACGATCCGCGCGCGCTCTATGAGACGGTGCTGCCCTTCACCCAGGGCCCGGCACCCTTCGTCACCTTTCGGTCTTATCCCGACCAGGGGCAACATCGCAAAATGATGCTGCACTTTCTGGCACACGACCAACACGCCGCAGAATGGATCAGCTTTCTCGACCTCGACGAATTCATCCGTCTGCCGCCGGGCCAGAGCATCGCCCAGTTCATCGCGCCGCTTGCCCCGGTGGCCGACTGCGTGCTGTTCAACTGGGTGTTCTTCGGTCCCAACGGTCACAAGACGCCGCCGGACCGCCCGGTGCTGGAATCCTACACGCGGCGCGAAGCCCTGATGCACCCTCTCACCAAATATGTAGCGCGCAGCACAGTCTTCAACGATCCGCAGCTTCTCCAAAAGTGCCTGGACAACTCCTTCGTCCACCGGCTGGATGAATATCTCGCCCGGCCGATCCGCTCGGTGAATGTGCTGGGGGAGGATATGGCTGGATATTACGCCGATTTTCCTGCCGGTGCGGCGGCGTTCGCCCGCCATCCGCCTCGGCAGGAGAGACTTTTCGCCACCGCCATGGTCCACCATTACGCCTTTCGCTCCGAACAGGCCTTTGCCGAGCGCGTGGCGCGTGGGCTGAAGGGCAATTTCGCCGGCGAGAAAATCTGGGGCCAGCTGGCGGCGGATGAGCCGCGTTTACGCGGCTTCATCAACAGCGTGAATGCCATCGAGGACCGCCGGCTGGCTGATTTCTGGCAAGCCCTGCTCGCTGGCGCCGCCCGGACCGACGTACTGGCCCAACAGCGCGGCCAATTGCTCTCCCGCGGCAAACCAACCAGCCAAAGCTCCTACCTCGCCGACCCCGAATTCCTCGCCAAGGCAGCCTCCAGAGGCGGCGCTGCCAGCGGCATGATTGACGGCGTGCGCAAATTCCACACCGATTTTGAGAACAATCCCTGGTGGCAGGTGGATCTCGGCGGTTTCGCCACGATCCACGAAATCCACATCTATAATACCGACGACCACACGGCCGCCCGGTTCAGGAATTTCAGCCTGAGCGTTTCCATTGACGGCGCTTCATGGACGGAGGTCGCGCGCAAGGAAGATGACGAAGTGGTGGGCGGCATTGAAGGCGCGCCCTTTGTCTGGGCTGGCCCCGGCGCCGCCTGGGCGCGGTTTGTGCGCGTTACGCTGCTGGGACGCGACTACCTGCATCTGGATCAGGTCGAGGTGTTCGGCGCCATGACTCATCCCGGCGGAGCGCTCTGAGAGGCTTGCATGAACCGCGCCAGCTCCTCGCCCTCGCCCGCCTGGACAAATGCCGCGCAGAGCAACGGCGCGTATTCGGCGGCTGGAATCTCCCGCAGGGCATGGCGCAGGGCGCTGCCAGGAGCAAACCAGTCGCGCGGCGGGTGTTCCTTAATGACGGCTCTTATATAGGCGGGCCGGGCCAGCACCGAATGCGCCAGCGAGCCTGGACGATTGGCGGCTGCCTCGCTCAACAACAGCCGCGGGCGCAGGCGCAGGTTTTCCGTATCCGCGAATTCGCCGATTTCCGCGAAGCTCATGCCCGCCTGACGCAACAGGCTTGGCACGAAAATCTCGCAGAACGGCCAGGATGCCAAGCGGCCGGCCTGAAATTCGACCGTGAGGGCGCGGCGCATGTAGAATAGCAGGTCTATGGCGCGGGCCGAGAGGATCATGAAAAACAACAGCGAGGCCATGGACTGCTCAAACATTCCCGCGGCGGTGGTGTACCATTCCCAGGCCGGCGTGGCGGGGCCGACCCAATGCGCCACGATGTCCGTCTGGCGCGCCGCAACTGTGTGCACGACGGCATCAAGCGGGGTGTTGACCGCGAGATCTGACTCCGAGGTCAGGTAATAATCATAGCCCGGCAGGGCGGCGCGCAGGATGTAGAGGCCATAATCGACATTATACCAGAGTGAATTGCCCGCCGGGTACACCAGCAGGCCGAGGTTTGAGGTGTCCTCGGTGTGGGAGATCACCTCATAGCCCGTGATGCCGAGCGGGCCGCGCGTCTCATCGGCCAGCACCACCTGGCGGGCGGCCGGGGTGGCGGCAAAAAACCGGCGGGCCAGCGTGGCTACCCCGTCGTCCCATGTGTAGGTTCGAAACGCCGCTACATAACGCATGCCAAGCCGCACCCCTGATTACCCGGCGAGACTACAGCACGGCGCCGGGTGCGCCAAATTTGCGCCCCCTTGCTTTCAGACGTCTCCTTGCGGCATCAGACATAGGAAAACAACAGTTAAGGAGTCCGCTAAAATGTCCGACGCCCGCACCCCGGCCAACGGTATCCGCCCCGCCAGCGTTTTATATGATTTCGTGGTGAACGAGGCGCTGCCCGGCACCGGAGTTGACCCGGCCGCCTTCTGGGCCGGTTTCGCGGCTGTCATCAAGGAATTCTCGGCCACAAACGCCACGCTGATGGCCAAGCGCGACGCGCTGCAGGCGCAAATCGACGCCTGGCATCTGGCGCACAAGGGCCAGCCGCACAATCCCGCCGCGTATCAGGCGTTTTTGCGCGAAATCGGCTATCTGCTGCCCGACCCCGCGCCCTTCACCGTGGATACGGACCGGGTGGATGATGAGATCGCGCATATCGCCGGGCCGCAACTGGTGGTGCCGGTGAGCAACGCCCGCTATGCGCTGAATGCCGCCAATGCGCGCTGGGGCAGCCTTTATGATGCGCTGTACGGCACCGATGCGATCCCCGAGACCGAAGGCGCCGCCAGATCCGCCGGGGGGCTGAACAAGGCCCGCGCGGCGCTGGTGGTGGCGCGCGGGCGCGCCTTTCTCGACGCGCATTTCCCCCTGGCGGATGGCAGCCATGCCGATGCGCAGGCTTACCGCGTACATAACGGGCACCTGGCCGTGGTGCTGCCCAGCGGCGAGGTTGGCCTGAAGGATGGCGCGCAGTTCGCGGGCTACACCGGCGAGCCCGGCCAGCCCAAGGGCGTGCTGCTGAAGAACCATAATCTGCACGCGGAGCTGGTGATCAACCCGCAGAACGCCATCGGCCGGGATGACGCGGCCGGGGTGGCCGACATCATCATGGAATCGGCGATCAGCACGATCATGGATTGCGAGGACAGCGTTGCCGCGGTGGATGCGCAGGACAAGGTGGATGTGTACCGCAACTGGCTCGGGCTGATGCAAGGGACGCTCAGCGCGCCGGTGGAGAAAGGCGGCAAAACATTCGAGCGCAAGCTGAACCAGGACCGCGTGTACACCGCGCCGGACGGTGGCACGCTCAGCCTGCACGGCCGCTCGCTGATGCTGGTGCGCCACGTCGGCCACCATATGCTCACCGATGCGATTCTCGACGCGCAGGGCAACGAGGTTCCAGAGACCATCATCGATGCGGTGATCACCTCGCTGATCGCGATGCATGACCTTAACGCACGGCGCAACTCGCGCACCGGCTCGGTTTATATCGTGAAGCCCAAACTGCACGGGCCGGAGGAGGTGGCCAACGCGGTGGCGCTGTTCGGCGCGGTGGAAAAACTGCTCGGCCTGCCCGCCAACACGCTGAAAATGGGCATCATGGACGAGGAGCGCCGCACCAGCGCCAACCTGAAGGCATGCATCGCGGCGGCGAAGTCGCGCGTGGTGTTCATCAACACCGGCTTCCTCGACCGCACGGGCGATGAGATCCACACCTCCATCGAGGCCGGGGCATTTTTGCGCAAGGGCGATCTCAAGAACCAGCCGTGGATCAAATCCTACGAGGACCGCAACGTGGACTTTGGCCTGGAATGCGGGTTGCAGGGGCGCGCGCAGATTGGCAAGGGCATGTGGGCCGCGCCCGACCAAATGGCGGCGATGCTGGAACAGAAGATCGCGCACCCGCGCGCGGGCGCCAACACCGCCTGGGTCCCCTCGCCCACCGCCGCCACGCTGCACGCGCTGCACTACCATGCGGTGGACGTGTTCGCACGCCAGGACGAGCTAAAATCCCGCCCGCCCGCCAGGCTGGAAGACCTGCTGACCATTCCGCTGGCTGACCGGCCGAACTGGAACCCCGCGCAAGTGCAGCAGGAGCTCGACAACAACGCGCAGGGGCTGCTCGGCTATGTGGTGCGCTGGGTGGACCAGGGGGTGGGCTGCTCAAAGGTGCCGGATATTCACGATGTGGCGCTGATGGAAGACCGCGCGACGCTGCGCATCTCCTCGCAGCATATCGCCAACTGGCTGCACCACGGCATCGCGAGCAAGGAACAGGTGATGGAAACCCTCAAGCGCATGGCGCTGGTGGTGGACCAGCAGAACGCCGGCGACCCGGCGTATAAGCCGCTCGCCCCCGGCTATGATGGCCCGGCCTTCGCCGCCGCCTGCGAGCTGGTGTTCGAGGGCCGCAACCAGCCCAACGGCTATACCGAGTTCGTGCTGACCCGCCGCCGCCGCGAGGCGAAGGCCGCGGGGTGAAGCTTGCCGCCCCTTGCCCATATGGAGCGAGGGGCGGATTTGCTAATCATTTAGTGAGTTTTAGGCGCTAGACTCGTCCCGTTCAAGAAAAACGGAGCACGAGAGATGTCGATCCCCGCGAAAACGGACCCCCGCTGGCAACGCGCGCTTACAGGGGCCGAACCCCAAGTTTCATCCCTGGCAACCAGGCTGCTGCTCAAGCGCTTGCGTGATGACGTGCGCCTGGACCCTGGCCGGCTCGGCAAATCCGCCACCGAACTGCACCAGTTTTTTCTGGCCAATGCGTTTGCCGCGCGCGACCTCCCAGCACTCTGAAACGGAACCATTCCATGCAAAACAGCCTCCTCACCATCGCACAGGCGGTGTCATTCATCGAAGCCGGAAGCATTATGCTTATCGCCGGCAGCCCCAGAGCCCTCACCGCATTGCCGCGGGGACGCTGGATCGGCGGCTCAACCCCCTATTTCATGACCGCGCAGGGCGGGCTGCGCGACCATGAACATGTGTTCTGCACGATCATCGAAGGTGCCGCGGATTGCCGCATTGGCGCAATCGCCCCGGGGGAGCTGGCGCAGCTCACCGCCGGGCGATTTGACCAGGGGTTCTCCTATGTGCTGGTCCCAGCCTTCAGCGAGGCGCACCAGCGCTTTGCCATCGAGGCGCCGGACCTGCCGCATCTGTACCAGCAGCCGCTCGTCGGCTGGGTGACGGGTGTTGATCTCGCCGAGATCGGCAAGGTGGCGCCTGTCGCGGTTAACGGCATGACCGGCGAGGTTCATGATAATGCCGTTCTGGTCATGCATGCCGCCCTGGCCGACGGCCTGTTCGCGGAAGCCGATATCATCAACCTCTTCCACCAGGGAACGGGCGATGACATCAGCTTCCCACAAAGCGGCTTTACGGCAGAGAGCTGCACCGTGAACGGGGTGGAGCGCAACTTCGCGCAATATCTGCGCGAGATTCACGCCGACCCCAGCCTGCCGCTGGTGAGCAACTACGCCGGGGCGATGATCAACGTATCCTTCCAGGAGGCGCAGGCGGAAACGGTGACATTCTACGCCCCCGTGATGGCCGGGCTGGTGTACCGCCTGGCGGCGCCGGTTGGTGATTATCCGGCGGCCTATGGCATGTACTGCGCCCAGCAGGAAAGCGGCGCGGGGCTCTCCTTCAACTGCATCCTGAACTATTTATATGCTTCGCTGGAGGGCAAAACCACGGGCGGCTTCATCGGGCCGGTCACGTTCGGGGAGATCGCCTATATCCTGCTCAACCAAACGCTGGTGCGGCTGGATGTGCGGAGCCACGCTTCACTGGTGCCGCAAGCCGCCTGAGGCGGGGCTCAACCCAGCTGCGCCGTTTCGGGTTCGCCGCCAGCCAGGGCTTCATCCACCTTGGCGTGAAGCTCCAGGTGCAGCTGGTGCAGCTCGGCCATTAAAATCTGCATATCCTGCACGGTTTCCATCACTGCGTCGTGCTGCTCCTTGGCCAGTTTGTCCGAGGAGCGCGCGGCCAGGATGGTGCCCACCCCTAGTAACGGCAGGGCCACAAGCTGCAAGACGCCGGAGCTGGCGTATTGCACGAAGGGCATTGCGGCCGGCCATTTCAGCGGCAACAGGGAAAATACCAGGCAGAACCAGAAAAACCCCATAGTCGCGAAAATCTGGTTCGAGCGGATGGCGATCGTATCGTTGATCCTGGATATTTTATCCAGCGGCAGTTTTTTGACGACTTCAGGCGGTTTCAACGGTTGATCCTTTTGTGATTACGCGGAACAAACCATAAAACGGCCGATTCGTCGCGCCAGAAATTTACCGCACCGAGATCGGCACCGGCGCGAAGACCATCGCGCGGCGTTCCACCGGGGGCGGCGGACGGCGGCAGCAGATGATCCAGTAGGGCAGCACGACCAACAAGGTCCAGACGAAGTTGAATGCCAGTTGCTCGCGCCCTTCAACCGGGAGCTGGAAGGGAAAGGATGCCAGATCCAGCAGCCAGAGGGTACGCCACAGCAGGCCGGTGACGCGGGCGGCGGGCATGAATGCCTGATGCTTCGGCTCGCGGGCCTCATGCGCGCGTATTTGCAGGAAGGTGGCGAGGACCATGATGCCGAGGCTGAAGACGTCCTGGTAGAAATCGGTGCCGGGAAACGTATCGAACCGATGAACCCACACCACCCCCACCCCGGCGCCGAGCACGGTACAGACTTTGGCCACCGTGTAGAGCGGGATGGCAAATAATTGCCCGGCCAGATTGACCACCGGCTGCAACGCCCGGTCAATAATGAAATCGTCAATCGCCTTGGCGAAGGTGATGAGTTTACTGGCCAATTTTACGCGTTCCCTCCTGCCCTATTCTTCCGCGTTCAGCGCTCGCCGTAAAGAAAATTCTGCCGATTCGAGTTTTTGCGTAGCCACTGCCGCCGTTAGGCCGCGCAACAGCATCAGCGCCGCAGTCTTCACATGGTCATGACACTGCGCCAGTGCAATGCGCGCGGCGGTTTCATTAGCGCCGGTGATGTCCATGGTCATGCGCAGGGCGCGGCGGCGCAGTTTTTCGTTGGTGGCGCGCATGTCCACCATGTAGGGGCCGAACACCTTGCCCTGGCGCAGCATCACCGTGGAGGAGAGGATATTGAGCGCGATTTTTTGCGTGGTGCCGGCGGAGAGCCGGGTTGAACCGGCGATCACCTCTGGGCCGGAGGCGATCTGCACAGCGATCTCTGCCGCTTCGGCCAGAGGGGAGCCGGGGTTGTTCACAATCGCCCCGGTGAGCGCGCCGAGCCCGCGCGCATGGCGCACCGCGGCCAGGGTGAAGGGCGTGGCGCCGGAGGCCGCGATGCCGACCAGCGCGTCGGCGGCGGTGAAATTATGCGCCCGCAGCGCGGCAGCGCCGGCCTGTGTGTCGTCCTCGGCACCTTCCGCCGCCTGAATGAATGCTTCCGTGCCGCCGGCCAGCAAGGCGATGATGACCCCCGGCGGCAGGCCGAAGGTCGGCCCGCATTCCACCGCATCCAGCAGGCCGAGACGCCCGGAGGTTCCGGCCCCGGCATAAAACAGCCGCCCGCCGGCCCGCAGTCTTGCCGCCACCGCATCGGCCAGCGCGGCCAGGGCGGGGGCCACGGCGTTCAGCGCGGATTGCGCCGCCGCCTCCTGCGCCAGAAAAACCCTGACGATTTCCAGCGCCGGCCGTTCGTCGAGATCCGCCAGTTCCGCCCGCGCCGCCTCGGTGCCGCGCGGCATGGCCCGCGTGGGGGTGGCGGACCCGGCGGTCCACACCCGTTGCACGGAAAAATCGTCCCCCCACCAGATGATGTCCGCCCGCTGGCCCGGCGCGAGCCGCCCACGGTCAGCTAGGCCCATCGCCTCCGCAGGGCGGGAGGTGGCGGCGGCCAGCGCGGTCTCGGGCGCTACGCCGT
>NZ_JABEVC010000007.1 GCF_013044125.1 Acidocella sp. | reverse complement strand
GCGCGGGGCTGGCGGGGCGGCCGCGCGCATTATTTTTTTGGCGCGCGGCCGCCCCGCCAGCCCCGCGCGCCTTATTCAGGCCGTATCCCCAGCTTGGCGAACAGCGCCTCGTCATGGTTCACGGTGGCGTTTTTCGTGGTCAACAGCTTCTCACCGTGGAAGATCGAGTTCGCCCCGGCCAGGAAGCACAATGCCTGGGCCTCGTCGCTCATCGCCTCGCGCCCCGCCGAGAGCCGGACATAGCTCTTTGGCATGGTGATGCGCGCGGCCGCGACGACACGCACGAAGTCGATCGCGTCGATCGGCTCGGATTTGGCCAGCGGCGTGCCCTCCACCGCCACCAGCGCGTTGATCGGCACCGATTCCGGCGGCACCGGCAGGTTTGCCAGTGTGGCGATCAGCCCGGCGCGGTCGCTCTCATCCTCGCCCATGCCGACAATCCCGCCGCAGCAGACGTTGATCCCGGCATCGCGCACATTCGCCAGCGTATCCAGCCGGTCCTGATAGGTGCGGGTGGTGATCACCTTGCCGTAATACTCGGGGGAAGTGTCCAGGTTATGGTTGTAATAATCGAGCCCGGCATCCTTCAGCCGCGCGGTCTGCGGCGCGGTGAGCATCCCCAGGGTCACACAGGTTTCCAGCCCGAGCGCCTTCACGCCCTCGATCATATCGCACACATGCTCCAGATCATGGTCCTTCGGGCCGCGCCAGGCAGCGCCCATGCAGAAGCGCGCCGCACCCTTCTCCTTGGCCGCGCGCGCCTCGGCCAGAACAGCCTCCACCGCCATCAGCCTGGAGGCCTTGGTTCCCGTGTCAGCCCCCGCCGCCTGCGGGCAATAGCCGCAATCCTCCGGGCAGCCGCCGGTCTTGATGGAGAGAAGGGTGGAAATCTGCACCCGCTGCGGGTCGAAATTCTCGCGGTGTACGCTCTGCGCGCGGTACATCAGCTCGGGAAAAGGCAGCGCCAGCAAGGCGGCAACATCCTCACGGCGCCAGCGTAGGTTTGTGACAATATGGCTGTCGGGCAAAAGCGGTCTCCTAACTGATTGCCTTGGAGGTTAAACCCATGCTTCAAAGGAGGAAAGAGTGGAACTATGGTCAGCTATTTTATTACCTCTACCGGCACGGACATAGGCAAGACCTACGTGACGGCTGGTATTCTCCGGGCGGCGCGCCGCGGCAGAAAGGCCGCAAGCGCAATCAAGCCTTTGCTGACCGGTTTTTCCCTTGACAACGCCACGCATTCGGACAGCGCCGTTTTGCTCGCCGCGATGGGCAAGGCCGTCTCACGGCAGAATATCGAGACCATCTCCCCCTGGCGATTTAGCGCGCCGCTGTCGCCCGACATGGCGGCCGCGCGCGAGGGGCGGCGGGTCGATTTTGCCCTGCTCACCAGATTTTGCCAGGTGGCCATCAACGCCGCGCCCGGCACCTTGCTGATCGAGGGGGTCGGCGGGGTCGCCGTGCCGCTGGATGAAAGCAGGCTGGTGTCTGATTGGATTTCAGCCCTGCGCATCCCCGCGATCCTGGTGGCCGGCACTTATCTCGGTACCATCAGCCATACCATCAACGCCGTGGATTTCCTGGCCTTCCGGGGGATCACGGTCGCCGCCGTGGTGTTGAGCGAAAGCGAGACGCCTGCGGCCAGCCTGGAAGAAACCGCCGCCACGCTGCGCCGCTTCATCAAACCGCCGATTCACATGATCCCGCGCGGCCACAACGAGCAGCCGTTCCAAGATCTGGCCGGCAGCCTGCTGGACCTTACCTACGCAGGGCCATCTTGATCGGCCCGTGCGCGCGGCCGTGGGTGAACTGGTCCACCACCGGGTCGGTGCTGGTCAATAACTCTTCCGCCGCGCCGGTCCAGCACACGCGGCCTTCATAGAGCATCGCCGCCCGGTCACCGATGCGCTGAGCGCTTGCCATGTCGTGCGTGATGGCGACCGAGGTGCTGCCCAGGCGCTTGACGCAATCGACGATCAGCTCGTCGATCACCGCGCCCATGATCGGGTCCAACCCGGTGGTCGGCTCATCGAAGAACATGATCGCCGGTTCGGAGGCGATGGCGCGCGCCAGCGCCACGCGCTTCTGCATGCCGCCCGAAAGCTCCGAGGGCGAGAGGGCGGCGACATTATCCGCCAGGCCAACCTGCGCCAGAACTTCAATCGCCTTGTCACGCGCGGCGGAACGGCGGATCTTGTTCTGCGCCAGCAGCCCAAAGGTGACATTTTCCCAGACCGGCAGGCTATCAAACAGCGCGCCGTTCTGGAACAGCATGCCGATCTGGGCGCGCAGCTCATGTGCCCGGCCGCGCGAGGCTTTCAGCACATCCTCGCCGTCGATCTCGATGACCCCGGAATCGGGCGTTACCAGCCCGATGATGGATTTGATCAGCACCGATTTGCCTGAACCCGAGCCGCCAATGACGACCATGCCGGTCCCCGGCATCACGTCGAGGTCGATCCCGTCGAGCACCTTCTTTTCGCCAAAAGCCTTTTTCAGCCCCCGGATGCGGATTTTCGGCTGGGTCATTTAACGAACAATACCTGGGTGAGAATATAATCCAGCGCCAGGATGAGGATCGAGGCGGTGACCACGGCCGAAGTCGTCGCGGCACCCACGCCCTGCGCCCCGCCCTTGGAGCGGTAGCCGTTGAAGCAGCCCATGAGCGAGATGATGAAGCCGAACACGGCGGCCTTGATCAGGCCGGAGACCACATCCTCTACCTTCAGGTGCGAGAAGGTGCTGATGAGATACGTCCCCGGGGTGAAGCCCAGCTTCTCGGTGGAGACCAGGAACCCGCCCATTACGCCCAGAATATCGGCAATGCCCACCAGCAGCGGCAGGGCTATAACGCCGGCCAGCAGCCGGGGAGCGACCAGATACTTCATCGGGTTGGTGGACAGGGTGGAGAGCGCGTCGATCTGGTCGGTCACCCGCATGGTGCCAAGCTCGGCCGCCATGGCGGCGCCCGCACGCCCGGAGACCATAAGCCCCGCCAGCACCGGCCCCAGCTCACGCGTGACCGAGAGCACGACGATGCTGGCAATCGCGCTCTCCGCGTTGAAGCGTGAAAACCCGGTGTAGGACTGCAAGGCCAGCACCATGCCGGTGAACAGCGCGGTGAGCGCCACCACGGGCAGCGAGTAGAAGCCGATTTCCATGAGGCTGCGCCAGATGAGCCGGGGATAATACGGCGGACGGAATACATGCGAGACGCCGGAGATCGCGAAAATCCCCAGCTCGCCCACGAACTCGACCGTGCCCAGCACCAGCGCGCCAAGGGCGGGGACCATGTTAAGGGGGAATTTCATGCGCCGATATACCGCCGCCGGTAACGGCGCCCCAGGGATGTGAGAATTTCATAGCCAGTGGTTCCCGCCTCGCGGGCCAGCTCATCAGGCCCATGCCCCGCCCCCAGCAGGCACAGCATGTCGCCGGGGGAGACTGGCAGGCCGGTCACGTCGAATGTTGTCAGGTCCATCGATACCCGGCCTACCAGGGGCACCGGGGTATCGTCAAAGCGCGCCGTCCCCGCGTTGGAGAGCGCGCGCAGATAACCATCGGCATAACCCACGCCGACCGTGGCGATACGGCTGGGGCGCCTGGCCACCCAGGTGCCGCCATAGCCCACGGCACCGCCGGTCATGACCTCATGAATTTGCAGAATCGGGGCGCTCAGGCGCACCACGGGGCGCATCGGGTTGGCGGCCGCTGGGGTAGGGTTCAGCCCGTACAGCCCAGCCCCCGGACGGGCGAGGCCGGAGGCGAAATCAGCCCCCAGGAACATGCCGGAGGTATTGGCGAAACTGGTTTTCACCCCTGGGAACTGACGCATAATCCCGGCAAAGGCCTGCGCCTGGCGCTGATTCACCGGCGCGCGCGGTTTCTCGGCGCTGGTGAGATGCGTGAGCACATACTCCACCCGCAGCCCTTGCAGCAGCGCCGCATCCTCACGCAGCACCGCAAGCTCCTGCGCCGAAAGCCCGAGGCGCGCCATGCCTGTATCGACCTGAAGGATTACCGGCAGCACCGCGCCGCGCAACGCCGCCTCGGCGCGCCACCAGCCCAGCTCATGCAGCGAGCCCAGCACGGGGACGATGCCCTGCGCATAGCAATCGCCCGTCTCCTCGGGCCGCAGGCCGTTGAGGGCCGCCAGCATCACGCCGGGCAGCAGCGGGCGCAGGGCCACAGCCTCGGCCAGATGCGCCAGGAAAAAATGCCGGCACCCCGCCGCCAGTAGCTTTGGCGCCACCTGCGCGGCACCCAGCCCGTAAGCATCAGCCTTAATAACCCCCGCCGTGGCGCCGGCGTGCATTGCCGCCAGCTTGCGCCAGTTCCAGGCCACCGCGGCGAGGTCGATTTCCAGCAGGGCGGTCAAAACGCGGGCTTACCCATGCCGGGCTTACTCATGTACAGTGTCCAAATCGGCGAACCGCGTGAACTCGCCCTCGAAAAACAGGTCAATCTTGCCGGTGGGGCCGTGGCGCTGCTTGGCCAAAATCAGCTCGGCCTTCTGGTACACGTTCTGCATGTCCGCCTTCCACTTCTCCATCGCCTCCTGGTACTTGTCCTCTCGTTCAAAGGCGACGATCTTGGGCTCTTTCTGCTGCAGGTAATATTCATCGCGATAGATGAACATCACCATGTCCGCGTCCTGCTCGATGGAGCCTGACTCGCGCAGATCCGAGAGCTGGGGGCGCTTGTCGTCGCGGCTCTCCACCGCGCGCGAGAGCTGGGAGAGCGCGATCACCGGCACGGCAAGCTCCTTGGCGATGGCTTTCAGCCCCTGGGTGATCTGCGAAATTTCCAGCACCCGGCTCTCCGGCCTGGTGCCCGCCGCCGGGCGCATCAGTTGCAGGTAATCGACGATCACCAGCCCGAGCCCGTTGGTGCGCTGCAGGCGGCGGCAACGCGTGCGCAGGGCGGAGAGCGTGATCGCGGGGGTATCGTCGATGATCAGCGGAATATCGGAAATCTCCCGGCTGACCTTCACGAAATTATCAAAATCGCGGGCGGAGATTTCGCCGCGGCGGATTTTATCGGCCGAGACGCGCGCCTCCTCGGCGAGCAGACGAGTCGCCAGCTGGTCGGCGCTCATTTCCAGCGAGAAGATGGCGACGCAGCCCTTGGCCATGGCGTTGGGATTGTCGACCCGCGCATTGGCGAGCAGCGCCTTGGCCGCGCCGAAGGCGATCTTGGTCACCAGCGCGGTCTTGCCCATGCCAGGCCGCCCGGCCAGGATGATGAGATCGGACGGGTGCATGCCCCCGGTGCGCTTGTTCAGATCGCGCAGCCCGGTATCGAGCCCGGAGACCGACCCCTGATTCTGGAAGGCTTTGGAGGCATTCTCGATGGCGGCGGCCAGAGCCTCCTTGAAGGTGAGTCCCTTGCCCTCGGCGCCGCCCTGCGTCGCCAGATTGAACAGCGTCTGCTCCGCCGCCTCGATCTGCATCGCGCCGTCCAGCTCCGGCTCGGCGCCGAACGCCCGGTTGACCACGACCTCGCCAATGTCGATCAACTGCCGGCGCAGCCAGGCATCGCGGATCAACCGCCCGTAATCCCCGGCGTTGATGATGCCCACCATCGCCGAGAGCAGCTGCGCCAGATAAGCGGTGCCGCCCACCTCGTCGAGAATGCCGCTATGTTCGAACTCGCCACGCAGGGTCACCGGATCGGCGATCTGCCCTGCCTCGCAACGCCGCGCGATGGCCTGGAAAATCCGCCCGTGCACCGGATCGGCGAAATGCTCGTGCGAGAGAAACTCCGAAACCCGCTCATAGGCCTTGTTGTTGGCGAGCAACGCGCCGAGCAGCGCCTGCTCGGCCTGGGTATTGCTGGGGGGCAACCGCTGGGAGAGGCCCAGCAGCGGAGGATCGATGGAATTCATGATCTACATCATAGCCTGAACCGCTGAGTCGCGGCAGTGGATAGTCCTGTGGATGAGCGTGTATAAGACGCAGGACAGGGGACACATCGATGGTGGTTGCAGCAATTCGGCATTTCGATCCGGCCCGCGTGTTCCACCCCGAATCGGTCAGCCTGAGCGGGAGCGCGACCGTGCTGGGGCGTCGGGTTCTGGCCAATTTGCGGGCCGCCGCATTCACCGGCAGCATCGCCACTGAAGCTGATGCGATGCAGGGCGCCGATCTTGCCCTTGTTGCCGATGACGCGGCGGATGTTCCCGCGGCCCTGGCGCGGCACGCGGCGGCGGGCGCGCGCGGCGCCATCGTGCTCTCGCAGGTTCCGGGCCTCGCCGCCATGGCCAGGGCGGCGGGTATCCGCGTGCTGGGGCCGCATTCCTTCGGCCTGATTGTACCCGGGCTCGGCCTCAACGCCTCTCCCTTCACCCTTGTGCCGCCGCACGGGCGGGCCGCCTTTGTCGGGCAGTCTTCCTCCATCGCGCGCACCGTCATCGACTGGGCGGTGCCAAATGGCGTCGGCTTCAGCCATTTCGCCGGAATCGGCGGCAATTCCGATGTCGGCTTCGGCCTGGTGCTGGATTATTTCTCCCGCGACCCTTCCACCACCGCGATCATGATGGAGGTGGACCGCCTGCGCGATCCGCCGCAGTTCTTCTCCGCCGCGCGCGCCGCCGCGCGGCTGCGCCCGGTGGTCGCCATCGCGCCCGGCGTGCGCCTGCCAGGCGGGCCGCAGGAGGCCATGCGAGATTTTCCCGCGGCGCTGGAGGCCGCGCTCTCGCGGGCGGGCGTGTTGCTCACTTTCTCAGTGGCCGAGTTCATCGCCGCGGCGGAGACCCTGACCCGCGTGAAGCCCGCGCGCGGCGATGCGCTGGCGATTGTCACCAATTCGGTCGCCATCGGCCGCCTTACCGCCGATGCGGCCACACGCGCCGGGCTGAACCTGGCCGAACTCAGCCCGCAAACCGCCCAGGCGCTTGCCCTGACACTGGGCAGCCTGCCGCCGCCGGGACCGATTTTTTCCGGCAAAACCCCCATCCGCCTGGCCGAGATCGCCGCCACGCTCTCCACCGCGCCGGAAGTCGGCGGGATTCTGGTGGTGCATGCCCCCGGCGGCAACGAGGACGACACCGCCATCGAGGCGCTGATCGCCTGCGCCAAGACCATAAAAGTGCCGCTGCTCATCGCCGCCCTGGGCGAGGCGCACGGGCTGGAACACCGCCACCGGCTGAGCGCCGCGCGCCTTGCCTGCTTTGATACGCCGGAGGCCGCCATCGCCGGGTTCCGCCACCTGCTGCGCAACCGGCATAACCGCGCGGCGGCGCGCGAACTGCCCGATTCCACCGTGCTGCGAATCGCCCCAGACAAAGCCGCCGTCGCCATGCGCATCCACGCCGCGCGCGCGGACGGGCATGAGGTGATCGTGCAGGACGAGGCTCTGGCGATCGTCGCCGCGTATAAAATCCCCGTCATCGCCAGCCGCCACGCCATGACCCCCGATGAGGCCGCCGCCGCCGCCGCGAAACTGGGTTTCCCTGCGGTGGTCAAACTCTCCCACCCGGACATTCCGACCAACCAGTTCGCGGGCTCGGTGGTGCTGGACCTGCCAGACGCCACCGCGGTGCATGACGCCGCGCGGGCGATTCTGCTCCGTCTCGCGCAGCAGGGCGCCGATGCCTCCCAGGCCGGCTTCGTGGTGCAGCAGCAGGCGCCGCGCGGCACGCAACTGCGCATCCGGGTGAGCGACCATCCGGTTCTCGGTCCTGTCATCGGCTTTGGCCCCGGCGGCGGCGACCCGGAGAATGTCTCGGAGCTTGGCGCCGACCTGCCGCCCCTTAACCTCACACTGGCACATGCGCTCATCCGCCGCGCGGCCATCGCCCCGGCTCTGGCGGCGCATCGCGGCGCGCCGGCGGCGGATGAGGAGGCCATTGCCGCCACGCTGGTGCGGGTCAGCCAGCTGATTATCGACACACCTGAAATCCTCCTGCTCGACCTTGACCCCATCTTCGCGCATGAGCATGGCGCCATCGCCGCCAGCGCGCGTATTTTGCTGCGCCCCCCCGGCACCGCGCGCGCGGCGCTGCTCATCTCCCCCTACCCCAGCGAGTTGAGCAGCCGCTACACCGCCAAGGGCCAAACCTTTGTATTGCGCCCCATCCGCCCGGAGGATGCCGATGCCCACACCGCGATGCTCGCGCGCTTCTCGGCCGAAGACATGCGCTACCGGTTTTTCTCGGCCATGCGCACCCTGCCGGTGGAGCAGGTCACCCGCATGACGGATGTGGACTACAAGCGGGAAATGGCGATCATCGCCGTGCGCGAGACAACCCAGGAGACCGTCGGCGTTGCACGCCTCGTCTGCGACGATACCGATGGGAAATCCGCTGAATTCGCCGTGGTGGTGGAACCCGCCGCCAAGGGCATGGGGCTGGGCAGCGAGTTGATGCGCGCCATCATCGCCTGGGGGCGGACCCGCGGGGTTGTGGAGATCACCGGCCAGATACTGGCCGATAACGCGCCGATGCTGGCCTTCATCAAACACCTGGGCTTCACGATCGGGCATATCCCGGGCGAGAGCGACATTGTGGAGGCGAGGTTACATCTGGAGCCGCAGCCGCTATAGCCGGGAAATCATCCCTGACAAGGAGCGTGCATGCGCCTGTTTCTCGCGATTTTTCTGCCCTGGCTGCAATTTTTCACCATCGGCCGCCCGTTTGCCGGCATCCTCTGCCTGCTGCTGCAACTCACGCTGATCGGCTGGATTCCCGCGGCTTTGTGGTCGGTCTACGCGCTCAGCCAATATAAAACCGGCGAGCAGATCAAACAGGCGATGCGCGGGAACTGATAACGCGGGGAAGCCCCTTGCCGCGTGCGGGGAAACATGCCAAAGGCTGCCCTCCCCTGCTGGGTGCGTGGCATCGCGCCCGGCTAATGCTCGCCCCGATTTTGGGGGGTCCAGACCCGGACCGGAGCTGAAACCAGCCGAAGGGAGTCACAATGCCGTTATATGAAACCGTGATCATTGCACGGAGCGAAAT
>NZ_JABEVC010000057.1 GCF_013044125.1 Acidocella sp. | reverse complement strand
GCGCCGTTGCCGCTGCCGGTGGCCCGCACAGAGGGCAGCGGCATCCATCTGGAGGACGGGCGCGTGCTGATCGACGGCATCGCCTCCTGGTGGACGGCCTGCCACGGCTATAACCACCCGCATATCGCGCAGGCGGTGTCCGCGCAGCTCGCGCGCGTGCCGCATATCATGTTCGGCGGGCTGGCGCATGAACCGGCCTACCGGCTCTCCACCCGCTTGGCCGCGCTGCTGCCCGAGCCGTTGAACCGTGTGTTCTTCACCGATTCCGGCTCCGTCGCGGTGGAGGTGGCGATCAAGATCGCGGTGCAGTCGCGCCTCAACCGCGGCGAGCGCGGGCGCACGAAGATTCTCGCCTTCACCGGCGGCTACCACGGCGACACCTTCGGCACGATGGCGATCTGCGACCCCGAGGAGGGGATGCATGCCATGTTCACCGGGCTGCTGCCTGAGCACCCCGTCATCCCCCTGCCGCGTGACGAAGCGAGCACGGCGGCGTTTGACGCCTTTTTGGAAGCCAACGCGCACACGCTGGCGGGGATCATCATCGAGCCGCTGGTGCAAGGGGCAGGGGGCATGGTGCTGCACCCGCCGCAGGTGCTGCGCCATCTGCGCCGCGCCGCGGATGCCTACGGGCTGACGCTGATCTTCGATGAGATATTCACCGGCTTCGGCCGCACGGGCACGATGTTCGCCTTCGAGCAGGCCGGCGTGGCGCCGGACATCATCACCCTCTCCAAGGCGCTGACCGGCGGCACCCTGCCGCTGGCCGCGACCATCGCCACCGATGCGCTCTTCGAGGCGTTTCTCTCCGCCAGCCCGTCAACCGCGCTGATGCACGGGCCGACCTATATGGCCAATGCGCTGGGCTGCGCGGCGGCCAATGCGTCGCTGGATCTGTTCGAGCGCGAACCCAGGCTGGCGCAGGTGGCCGCCATCTCGGCGCAGATGGCGCATGAGCTGGCGCCGTGCCGCGCCTTGCCTGGCGTGGTGGATGTGCGGGTGCTGGGCGCCATCGGCGTGGTGGAGCTGGCGGAAATCGCCAACCCGGCGGCGCTGCGCATGGCGCTGGTGGCCCAAGGCGTCTGGATTCGTCCGTTCAGGAATATCCTCTACCTCACCCCGGCCTTCACCATCAGCCCGGATGAGCTCTCGCATCTCTGCGCGGCGATTTTCAGGGTCTTATCGTAACCGCGTCTTAGGGGATGGCATAGCCGATGGTGGCATGCGCCACCGGGTGATCCTCCGCCTCCTGCCACATCCGCACCTCCACGGTGGCCAGCCTGCGTCCAAGCTTGAGCAGCCGCGCATCGGCGGTCACGCGCTCCAGCCGGCAGGCGCGCAGAAAGGTGATGGCCAGCGTGTTGGTCACCGTCATCCCTACCGGGCCGATATGGGCCAGCACCACCGCATAGGCGGCGACATCGGCGAAGCCCATGAGCGTGGGGCCGGAGACGATGTTGCCCGGGCGGATGCTCTCCGGCCCGGGGTTGAGCACCATGCGGACATGCCGGGGCGCCACACTCACCACATCGCCAAACGCGGGTCTTGCCGCGGCGGGGAAGGCGCTGTCGAGAAAAGCCGAGAGCGCTCGCGCGTCAAGCCGGAGCGTCTTTTCCGAAGGGGCGGAGTGCTGGGTTGCCGTCATGCCCGCAGGTTTAAGCGATCCTTGACATTACCGCCACAGGTTGCAACCTCAAGCTGAATGATACACGCGCAAGGTGTTAATGCCTCTTCCCGCCCACCAGTTGCTTGACCCCGCCTGCGCGCTGAAACCTGCCTGGGCGGTTTTTGACCGCGCCTGGTATCTGCGCCGCCATGCCGATGCGCGGGTGCTCTGCCAGGACAAACCCCCCGAGGCGGCGCTGCTATATTACCTGCGCGTGGGCGCGCGGCTGGGGCATTCGCCGAGCCCGCTCTTCGACGAGGCATTCTACCTCGCCTGCAACCCGGACATCGCTGAGTTGGTGCGCGCGGGGCATTATCAGTCCGGCTTTGACCATTTCTGTCAGCATGGGCACCGGGGCGTCTCGCCGCACTGGCTGTTCGATGACGCGCTCTACGCCGATCTGTACGAGGATATGACCCTGGAAAACCTCGCCCAGCATCAGTGTTTCGGCCGCTATGACCATTATCTGCGCTCCGGTCAGCGCGAGCGGCGCATGGGGCATTATCTGTTCGACGCGCAATACTACCGTGCGCGCGCGGTGGAGGCGGGGGTGGATGGCGCACAGGTGGACCTGCACGGGCCCTATGTGCATTTTCTGAACCGGCTTGGTGGTGATGAGGAAGAGCTGGCCCCCTCGGTCTATTTTGATCCCGCATGGTATGCCGAGCATCATCCAGGCGCCAAGGCGCAGATCGCGCGCGGGCGGTTCATCGCGGCAATCGCGCATTACCTCACCTGCGGCGCGGCGGAAAATTTTGATCCGGTGCCCCAGTTCTCCGAGGTGTTTTACCGCACCCGCCACCCCGATATCGCGGCGGCGATCGAACAAGGGTTTTACCGCAGCGCCTATCAGCAGTTCGTGCAGTATGGTGCGTTCGAGCTGCGCCAGCCCCGCGCGGAGATTGATCTGGTCTACTACCGCGACATGAACGAGCGGGTGCGCAACGATCTCAACGCCGGTGAGGTGCGTGACGCCTTTGCCCATCTGCGGCTGGTGGGGCTTGCGGAAAATTTGCCGCATTGCCCGCCGCAGGAGCGGCCAAGCCTGAGCGAGGCGCTCACGCGCGCGCTGTTTATAAAAAAAGCACGGCATAATCTGGCGATTTTTGCACGCCGCAAGCTGGATTTCACGCTGGCGGGGCCGCCGGTGCTCAGTGTTGTGGTGGTGGTGTTCAACCGCTTTGAGCTGACAATGCTCTCGCTCACCTCGCTGCGCGATAATTATTCCGGGGCGATAGAGCTGATTGTGGTGGATAATGATTCCACCGATGATACCTGCCGGATTGCCGATTATGTGCGCGGGGCAAAGGTTTTGCGTATGGCGGGCAATGTTGGCTTTCTGCGCGGCTGCAACGCGGCGCTGGCGCATGTCACCGCACCGGCCTTGCTGTTTCTCAACAACGACACCGAGCTGGCGCATGGCGCGGTGGCGGCGGCGCTGGCGCGCCTGGGCGGGGCGGATGATATCGGCGCGGTGGGCGGCAAGATTATCCGCACCAACGGCTTGTTGCAGGAGGCCGGCTCAATCATCTGGAACGAGGGCACCACGGCCGGCTACATGCGCGATGCCTCGCCGCTGGCCGCCGAGGCGAATTTCTGCCGCGATGTGGATTATTGCTCGGCGGTATTTTTGCTCTGCCGCACGGAACTGGTGTGCGCCCTCGGCGGGTTCGATGAAGCCTTCTCCCCGGCCTATTTCGAGGAAGTGGATTTATGCGTGCGCATCATCGGCGCGGGGTACCGGGTTGTCTACGACCCAGCCGTGGTGGTGCACCACCTGGAATTCGGCAGCGCCGCCACCACCGAGGCCTCGATGGCGCTGATGCGCCGGGGGCGGCGCATTTTCCGCAAAAAACACGCGGAATTTTTAAAAACCCAGCTTGCCCCATCGGAAAAAACACTGGTGGCGGCGCGGGGCAGGGGCGGCAGGCCGCGCGTGCTCTTCATTGAGGATACAGTGCCGCTGCGCCGCCTCGGCTCAGGGTTTGTACGCTCAAATGATGTGGTGCGGGCCATCGTGGCGGCGGGGTTTGATGTGCATGTGTTCCCGCTGAACGGCGCCGCCTACGATGTCATGAGCCTCTTTGGCGATCTGCCAGAAGAGGTTGAGGTGCTGCATGACCGCGATTTCACCATGCTGGCGGAATTCCTCGCCGAACGGCGCAATATCTACGATCTGGTGTGGGTCGCGCGGACGCATAATTTCGCCCGTGTACTGCCCTATCTGCGTAAGGCCGGGCTGGCCCCCGCGCGCGTGCCGCTGGTGCTGGATACCGAGGCGGTGGCAAGCAACCGGGCAGGGCATGGCGCTGGGTTACAGGCCGAATTCGCCGGGGTGGAGGTCTGCCGCGAGATTTTGGCGGTAAGCCCCGCCGAGGTGGCGCAGCTGCATGCGCTTGGCTTGCCACAGGCCAGCCTGCTCGGCACGGCGCGCGCGCCGGCACCAACGCCAAATGGCTTCGCCCAGCGCGCCGGGTTGCTCTTCGTCGCCGGGATTCACCAGGTGGATAGCCCGAACCTCGATTCGCTGGCCTGGTATCTGCGGGAGATTCTGCCCGCCCTGGCCACCCTGCTGGATGAGGCGCCAATGCTGCATGTGGTGGGCTACACCGCCCCGGATATCGACATCTCCTCCTTCCGGCATGAACGCATAAAACTGCACGGCGCGGTGGGGGAATTGGCGCCATTCTACAATGCGGCGCGGGTGTTCATCGCCCCCACCCGCTTCGCTGCCGGAACGCCCTATAAAATATATGAAGCCGCCTCCTGCGGCCTGCCTTGCGTGGGTACGAACCTGCTGCGCGCGCAGTTGGGCTGGGGCGATGAAATGCTGAGCGCCCCGGTGGATGACGCCCCTGCATTCGCCCGGCAGATCGCCCGGCTATATCGCGATGAAGCCTTGTGGCGCGCGCTGCGCGAGAGCGCCCTGGCGCGGCTTGCGGCCGAAAACGGCTTTGCCGCATTCAACGCGAAGGTTGCACAGGTTTTGCGCGCTGCTTTGAAGGAATGAGGGGGGTGGTGGAGCTAAGCGGAATCGAACCGCTGACCTCCTGCATGCCATGCAGGCGCTCTACCAATTGAGCTATAGCCCCGTCGCTGGAGGCGCATATAGACCGGGGTTTGCTCCGGGATCAAGGGGGTGGAAGGAATGAAGGTTTATGGTAAGGCTCTCCCCGCGCCGGGTTAGCACAGTGGTAGTGCAGCGG
>NZ_JABEVC010000056.1 GCF_013044125.1 Acidocella sp. | reverse complement strand
CGGCTAAACACCGCGGCGGATATGGGCGCGTAGCGCAGCGGTAGAGCACCACCTTGACATGGTGGGGGTCACAGGTTCAATCCCTGTCGCGCCCACCACTATCCAGAAGATAAATCAACGCGTTATGCCAGAATGGGCAGCTTCTGCCAGAATGGGCGGCGCTCGTCTGGCTTATGGCTTCCATATCATGTCAGCCGGGTCTAAAACCGCACAGGTATCTCAAACAAAATTTTAGCGACCGGAGCATTCGGGCCGGCACCGATCCCAACGCCGATGTTAAAGTTGGTCCGCGCGTTAATCGCGTAACCCAGGCCAAAATTGAAGGTGCCAAAATCATAGGCGGAACCGGGAATCGAACGGTTATTCACCGAGGAGCCAAACACATGCTCCTGCTGGTAGCTTAAGGTCATCGACGCCTTATCATTCAGCGCAAACCCCATGCCAAATGTCGCCGCGACCGCGCTGCCTGGCTCCAGATTGTCCCGTGCCGTTCCGCCGGAACTGCTCAGAAGATTGAATGTCCGGCTGAAATTATAAATGTATTCGAGATTGCCAAATAACACGCCGGGTGCCGTCGGGTAGAATACCGTCACACTGGGTTGAAGTGAATAAAACCCCGTTCCTGTCGGGAGCTTTTTCTGGATACCCCCAAGAAAAGTTCCGCCATTATCATATACAGTGTAAATGGGGACCGAATAGGGGCTAACGCCGGTGGCGGTTTTAAACGTCAGGTTTCCAACGAAAACAGGCCATCCATTGTCTCCGTTATTGAATTGGTATGACCCGCCAAATTGGATATCGCCAATATTTATATTGTTAGCGCTAGCGTTGATCGGTTGGGCATTCGGCCCCGCGGCCTGGGCGGTGAAAGTGCCATAACCTGCGACCATCGGAATTTTTGCATTTATCTCCAGCCGGTCTGTAAGGCCATAACGGGCCGTGACAGATGCGGTCAGAAAGTTTTGATCGACACGCGCAATGAAAATATTGCCAAAGGTTATGCCGGGAATAATGGTAAATCCATTCAACGCCAGCTGGTTTTGTGCCCAGTAGTCATATTCAATTGAAGGGTCGATAACAAGCTCGCCCTTAGGGGTTAATACCCCTCCTGTGTTGGCAAGCACGGTTGATGATTGAAGTATGATTTTTGTTTGTTCTTGCTGATTTGTTTGCTGTTGTTGCTGCTGTTCCTCACCGACAGTGCCGTTGGCAGGCCCTGCTTGCGTGGCCGGGGCCGGAGCGGTGGCGGAGCTGTTGGCCGCCGTATCGGCCGCCATCGGCGCGGGGCTGGCCGCGCTTGTTCCTGTCCCTCGCAATTTGGCCATTTGGCTATCCAGCAGGCGCTGCTGCTGATCCAATTCGAGTGATTGCTGCTCGAGCTGCAACTCTTCCTGCTGCAACTTGGCTTCTTGCGTGGCAATGGCCGCTTGCAGCGCGGACAAACTATCCGCCTGGCTTGGCGCTGCCTGGGCGGTGCCACTGCCCGAAGCCGCAAAAACAAGAGACGCCGGCAGGCAAACCACGGCGATCGGGGTGAGCGCGCTACCCGCCGTATAGGCCAGAATAGATCTAAGACGGCGGACAAACTTCAGTCTCTCGATAAACCCTGTCTCAAAGTGATGAATTTTTATTTTATTAGAAGAGTAATAGGCTTTAACTGCCATTGCAGCCTCCTCTCTATTTTGCATCTCAGATTAACCGGTTAAATACGATTTGTAAACTATAGTCTGTTCAACGGAAGAATTCATTTCTGTGCGGGTTGCAAACAACATCCGCCATAGCCGCCAGGCGTTTCATGCGCGGTGTAACTGATACAGTATACTGTATCAGTGTTTACAAAGCATGATACATGAAAAAACCACGCATGCCGCTTCAAGTATCTTCTGTAATATCCTGAATCGTAAGTAAAAACAGCATGCGCTTCAAGCTGTTGATATTTTGGCACGGCATTTGCTCTCTGTTGGTTATGGCGAAGTTGCGCAGTCAACCGTCATAAGAGTTCAGATCCTTAACTTCTTTCACAAATTAAAAAACGGAGGACTATCATGCGTAACATTCTTCTCGCGGGGTCGGCTGTATTTCTTCTGTCCGCCGGCATGGCGTTTGCACAGCCCGACGGTGGCCCTGGTGGCCCTCCTGGCGGCCCTGGCGGCCCGGGTGGCCCCGGCGGTGGTACGAGCACCTCTACGAACACCTCACTGAATGTGCCGATCATCAAAAATGCTCTGGTCGGCGGTAATGGCCAGGCTGCAACTTCGGGTGGCACAAATGCCAGCGCGAATTTGAAGAATTCCGCCAACACGGCCACGAGCAATTCCAATAACAGCGCTGAATCGTTTACGAAAAACCTGAATAATGTAGGTAACGAAACGATGGTGAGCACAAACACGAATACGAGCATCACCGTTGCCTCAACTCGTAACGAAGGCACTGTTAAGGACATTACACTTGGCGGCGGTGGCGGCAGCTGGGGCGAGGATCATCATAAGAGCGGTTCTGGCGTAACCGTGAGCAGCGGCAGCAATACGATGAATACCGTGAACGGCGGCGATGGCATCAATACCGCCATGCAGAATACCGGCGCGGCCTCGCTGCAGCAGAACTCTGTGGCTCTTGGTTCAGTTGTCAGCGGCAGCAGCGGCGGCACGGGAATCAGCGGCTTCTAATCTGCTTTGCAGATCAGCGTGTTTGGGCTCCGCATTGCATGATTAATCGATGCAGTGCGGAGCCGGCACATTTTTAATTAGCGCTTTTGGTGCGCGAGATGTACCCTGGCATGATAGGAGCGTCCTATGAACGTAATAACAGCCGCGATATTCATGGTTGCATCAAGCTACGCGTTGCTTTCAACTTCTGAACCGGCTTTTGCTTCCGGCTCTGGTCCTCAGGGAGATGCGGCTATCAGTAGTCTTTCCGGTATGGCAGTTCCGAATACACAACTGGAAAAGCTGCGTGGTGGAAGCTTTGCCGTCTCGTCGATCAACATCGGAACCGACACCGGCAACAGTGCGAACGGCACGACGACAGGCAGTATTTCAAATACCCAGTCTGTTAACAACAATACTGGTATAACGACGATCTTTCAGAATACTGGCAACAATAGTTTGTTTCAAAGCAGCACAACGGTGAACATCTCTCTTAAATAAGAAGGCCGCCAGCAATGAGCCCTCTGCACAGGATAAAAATATTTGCGCCGATGTTGGTCATTTTCTACGCGTGTCTTGGCGTATTAAGCGCACATGCCGGCCAGATTTTTCTGAACGGACTGGCGGTAAGCGGTGGCAATTTAAGCGTACATGTTTTGAGTTTTCAGGGGCGGAAATTTAAGACAACGGTTAAGCAGGAGTATGATTTTTCGTGCGGTTCAGCCGCGCTCGCAACGCTGCTCACCTTTACCTACCATAAGCCTTCAACTGAAACTCAGGTCTTTACGAGTATGTTTCTCAATGGAGATCAGCCGGTTATCGAGAAGCACGGATTTTCATTGCTGGACATGAAAAACTATTTAACCAGAATAGGGCTGCCATCTGGCGGTTTCAGAGCATCTCTCTCAAAACTGGCAGAGATAAGGATGCCGGCCATTGTCCTGATTAATGAACATGGCTTCAGGCATTTTGTTGTTATCCGTGGCATTCGGGATGGTCAGGTATTGTTGGCGGATCCAGCCATTGGTCTGCGGACGGAATCTACGCATGATTTCCAACAACAATGGTCCGGAGTCTTTCTGATTATTTTGGCGAATGTCCATGCTGCACAAGCTAGTTTCAATGGTGCGCAGGACTGGTCCGGCGAACCGGCCGCACCACTCGATCTCAGCCGTTTTGCGGTTAATCTTTCAACGCTTCAGCAGGTTATGATTCCCAATCCGAATAAGTTCTGATGCGTCCGAAAACAGGAGTATCGGTCAATGTCTTTCAACCATTTTTGCAAATGGAGTCCATGTATAGTTTTCACAACGGCTGCCATATGCAGTATGCCAGCGTATGCTGAACCACCTGCGGGCAGTCTTTCTGATTCGGGCATGATCAGTCTTCTTCAACTCTCATCCTCCCAGCTTTCGCACCAGGAGCTTGACAAAATTCGTGGTGGATTTGATCTGAAGCCCGGCCTCTCCATCAGCTTTGCGTTCCAACAGGTGGATTATCAGGGGGCCAAGGAAATTCAGAGCATTTTTGTGCCATTAACAAAATTGACGAATGGCTCCGGCGGCGCCGTTGCCTATGTCGCAGGAGGTGACACGACGACCTTAACGCAACAAGGGGCAAGTGGCGCGGCCACAATCAATGTCGGGGGTAATACGATTCAACTGCCGGCGGGGGCGCCGTCCGTGACTCTTTCATCGACGCTCAACAACGGGGCTACCGTTTTGCTCTCAGCGCTGGGAAGCAATGGGATCAGCAACATGATAACAAACATGGCAAACAATACGATGTTGAGCCAGGTTACGACAATGAATGTTGAAATTTCAGGAATGTCGCAATGGTTGGCCCAACAGGTGTCAGGTTTTGGCGGGCTTGGATTTTCTCGTTGACGATTTTGCGGAAAAAACATATACTCAAGGCTGTAAACAGGGTGCTGTTTCCTCTCTTGGTTGTGCATCTGTTGCATAGAAAATTATGCATAGAAAATTATGTGATATTTTGTTCTATGAGATTAACATGAAACAGTTTTTGTCCCGGCTGGATATGTTGGCAACGCCCAGGCAATGGCTTCGCAGGCCTGTCTGCGGCGTCGCTTTTTTGGCAGCCTTGTCGGCCTTGGCCACGCCGGCAATTTGCCTGGCCAAGGTCAGTGGATTGGATCTGATTTCGCCCGCTGCTGTGACGAACCTCACAGCTCTTCCAGATTCAGCGATAGCCGTTATAACAGGAACCGGGTTAAAAGCGCCCTCGTTAAGTGGAACAGGCGAGCCACGTGCGGCAATTACCTTATGGGATGAACTCCGGCCGGCGGCCCAGCAAAGCACTCTCAGCAACAGCAACTCAACCATTACGGTAAATGGCGTTGTCCAGTAATGTCGTGAGTGCTGCGCAGAAAATGTGAAGCTACATTATTCCCCGTCTTGGAGTTGTTGCTACGGAAGGTGCAGTTTTATACCAAATTCTGCGTGGCGCTTTGCCATACGGTAAAGCGTAACCCTTGAAACTCCCAGCTCTGCCGCGGCTTTTGTAACATTGTGGTCATTACGGATGAGCGCCTGCTGGAGGGCTTCGCGCTCTTGAGCCGACCCAGCCGGCGGCCGGTGTGTGGTGCTTTGTGGATGTGCTTCTGATTGAACTCGAGTGTGATGTTGAAGATGGAGTCCCAGGTCTTCCTCTGAAACCAATGGTTCAGAGCCCATGACGACCCCGCGCCGGATAGCGGCGATGAGTTCGCGGACATTTCCAGGCCATGAATAAGAGAGGATTGTGGCCCGGGCCGCTGCTGTAAAACCGGAAACTTCGCGTCCAAATTCCAGGGCGATCTTGCGGAGGAAAAAAGCAGCCATTAACTCAATATCGCTTTCGCGTTCCCGCAACGCCGGCATATGCAGGGGCAACACATTGAGCCGATAAAACAGATCATGCCGGAATGTGCCGGCGGTCATGGCTTCATCAAGTTGCACGTGGCTGGCGGAAATAATCCGGGCATTTACCGGTATAGGTAAGTGCCCGCCTATTCTGGTAATCGTTTGCTCTTGCAGAATTCTGAGCAAGTGCCCCTGTAAATCCAAGGGCAAGTCGCCAATTTCATCCAAGAATAATGTGCCGTCATTTGCTTTCTCAATGAGGCCGATTTTCCTTCCAACCGCGCCGGTGAAAGCGCCTTTCTCGTAACCGAAAAGCTCTGATGCAATAAGGCTGGCAGGCAAGGCCGCACAATTAATTGCAATGAATGGCCCTCTGCTCCGTGAGGATCTTTGATGAACAGCCTGTGCGGCCAATTCTTTTCCTGTTCCGGTTTCCCCAGAGATAAGAATCGGCGCATCGCATTGAGCGAAACGGCGAATTCGATAAAACACTTCTTTCATCGCGAGGCAGTCACCAACCATGAATTCCTGTTGGTTCACCTGGCTGAATTGTTCGGTTTTTGGAGAATTGTTACAGCCTGCCGAAGGGGTGTCATCAAGGGTGGGCTGCAAAGGCCGGCCGTATGAGGAAGATTGCCAGGCAATATTGCCGCTATTCTGACGATGAAGAACCATTAGTATTCAGCCCAATTCAATAATTTGGCAGAAAAAAGATAATATGTTTTGGTAAAAATACTCCCATTCATCTCGGCTTCTGAGTTGCCAAAATTTTATACCTACTTATGTGTATATGCCGAAAACCAAAGATTTTTTCTTGCTAAAATGCCATCAATCTATTCAAATAGATAAACTGAGTATCATTTTTAATATTAAAATCTACTCAGCTTCCCGGCTATTTTTACATAAAATTCAGATCAAAAAGCCGAGGGCAACGCAATATAATAATATTAATCGCCTGTAAAACTCGATAAAAAATTATACTAATTAACTAATAATACCACGCTCCAGAACTTGCAGAGCAGTATTCCAATTTATCGAAATGATTTAATTTCTTTAACGTATTAATATGCTTTTAATTAATTAGTGGAAAATACGCAAAATGTCAAGGTGATATCCGGCCGCATCGCCGTGTGAAGGAACTCCCGCCGAGGTTGGGTATTCCTTAGGCGCAGGGCTGGTTGGGCGCCTTAGATTCCAGAATTAATTCAATTTTTTTCTGAATCTAATTTTTGCCGCCTTGATTGCCGCTGCCGTATGTGGATCGAAAGGAATGCGGCATGATACACAACTGCGTGAGGCTGCAATTTGTGCCGGCAAGTTGGTGCTCTGATGCTTAACCGCCGCAACAAGCGCGCGTTCCTGGTCTAGGGTCAACGTAACCACAGGGATGAGGCTGGCTTTCGTATCAGCCGCCATCCCTGTACAAAAGGTTAACCTGACGCATGGTGTTTACGCGGTTCCCAGCGCCAGGGACAAGTTTTAATTCTGCCCGTTAATCGCCGGCCAATGTTTCGGGGGCTGGCCGCCGCCTTGGTCCGGCGGTGGCGGCGGCGGTGGCGGATGGCCGCCATTATCGCGTTGCTGGCCCTGCCAGCCACCACCAGGCGGTGGCGGCGGTGGCGGATGGCCGCCATTGTCGCGTTGCTGGCCCTGCCAGCCACCACCCGGTGGCGGCGGTGGCGGATGACCGCCATTGTCGCGTTGCTGGCCCTGCCAGCCACCACCCGGCGGCGGCGGATGGCTGCCATTGTATCTGTCGCCGCCGTCGCGGTGCTCGTCATGGCCGTTATAACCACCGCCCACACCGATGACGATGCCCGGCGGCGGCGCGTACACGGGGGCGGGCTGATAATATTCAGGCTGCGGCGCGTAACCGCCGCTGTAATACCCGGTGCCGCCGTAGCCGTCCTCGCCGCTGTAGACGCAGCCGGTGAGGCCGAGGGAGAGTACTGTGGAGAGAAGGATTTTTTTCATGGTGGAAAATTCCTGCGCCATCAACATGGCATCATTACGGCGCCAGTCTAACGCAAACCCCAGGCATAGAAAACGGAATTCTCCCAGCCGGGCTTGCCGTAGCGTAAAGGCTGGCCATGCGCGGTGAGCACATGTCCGCCCGCGGCTTCCAGCACCGCCTGCGGGGCGGCAGTGTCCCACTCCATGGTGCGGCCAAGCCGGGGGTAGAAATCAGCCGCACCTTCCGCCAGGCGGAGGAATTTGAGCGCGGAGCCGATATTGGTGAGCGCCGCGACACGGTAGCCCGCCAGCAGCGCCGCCAGGGCGGGGTCATCGGCGTAATGGCGGGAGGCGAACACGGTAAGCCCCTCTGGCGGCGGGCGGCGGGCGTGAATCTGCACGGTTTCGCCACCGCGCCGCCGCCACGCTCCATGCCCCGCCAGGCCGTAGTGGATCTCGCCCAGGGCGGGCGAGGCGACAGCACCCAAAATCGGCGCGCCATCGCGGATGAGCCCGATGTTGACAGCGAATTCAGCCCGCCCGGCGGCGAATTCGCGGGTGCCGTCCAGCGGGTCGACCAGCCAGTATTCGCGGGCGGGGGCGGTGAGGCGCCCGGCGGCAACCTCCTCCTCGGCGATGACGGGGATATGCGGCGCGGCCGCGCGCAGGCCCTCCACGATGATCGCTTCCGCCTGCATATCCGCCACCGTGACCGGGGTTTCGTCAGATTTCGCGTCCACTTTGAACCCTGCCGCGCGGATTTCAAGTATTTTGGCGGCGGCCCGGGCCGCGAGTGAAACCGCGAGGTCAAGCAGAGAAGAATCATTCATGCTTACCCGTGTAGACCTGGGCCGCGTGCTGGCCAAGCGTCGCAAAAGAGCTATGCTCGGGTCAGATGACATGACAAGGGGAGCCAAAATGCTGGATGTCGCGTTTGCCAAAGCCGTGTTGCCGGAAACCGGCGTGGTGGTGGTGCCGGTGGCGGAGGGCGCTGCCTTGGGCGGCCTCGCCCTGGCGCTGGACAAGCTGTTCGCTGGCGGGCTGAAGCGAGCGATGGAGGCTGGGGAGTTTACCGGCAAAAAAGGCAGCCAGGCGAATCTGCTCGCGCCCAAGGCCGGGTTTAAGCGCGTGCTGCTGCTGGGCATGGGCAAGGCGGAGGCCTTCAACGCCCGCCGGGCGGAGGAGCTGGGCGGGGCAATTGCCGCCGCCCTCGCCAAGGAGGCCGAGGCCGTGGTGCTGGGCGAGGCGCTTGACCCGGCGCTGGCCGCGCACATCGGCCTGGGGGCAAGGCTGCGGGCGTATAAATTCGAGAAGTACCGCACCACGCTGAAGGATGACGAGAAGGCGAAATTCGCCAAACTCACCATCCTCGCGGCCGATGCCGTGAAGTCCCGCGCGGCCTATGCGCCGCTGGCCGCCGTGGCTGATGGCGTGGAGCTGACGCGCGATCTGGTGACCGAACCGGCGAACGTACTCTACCCGGCGGAATTCGCCGAGCGGCTGGAGGCGTTGAGAAAGCTTGGCGTGAAGGTCGAGGTATTCGACCGCAAGGATCTGGAGAAGCTGGGCTTCGGCTCACTGCTGAGCGTAAGCTGGGGCAGCGCGCGCGAGCCCCGCATGGTGGTGATGCAGTGGCTGGGCGTCTCGGGCGGTGCGGGCGCGGACGGCAAAAAGCCAAAAAAGGCGAAAGAGCCGATCGCCTTCATCGGCAAGGGTGTCACCTTCGATACCGGCGGAATTTCAATAAAGCCCGCCGCCGGGATGGAGGATATGAAATGGGACATGGCCGGCGCCGGGGCTGTCGCCGGGGTCATGGCCGCACTCGCCGGGCGCAAGGCGCGGGTGGACGCGGTGGGGCTGGTCGGGCTGGTTGAGAACATGCCCTCGGGCAGCGCCGTGCGCCCGGGTGACGTGGTGAAGAGCTATTCCGGCCAGACCATCGAGATTCTGAACACCGACGCGGAAGGGCGGCTCGTGCTGGCTGATGTCCTGTACTACGCGCAGGAGCGTTTCGCACCGAAATACATGATCGACCTGGCAACCCTGACCGGCGCCATCATCGTCGGGCTGGGGCATGAATACGCCGGCCTGTTCAGCAACAGCGACGAGCTGTGCGAGAAGCTGATCGCGGCGGGCCGGGCGACGGGCGAGGAATTATGGCGCATGCCGCTGGCCGCCCCCGGCGAGAGCTATGACAAAAACCTGAAATCCGCGATCGCCGATATGCAGAATATCGGCGGCGGGCGGGCCGGCGGCTCGATCACCGCCGCGCAATTTTTGCAGCGTTTCGTCAACGCCAGGCCCTGGGCACATCTGGATATCGCGGGAATGGCCTGGGCGGCGAAGGACCTGCCCACCACCCCGAAGGGCGCCACCGCTTACGGTGTGCGCCTGCTCGACCGGCTGGTGGCCGACCATTTCGAGGGGTAGCGGGCTCAGCACAGCGGCGCCAGGGTGATTTGCCGGCCCGCGCCGGTGACGGTGGCAATCGTGCCGCCCTCGGCGCCAGTGAGCATTACCATGTCGCCCGCTGCGATCAGATCGGCGGCATCGGCAAAAAACCCGGCTTGGCGGACCCGGGCCAAGGTCTCGGCCTTGTAGTGCCACAGTGTGAAGCCGTTGGCATAAGCGAGGACGGAAAGGTTGCGCAGCGAAAAAGCCATGAGGATGTTCCTTTAATGCCTTGGTATATTACCTAAGGTTGTGTTGCGTTAAGGTTTATATTCCTATACGGAGAGCGACGCAAGAACATTTGGCTTTTGCGGTGCGTTTTTTGTGTAGAAAAGGGATAAAATTCCTATTCCGCCTTTAATTTTCACAAAAACATGTATAAGTTTCTGAAATTACAACATTGGCAACTTCAGGATGCGGCACGAGGATATCTGGCGCGCGATTGACACGATGGCGGCGGAGCACGGGCTTTCGCCCTCCGGCCTCGCGCGCAAGGCCGGGTTGGACCCGACGAGCTTCAACCTCTCCAAGCGCCGCACCGGCGATGGCCGGGTCCGCTGGCCTTCCACCGAGAGTCTGGCGAAGGTATTCCTGGCGACAGGCGCCAAGCTGGAGGATTTCACCGCGCTGGTGATGGGCGCGCGCGCGATGCCCGAGGCGCGGCCAAAGGGGCGCAACAAAATTCCGCTCATCGGCATGGCCCAGGCCGGCACGGAAGGATTTTTCGACGACGGCGGCTACCCGGCGGGCGCCGGGTGGGATGAGGTGGAACTGCCGAGCACGGCTGATGCCAATGCCTATGCGCTTTCCATCTCCGGTGATTCGATGGAGCCGGTCTACCGCGAGGGCGATTCCATCATCGTCTCCCCCGCCGCCCCGGTGCGCGTGGGAGACCGTGTGGTGGCCCGCACGGCCGAGGGGGCGGTGATGGCGAAATTGCTCTCCCGCCGCACCGCCAGCCGGATAGAGCTGACAAGCCTGAACACCGCCTACCCGGATCTGCGTTTTGCAGCGCAGGAAATTCTGTGGATGCACCGGATCATCTGGGCCAGCCAATAGGGGCTAAGGTTTTCATTTCAAAAATACAAAAATACGGCTAGTTGTTTGAGCCAATGGCTGGTGAAGGGCCTGATTGTTGAAAAAAGGCGGTAAGAATGCTCCGTTATACGCTAATGACATGTCTGTTGCTGACCGCTGCCGCGCCGGCGCACGCGGCGGACTGGTATGAGGTAAATGCCACGAACACGCGGTGCCTGAACATGGCGCAGGTTGCTCCGGCTGACGGTATATCGCAGCTGGCGACGCCGGCGGGGACACGCGATGCTTACGAGGCAATCGGCGAACGGGTGACCTCGACCGAGGTGAAGGACGCAACCGGCGCATCCATCATCGTGATGCACATTATCGATTCAAACGGCGACCGTTTTCTGAATTTCACGTTCTACCCGACCCTGGCCGATTGCCAGTATGTCCTGTCGCAGGCGCCAACAAGCTAGAGCGCGATCGCGCTCTGAAGTCTGAACCGCCATCTATCGTCATAATTCAGAGCCGGACCATTTAAGGCGGCCGCACGCAAAAACTGATACCACCGGCCACCATTTATGGCCGTTAGTATCAGAGCATTGATTGCGCATGCTGCAAAACCTGGGCGCAGATTTTTTGTGTCAACTGTGCTTTCAGCCCGCTGCCGCCCAGGCTCATCGAGTTGCCATTGCCCGTATCCAGGATACCGCTGCTGCCCGAGGCATATCCGCTATTCGCCTCAGGCGCGCTGGACGAGCCAGTGTATTTTCTGAGCAGCGATTGCTGGATTGATGACGCCGAAGACGGAGACACGCCGCCGCCGAGGTAATTGTTCTGGATGCAATACTGCAAAATACCCGCCAGATTCGTGGGCGGCGCCGCGCCGAGTGTGGGCAGATTCAAGCCGCTGCCCATCGCGCTGCCCATGCTCATGTTGCCCATGCCGCCAAGGCCGGAAGTGGCCGGGCTGCTCTGGCCGCCGCCCATGGCGCCTTGCAGCATGCCTGAAAGCTGCGCCCGTGCCGCTGGCGCCGCCAAAACGCCAACCGCAACAAACGCCGCGGCAGCGAAGCCGAATTTGCCTTTTCGCATGATGATCTCCTCAGGGGGTTATCCGGCCCGGATGAGCGCGCATCCCGGCCCGATGGTCAAGAGTGAGACCCGGCGGGTTTTTGCCCCTCGCGGCCCGCAACCCCAACCGCAGGCGGCTGCAAATCACGGGAATGAACGTAAGTTAATGCGCGCGCGGCCGAATGTGCATTGTTATGGCCCGGCACCGGCGCCAAGTCCAAGCCATGAAAATCTTCCGCGTGGCCCCAGCATTACTGTTCGTTGTCATCCTCGGTCTGGCCGGTTGCGTCTGGTACGGCCCGGATGGCGGCTACGGTGGTTGGGGTGAGCACGGCGGTGGCTGGGGTGAGCACGGCGGCGGCGAGGGTCATTAGGCCCATTCGCGGCAATGCACAGGGGGCGGCCGCATGCATTGCGGCCTTAAACGCTTGTCCGCACGGCTCCGTGCACGCCCGCCGCCAGCGCCGCCACATCCGCCAGCACGCTCGCAACATCACTCTTGCATAGCTTTTCAATCAGCGCCGAAGCGACAATCGCCGCGTCGGCATGCTGCGCCACCACTGCCGCCTGCTCTGGCGTTCGCACGCCAAATCCCACCGCAATGGGCAGGTTCGTCACGGCGCGGATGCGCGGAATATCGCGCGCCAGATCAGCGGCCGAGGCCGTGCGCGTGCCGGTGATCCCGGTGATGCTCACATAATAAACAAACCCTGACGACCCGGCCAGAACCAGCGGCAGACGCGCGTCCGATGTCGTCGGCGCAATCAGCCGGATCACATCCAGCTCGTTTTTCGCGGCATCCGGCAGCAGCAAATCCGCCTCTTCGGTCGGCAGATCGACCACGATCAGCCCATCCACCCCGGCGGTGGCGGCATCGGCACAGAACCGCGCCACCCCGTAGGAGAGAATGGGGTTCAAATACCCCATCAGCACCAGCGGCGTATGCGCATTGCTGGCGCGGAATTCACGCACCAGCCCCAGCACCCCGGCCAGGCTCGCGCCTGCCTCCAGCGCGCGCCGCCCGGCGGCCTGAATCGTCGGCCCGTCGGCCATCGGGTCGGTAAACGGCACGCCGATCTCGATGATATCGGCGCCGTTTTCCGCCATGCCCCGCAGCAGCGCCAGCGAGGTTTCGCGGTTGGGGTCATAGGCTTCCACGAAGGGGATCAGCGCGGCCCGGCCCTGCGCCTTCAGCCCGGCGAATACGCCCGCGATCCGGCTCACAGCTCCACCCCCAGATGCTGCGCGACCGCAAAGATATCCTTGTCCCCCCGCCCGCACAGGTTCATCAGCACAATCTCATCCTTGTCCATCCCACCCGCGATCTTGGCGACATGCGCGAGCGCGTGGCTCGGCTCCAGCGCGGGGATGATCCCCTCCGTGCGCGTGCAGAGCTGGAAGGCGGCCAGCGCCTCCTTGTCCGTCACCGCCACATATTCCACGCGGCCGATGTCATGTAGCCAGCTATGTTCCGGCCCGATCCCCGGGTAATCCAGCCCGGCGGAAATCGAATGCGCCTCCTGGATCTGCCCGTCCTCGTTTTGCAGCAAATAGGTGCGGTTGCCGTGCAGCACGCCCGGGCGTCCGCGGCTCAGGCTGGCGGCATGCTCGCCCGAATCCAGCCCATGCCCCGCCGCCTCCACGCCGATCAGCCGCACCCCGGCATCATCGAGGAACGGGTGGAACAGCCCGATGGCATTGCTCCCGCCGCCGATGGCCGCAATCGCCACATCCGGCAGCCGCCCTTCAGCCTCCTGCAACTGCGCCTTCGCCTCATTGCCGATAACGCATTGAAAATCGCGCACCATGGCAGGGTAGGGGTGCGGCCCCGCGGCGGTCCCGATAATATAAAAAGTATCGCGCACATTCGCCACCCAGTCGCGCATGGCGTCGTTCATGGCGTCCTTCAGCGTGCCCGCGCCGGAGCTGACGGGAATCACCTCCGCCCCCAGCAGCTTCATGCGGAATACGTTCGGCTTTTGCCGCTCCACGTCCACCGCCCCCATGTACACGGTGCACGGCAGGCCAAACAGCGCGCACACCGTCGCGGTCGCAACACCGTGCTGCCCGGCGCCTGTCTCCGCGATGATCCGCGTCTTGCCCATCCGCCGCGCCAGCAGAATTTGCCCCAGGCAGTTGTTGATCTTGTGCGCCCCGGTGTGGTTCAGCTCGTCGCGCTTGAAATAGATCTTCGCGCCGCCAAGCTCTTTGGTCAGCCGTTCGGCGAACCAGAGCGCGCTCGGCCGCCCTACATAATGTTTTAGGTAATAATCAAGCTCGGTCTGGAACGAGGGGTCGGCCTTCGCCGCCTCATACGCCGCCTCAAGCTCCAAAATCAGCGGCATCAGCGTCTCGGCGACAAACCGCCCGCCAAATTCGCCAAAACGCCCGCGCCCATCCGGGCCATTACGCAAAGAATTGGGGATAATCTCGTTCATACCCCGCTTTAGCCGAACCCGGCAGCGGGATAAAGGCCGGAACCCGCAAACAAATGGGCCGTCTCCCTTGCGCGGAAGACGGCCCAGCCAAGGCTTTGGCTTAGATTTAAGCCCCCTGCGGCCGCTCGAAGGCATCCTTGCCGTCAAAGCGCTGCAGCTTCTCGATATGCATCCAGGTGAATTTCGCCCCGATGCGCTGCACCAGATAGCTGATCTCCGGCTGCCCCTCGGATTTCGAGGCCGACAGCGGGATCGGCTTCTTGAACATAAAGCGGCTGGCGAAATGGTCGACCAGGAAGGTCTGCTGCCCCTCGTTGGGCGGATACACCTGCACGCCGCGGTTGGAGATGCCGTTCAGCACGAACGGGCTGTCCTGCGCGATGGCCTCCAGCGCCTTGCCCAGCTCCTCGGCGCCGAGATCGGTTTCCAGGAACACGTCGATGCCCACCAGCTCACGCGTATTCGGCTCGCTATGCGCGGTCAGCTTCGGCCAGGTCTTCAGCTCCAGCTTTTTGTAGCTGCGCGAGGGCTGGTTGGAGGTGCGGCCCAAATTGGCGATAATCTGGTCGGTATAGGCCAGCGTGCCCACGCCATGCCCGCGCGGCGAGAGGTCGCCCGTGAGGTTCTTGCCCTCGGCCAGGGTGATGAACAGTGCCTGTTCCACCGTCGCCGCCACGTCGAACGCGCCGATATGGCGCAGCAGCATGATCGCGGCTGAGAGCAGCGCGGTCGGGTTGGCCAGCCCCTTGCCCGCGATATCGGGCGCCGAGCCGTGCACCGCCTCGAACATCGCGGCATGGTCGCCCAGGTTGGAGGAGGGCGCGATGCCCAGCCCGCCCACGAGCCCGGCCGCGAGGTCGGAGATGATGTCGCCGTTCATGTTGGAGGTCACGATCACATCGAACGCCTCAGGCTTGATCACCAGCTGGTGCGCGCAATTGTCGATGATGATATGGTCGGATTTGAGGCTGGCGAACTCCGGCGCCACCATTTCCGCGACTCGCTTCATCAGCCCTTCGGTGAGCTTCATGATGTTCGCCTTGGTCGCGGTCGTCACCTTTTTGCGCTCTTCCGCCAGCGCCAGCTCGTAGGCGGCGCGGATGATGCGCTCGCAACCGGGCGCTGTCATCAGCTTCAGGCACTGCGCCACCGTGGTGGTCTGCATATGCTCGATGCCGGCGTAAACATCCTCCACGTTCTCGCGCACGATCACCATGTCGATCCCACGGCCGGTATAAGGCGTGGTGATCCCTGGCAGCTCGCGCACCGGACGGATGTTCGCATAAAGCTCAAAATGCTTGCGCAGCGTCACGTTGGCGGATTTGCCGCCATAGCCCACCGGCGTCTCAAGCGGGCTCTTCAGCGCCAGCCCGTTGCGGGCGATGCTGTCCAGCGTCTCGCGCGGCACGCCGGTCACGATGCCTTTTTTAAACACCTCGGCGCCGCCCTCGGCCATCTCCCATTCAACCGGGGCGTTCGCCGCCTCCAGAATCCGCATGGTTGCGGCCATCACCTCGGGGCCGATGCCGTCCCCCGGCAATGCTGTTACCTTGGTTTTCGTGGCGGTCGCGGTGGTGGCATTCATCTCTGGGTTCCCGGAATGTGGCGGAAAACCTATAGCTGGTTATTGCCGCGCGGCATACATCGCGCGCTCAAACCCGATGAGGGTTTTCATCGCCCCGGCATCGCCCGAGGGCAGGATCTGCATCATCATCACAGCCGCCAGCTTGGCCGCCGGGTCCACCCAGAAATAGGTGTTCGCCATCCCCGCCCAGCCGAAACTCCCTGAATTGCGGCCAAACCTTCCCTTCCCAGGATAGATGATAAAGCCCAGCCCCCACTGGTTGTGCTGCCCCGGGTTCACATCCGCCCCCACGAACAATGCTGGATTTGCAGAGGGGAGATACCCGGCCCGCAACCCTCCGATCTGATTGCGCGACATTTCGGTAACAGTCCCGGCCGTAACAATGCCGGCCCCCGCCGTCAGGAACACGCGCAGGAATTTCTGGTAGTCGCGCAGGGTGGAATACAGCCCGCCGCCGCCGGAAAACACCTCGGGCACCGCCAGCGGGGCAGGGGGTGTTGCCGTCAGGCTGCCATCCGCCTGGCGCTTGTGCAGCGCCGCGCGGCGGGCCAGCTGCGCCGCCGTGGGCAGAAAACTGGTGTCAGCCATCCCCAGCGGGCCAAAGATATATTTCTGGAAATACGCTTCCAGGTTCAACCCGGAGGCCGCTTCCACCGCCAGCCCGGCCCAGTCCACGCCCAGCCCGTATTCCCAGCGCTCGCCCGGCTCGAACAGCAGCGGCGCATCCAGCGCCGCGCGCATGCCAAAGGCCGGCGGGTTGGGTTGCGCCGCCAGATAAGCGGCATATTCCGCGCTGGCGAAGGCATAGGAGAACCCCGCCGTATGCGTGAGCAGATGCCGCAACGTAATGGGCCGCCGCGCCGGGCGCAGTTTTCCGCCTTCCAGAATCCGCGGATGTTTCAACTCCGGCAGCAAATCCCCAACCGGCGCATCCAAATCCAGCAGCCCCCGCTCCACCAGCTGCATCGCCGCCAGCGAGGTTACCGGCTTGGTCATCGAGGCAATCCAGAACAACGTGTCCGCATCCACCTTCTGCTCACCGCCCAGCGTGGCCACGCCCGCCGCCGCCTCAAACAGCGTCCCGCGCGCATCGCTCACCGCCGCCGCCACGCCGGGCGCCTCGCCCGCGGCCACGGCCTCGTTCAGCATTTTCTGGATGGCATCGGGGTTCAATGCGCATCCCCCCAGTTCTTGCCGATCCCCGTTTCCACCGTCAGCGGTACGGAAATTCTTGCCGCCCCCTGCATTACCTCACGCGCCAGTCCGGCCGTCGCGCGGGCTTGCCCATCGGGCGCCTCGAACAGCAACTCGTCATGCACCTGCAAGATCAATGTCGCCGAAAGCCCCGCATCCGTCATCGCCTTCGGCAATTTCACCATCGCCTGCTTGATGATATCCGCGGCTCCCCCCTGTAACGGCGCGTTGATCGCCTGCCGCTCCGCATAGGCGCGCAATTGCGGCATCTTGTCCTTTATGCGCGGCACCCAGCAGCGCCGCCCGAACGGTGTCAGCACATAGCCCTGGCTTCGCGCTTCTTCTTTCGTGGCTTCCATATACGCGCGGATTTCCGGATAGCGCTTGAAATACGCATCGATGTAGGCTTTCGCCTCGCCGGCGCCGATCCCCAGTTGCCGGCCCAGTCCAAACGCCGAGATCCCGTAGATGATCCCGAAGTTGATCGCCTTCGCCCGCCGCCGCGTGGCAGCATCCATCCCCGCCATCGGCACGCCGAACACCTCCGAGGCGGTGCGCGCGTGGATATCCTCGCCCTTGGCGAAACTCTCCTTCAACGCCGCGATATCCGCCACATGCGCCAGCAGCCGCAGCTCGATCTGCGAATAATCCGCCGAGACCAGGCTGCACCCCGGCGCGGCGATGAACGTCTTGCGAATCCGCGCGCCCTCCACGGTTCGCACGGGTATGTTCTGCAAATTCGGATCGGTTGAGGACAGCCGCCCGGTCGCCGCCACCGCCATCTGGAAGCTGGTATGCACCCGCCCGTTTTCATCCGCCTGGCCGATCAGCGCATCGGCATAGGTTGATTTCAGCTTCGCCAGCTGCCGCCAGTCCATCACCCGCTGCGCCACCTCGATCCCTTGTTCGGCCAGGCCTTCCAGCACGGATGAATCCGTCCCCCACGCGCCCGCCTTGCCGCGCTTGCCGCCCGGCAGGCCCATGCGCTCGAACAGGATCTCGCCCAGTTGCTTGGGACTGCCGACGTTGAAATCCTGCCCCGCCAGCCGGTGGATATCGGTCTCGATCTCGGCCATCCGGCCCTCAAACTCTACTGACATCGCGCGCAGGTCCGCGCGGTCCACCATCACGCCGTGCAGCTCCATGGCGGTGAGCACCGGGATCAGCCGCTTCTCCACCAGCTCGTACAACGCCAGGGATTTGTTCACCCGCAGCAGCGGTTTCAGCATCGTCCATAGCCGCAGGGTCACATCCGCGGCCTCGGCGGCAAAGGCGCTCGCCCCCGCCAGCGCCACATTGGCAAAGCTCAGCCGCGCCCGCCCGCTGCCTGCCACCGAATCAAAACTCTTCAGCTCATGGGCCAGATGTTTGCGCGCGAGCGTTTCGCGGTCATGGCTGAAATTCCCCGCGTCCTGCGCGTAGGAGATCAACATCACATCATCGAGCGGCGCCACCAGCGCCACGCCGGCGCGCGTCAAAACTTCCAGATTATACTTCGCATCATGGAAAATTTTCAGCACCGCGGCATCGGCGAATAGGGCGCCGAGCGCGCCCAGCGCATCGGGCCACAATAATTGAGGCGTATCTTCCAACCCCAGGTTATGCCCCAGCGGCACATAGCCCGCCTGCCCGGGTGCCACCGCGAGCGCGATGCCCAGCAAATTCCCGTGCAGCGAGTTGCGGTCG
>NZ_JABEVC010000055.1 GCF_013044125.1 Acidocella sp. | reverse complement strand
TTGACCAACTGGGCGATGACACGCCCGCCGGTGGCGGCGGCGACGCCCAGATCCCGGTAGAGGAAAAAATCCCGCAGGCCATCGGTGCGCCAGGGGGTATCGTCCGGTTTGTTGTGCGAAAAGAGATTGATGAGCGGATGGTCAGGCATGAGCACCTCCTCCACAGGGGGACAGGCGCCTGTTCTGGCATAAAATCAGCGGGTGTGCGAGAAAATTTTGCAGTGCAGCATTTTTAGAGTGCGGTGACCTCAGATTGATCCGCTTTGCGGGCCAATTTGAAGTCCGGATTACCCTCTATCTTTATAATTTAGCGGCCGCGGCGGCCAGAGTCTGAGGGCGCTTTGCTTTCAGTGGCCTGCTTGTCCCTTCCGTCCGCTGCGCGGTGCCGCGGCCTTCAGGGGCAAGACACTAGATTTCCATGGCCAACGCCGCGGCGAAAGTGCTTTCATCGGTAATTTCAATGCATTGCTGATTGATAAGGCGAATGACCCCCTCGCGCTGGAGCTGATGCAGCGCGCGGCTGACGGTCTCAACCGCGAGACCGGTGTAGTCGGCGATATCAGTGCGGGTCATCGGCAGATGGATATGGCCGGCGCTGGCGCCTAGCGGCTCGTTATGCAACCGCAGCAGGTTGAACAGCATAAGCAGCCGCTGTTTGGCGCTGTTTTGCGACAAGGCGATGGCGTGCTGCTGCGCCTGGCGCAGCTCATGACACGCCTTGATCAGAAATTGCCATTGCAGGCCGGGGTCTGAGCGCAGCAACTTCACCAATGCCGGGAGCGGCAGGGTGTAAGCCACGACCGGGGTGATCGCTTTGACGGTGTTGACGAAACTCTCACCGCCCAGCGGGCCGATCAGATCGTTGGCGAACAGGAAGGCCTGAATGACCTCCCGGCCGTCAGGCAGAAAACTATAGGATTTTGCCACGCCGGAGATGATGTTGAAAATGAATGCGGCCTCATCGCCTTCATGAAACAGGGTCTCGCCGGCGCTGAAATGACGGATTGATGCGATGAGGGCGAGCTTCTGCCGGGCCTCGATACTGAGCATCGGGTTGGCGGCGCCGATTTTGTCGGCCCGCAACGGCACGGCGCCGAGGCTGGCTGCTGAGTCTGCGCGCTTGCCTGACTTATTCATCAGGTATTAATCTATCAACTATACCTGACGCGATGACAACTAGAGATTAATCATCTTTTTCGCGGCGAACCAGAACTTCGCGTTTACCGACATGATTGGCCTGGCTGACGATGCCGTCTTTCTCCATCTGCTCGATCAGCTTGGCGGCGCGGTTGTAGCCGATTTGCAGATGACGCTGAATGAAGGAGGTGCTGGCCTTGCCCTCGCGCGCGACCAGGGAGACTGCCTGATCATACAGCGCATTCTCGCCCGTGGTGTTGCCGCCGGTGGCACCGCCCGCGAGGCTGGCGGCTTCATCGTCAGCCGGTTCGGTGACTTCGTCGAGATAGGCGGGTTCGCCCTGCTCGCGCAGATAGGCGACCACGGCCTCCACCTCCTGGTCGGAGACGAAGGGGCCATGCACACGGGTGATGCGCCCGCCGCCCTGCATGTAGAGCAGGTCGCCCTGGCCGAGGAGCTGCTCGGCTCCCTGCTCGCCCAGAATCGTCCGGCTGTCGAATTTGGAGATGACCTGGAAGCTGATGCGGGTGGGGAAATTGGCCTTGATGGTGCCGGTGATGACATCCACCGACGGGCGCTGGGTTGCCATGATGACATGGATGCCGGCGGCGCGCGCCATCTGCGCCAGGCGCTGCACCGCGATTTCGATCTCCTTGCCCGCGACCATCATGAGGTCCGCCATTTCATCGATAAAGACGACGATGAAGGGCAGCGGCTCCAGGGCGAGCGGCTGATCCTCGAACACGGGCTTGCCGGTCTCGGAGTCAAACCCGGTCTGCACGCGCCGGGTGACGACCTCGCCGCGCGAGCGGGCTTCTTCCACACGCTCGTTATAACCGGCGATGTTGCGCACCGCGAGCTGGCTCATGGAGCGGTAGCGGCGCTCCATTTCGCGCACCACCCATTTGAGCGCGGCGACCGCCTTGGCCGGTTCGGTAACAACCGGGGAGAGCAGATGGGGAATGCCGTCATAGACGGAGAGTCCCAGCATCTTGGGGTCGATGAGAATAAGCCGGCACTGCTCGGGCGAGAGGCGGAAGAGCAGGCTCATGATCATGGCGTTGACGCCGACTGATTTGCCCGAGCCGGTGGTGCCCGCGATGAGCAGATGCGGCATGCGGGCGAGATCCGCCACGATGGGGGCGCCTGAGATGTCCTTGCCCAGCGCGATGGAGAGCTTGCCGGACTGGCCATCCCACATCTCCGAGCCGAGCAGCTCGGAGAGGTAGACCGTCTCGCGCTTGGCGTTGGGGACTTCGATGCCGATGACGTTGCGGCCCGAGACGGTGGCGATGCGCACGGCGACGACGGAGAGGGAGCGGGCGATGTCGTCCGCCAGGCCGATGACGCGCGAGGAACGGATGCCGGGAGCGGGTTCAAGCTCGTAGAGCGTGACCACCGGGCCGGGGCGGATTTCCACGATTTTACCCTGCACGCCGTAGTCCTGCAGCACGGTTTCCAGCAGGCGGGCGTTGGATTCCAGGGATTCGGCGCTGGGGCCGGTGCTGGCGCGCGCGGGGGCGGGGCGCAGCAGGTCCAGCGGCGGGCAGCTCCAGCCGACTTCCAGCAGGGGCAGGCGCTCCTGCTTGGCGGGGGCTTTTTTGGCCGGAGCCGCGGGCTTTATGAGCGGCTTGGCGCGCAGCGGCAGGAAGGGGATGGGGGCGTCGCCGTCCGGTTCGTCCTCAGCCAGGGCGGGCTGTTGCTGGCGCGGCGCAACGGCCGCGCCCCCCCAGGCGCGGGCCGGCACGGCGGGCGCGCCCGCGAATAGCGGCGTGATCCAGGAGGAGACGGCCTCGGCACCGCGGCGGCTCTGCGCGACGGAAGCGGCGGCGGCCCGCGCGGCCTTGGCACCGCCGGAGCGCCATTCACCGGGGGTGAAGCCCAGCGCGTAGCCAAAGGCGGACATGGCGAGGGCGAGGATGACCAGCAGCATGATGCCGCTGCCGACGCGGCCCAGCAGCGAGGCGCCGGCAGAGGCGAAGGCGCCGGAGAGAATGGCGCCCGCGGTGCCGCCGATGCCCGAGGGCACGGGCCAGCTGACCGGCGGGCCGGGAATGATCGCAAGGCCCAGGGCCAGCGCGGTGGCCACCAGCGGCAAGGCCAAGCCGCCCAGCACGATGCGCAGTTTAACGTGCCCGATGGCCCCGCGCGCGCCCAGCCGGTAGCTCCAGGCCAGCAAAATCATTGGCGGGATGAAGCCGGCGATGCCAAACCCCTGGAGCGTAAGGTCAGCGAAGCTGGCCCCGAACGGCCCGGCGAGGTTGCCGGTGCGCGCGGCGGTGGCGGTGTCGAAAGAAGGATCAGCCGGGTTGTAGGAGACCAGCGCCAGCAGCAGGGTAAGGCCCGCGAGCGCGCAGGCAATGGCGCCCAGTTCCGACACGCGCCGGCGCAGCTGCGCCCGCAGTGCTGGGGAGATGAACCGCCGCGCCTCAAAATTTACCGCCATGTCTCGACTATATGAGGGAGGCCGCTGATTCTCAAAGTGTTTTTGTTTTCATGTGGCGGCGTACAAAAGCACAAACAAAACCACAAACAGCGCCTTGCGGCGCTGTTTGCTTCGCGGTTTGCCCTGGATCAGCTGAGGTGTTGCAGGACCTCGCCGTGCTGGGTGATGTCCAGCCCCTGGATCTCGTCTTCCTTGCTGACCCGCAGGCCCATTGTCAGGTCAATGAGCTTGAGGATGATGAAGCTGACGATGCCGCTGTAGAGGATGGTGACGATGATGCCTTCAGCCTGGATCAGCAGCTGGTGGGCATTGCCTTCGATGAGGCCGGCATGGCCGCCGACTTCGGTGAGGGCGAACACGCCGGTGAGCATGGCGCCGCAGATGCCGCCCAGGCCATGCACGCCCCAGACGTCCAGCGCGTCGTCATATTGGAACATGCCCTTGAAGCCGGTGACACCCCAGTAGCAGACCACGCCGGCAACCAGGCCGATGACCAGCGCGCCGCTGACACCCACGAAGCCGCAGGCGGGGGTGATGGCGACAAGGCCGGCGACGGCGCCCGAGACGGCACCCAGCAGGCTGGGTTTGCCCTTGAGCATCCATTCCGTGAGGGTCCAGGAGACCACGGCGGCCGAGGTGGCGAGGTGGGTGTTGATCATCGCCATGCCAGCCTGACCGCCGGAGGTGAGGGCGGAACCGGCGTTGAAGCCGAACCAGCCAACCCAGAGCAGCGCGCCGCCGAGCATGGTGTAGCCCAGGTCAGCCGGGGCCATGTTGTCGCGCCCGTAGCCCGTGCGCTTGCCAACCATGATGGCGGCGACCAGACCGGCGACGGCCGAATTGATATGCACGACCGTGCCGCCCGCGAAATCCAGCACGCCCGCATTGGCGAGGAAGCCGCCGGGGCCCCAGACCATGTGCGCGATGGGGGCATAAACCGCGAGCAGCCAGATGCCGAGGAACACCATGGAAGAGGAGAACTTCAAGCGGTCAGCCGGGCCGCCCAGGATCAGCACCGGGGTGATGATCGCGAAGGTGCACTGGAACATGGCGAACACGGTCTCCGGGATGGTGCCGGAAAGCCCGTTGAGGCCGGTGCCATTGAGCATGACGCGCGAGAAGCCGCCGATGAAGGGCGCGCTGGGGCCGCTGCCCGCCGTGAAGGCCAGGCTGTAGCCGACGATGACCCAGAGCACCGAGATCAACGCCGTGGCGAAGAAGCACTGCATCAGCATGGCGAGAATGTTTTTACGGCGCAGCAGGCCGCCGTAATAAAGGGCGAGGCCGGGGACCGTCATCATCAGAACCAGGACCGATGAGGTCAGCATCCAGGCCGTGTCGCCGGAATTCAACGTGGGGGCTGCGGTTTGCGCCAGGGCTGGCGCGGCGCCTGCGACGAGCAGGGCCAAGCCTGCCGGGACCGCCAATATTGATCGCTTACTCATCGCGTGTTTGTTCCTCTTTTCCTCTGCTTTTGGATGACCTGGAGCCTGGGCAGGTCAGCAGAGCACGTTGTGGAAAGCTCTTTGGGTTTGCGCCGTAGGAGGAAAGCAAGGACCGTGCCGTTGCGGATCATCCAAAAAGTTAAAGCCGCTGGATGCCGCCTGCCCCGGTTTGTCCGACGCCGTGGACCCGGCTCTGTGCGCCGCCACCAGGCAAACTAGGTTGAAGCGCTTAAAATATGTGCAAAAACACGCTCTGTTTTTGGGCAAACCAAAGAGTGCCGGGATGGCGCGGCGGCGGCGGCATTTCCGGGCGCCGAAATCCATGCGGATGGGTTGCGCGCGGGCGCGGCTCTGCCTCATATGCGGCATGACATTCAGCCATGACATTGCGATTATCGGAGCCGGGCCGGTTGGCGGCGCTTTGGCATGCGCCCTGGCGGCGCAAGGGAAAACGGTGCTGCTGGTGGACCGCGCGGCGCTGCCGCCGATGGAACACCCGGATTTCGACGGGAGGGCCTATGCCATCGCCGCGGGATGCAAGCGGCTGCTGGATATGGCCGGGCTGTGGGAGGCGCTGCCCTTTGCCCCCTGCCCTATTGAGAAGATCGACGTGACGGACGGCAAGGTGGGGCGCCCAGCCTCGCCATTGCAACTGCATTTTAACGCGGGCGACGTTGGCGAGGGTGCGTTTGGCTGGATCATAGAGGCGCGCAGCCTGCGCATCGCGATCAACCAGCGGCTGCGCGCGACGCCAGGGGTAACGCTGCGCGCGCCGGCGGCGGCGCAGGTGTCGCGCGATGCGCATGGCGTGCGTGTGACCGTGGGCGAGGAAGTTTTCACGGCCGGGCTTGTGGTGGCAGCTGATGGCAGGGGCTCGCAGTTGCGCGGGCAGGCCGGGATAGCGGTGACGCGGCTGAATTATGGGCAGTCGGCCGTGGTCTGCGCCATCGCGCATGAGAAGCCGCATGAGGGCGTGGCGCTGGAGCATTTTCTGCCCGGCGGGCCGTTCGCGCAGTTGCCGATGACCGGAACGCCGGCGCATCCGCATCTCTCGGCGATTGTGTTCACAGACCGGCATGAGACCGTGAAACGGCTGGCGGCGATGGATGACTCGCGCTTTCTGCCCGAAGTGCGCAAGCGGCTTGGGGAGCACCTGGGCGAAGTACGGCTGGTGGGGCGGCGGTGGACGTATCCGCTCTCGGCGATGTACGCGGCGCGGTATTACGATACGCGCCTGGCGCTGATCGGCGATGCGGCGCATGGGGTGCATCCGATCGCGGGGCAAGGGCTGAACCTGGGGCTGCTGGATGCGGTGGCGCTGGTGGAGCTGCTGGCCGGGGCCGCCGACTGCGGGACGCCGGAGCTTCTGGCGGCGTATCAGGCGGCGCGGCGGCCGGCGAACATGCTCATGCTGGTGGCAACCGACGCGTTGGACCGGCTGTTCTCCACCAACAATCCGCTGCTGCGGCTGGCGCGGGATGCGGGGCTGGCCGCGGTGGAACGGATGCCGCGGCTGAAGAGGCGGTTCATGCTGACGGCAATGGGGCGGTAGGGGGCAGCGGCTGCCTCGCGATGACGCCGCCGGCTTAAATTTCCAGGAAATGGAGGATGGCATGACAGAGACCCACAGCGTCACCTTGCGGCAGGTGGAGAATTTTCAGTTCTCGCATGATTACGGCGGGGGGTTGCCCGCGCTCATCTCCGACGAGCCGCCGCCGCTGGGCGCCGCCGCCGGGCCGAGCCCGGTGCAAATACTGCTCTCGGCCGTGGGGGCGTGCATGTCCTCCAGCTTCAATTTCGCGATGAGGAAATATCGCGAGACGCCCGGCGCCATCAGCACCACCGCGACCGCCACGGTTGGCCGCGACGAGGCGAACCATTTGCGCGTGCAGCAGCTCGAAATCGCCATCCATTTCGCGGCGGAGGCTGCAAATATCAGCCATCTGCCGCGCGTGCTGGAACAGTTCGAGGCGTTCTGCACGGTGGGCGCGGCGGTGGCGCGGGGCATTCCAACCCGGGTGAGCGTGACGGACGGCGCCGGAACCATGGTGAAGGGCTGAAACCGGCGCGTTATGAACCCGCCAGCGCCGTGGCGATGGTTTTAAATATCTGCGCCGGGAGCGTACCGCCCAGCACCTTGTTGGTGGGGGTGTTGTCGTCATTGCCGAGCCAGACGGCGATGATATCGCCCTCCGCGTAGCCGGCGAACCAGGCGTCGCGGTAGTCCTGCGTGGTGCCGGTTTTACCCGCGGTGTAAACCTTGGGGATGAAGGCGGCGGTGCCGGTGCCGCCGGTGACGACCGCGCGCATCATGCCCGCGATTGCCTGGACCTGGGCGGCGCTGACGACCGGCACGGGACCGGGGTTGGCGACGGGTACGCCGTTGATGGCTGACACACCAAAAGGCGTGACGCGGTTGCCGCCGTTGAAGAAGGTGGCATAGGCCCCGGCCAGTTGCAGCACGCCGACGCCGCCCGAGCCCAGCGCCATGGTGGCGTCGTCAGGGAAATCATCATCAAGGCCGAGCAGGCGCGCCACGGCGATGACGCGCCGCGCGCCGCCCGCGCGCAGCAGGATTCTGATGGCGGCGGTGTTCATGGAATCGGCCAGCGCCTCGGTCATGGAGACATTGCCGCGATAGGTCGCCTCGTAATCATGCGGGTGGTAGCCGTGCAGGTAGAGCGGGCCATCGAACACCGTATCAGACGGTGACATGCCGGCACGCAGGCCGGCGAGCCAGACGATGGGCTTGATCGCCGAGCCGGTCTGGCGGCGGGCGAGCACGGCGCGGTTGTAGCCTTCGCGGTCGCCCACGCCGCCGACCAAGGCGCGCACGGCGCCTGTGCGGGCATCGAGCACCACCACCGCGCCCTGCGAGACATGCATGGCGGGGCCGTTCATGGCGATGGTGTTGTCCAGCGCGGCTTCCGCCACGGTTTGCAGCCCGGCATTGAGGGTGGTTTTGAGGGTGACGTCCTCGCCCTCGGGGATGGCGGCGCCTTGGCTCTGCATGAGCCAGAGCGCGAACCAGGAGGTGCGCGAGGTTGGGGAGGCGGCGTTGGCGAGTTGGGCCTCGGCCGTGTTCTCCTGGTCCAGGGTGATTGCCTGGGTGGCGACCATGGCATCCAGCACCTGGGTGGCGCGGGCGGCGGCGGCTTGCGGGTTGGCCAGCGGGTTGAGGCTGGAGGGGGCTTTGGGCAACCCGGCCAGGATGGCGGCCTGGGCGAGGGTGAGCTTCTCCGCGGGGACGCCGAAATAGAGCCTGGCGGCAGCGTCTATGCCGTAGGCGCCCTCGCCCAGATAAACGCGGTTGAGGTAGATGCCGAGGATGTCCGCCTGCGAATAATGCCTGGCGAGCCAGAGGCTGAGCACGGCCTCCTGAATTTTGCGGCGCAGGGTGCGTTGGTCGGTTAGAAAAAGGGTTTTGGCGACCTGCTGCGTGAGCGTGGAGCCGCCCTGCACGATGCGGCGGTGGAAGAGATCCGACAGGCCGGCGCGCAGGATGCCTTGCAGGTCAAACGGGCCGTGGGCGTAGAAGCGCCGGTCCTCGATGGCGATGAAGGCCGCGGGGACATAGGGGGGAAGGTTTTGCGGCAGCACCACCTGGCCGGAGGCATCGCCAAAGCGGGCGACGAGATGGCCTGCGGGGTCCAGCAGCATGATGGCGGGGCGGCGTGCGGTGGTGACGGCGGTGGCGGGGTTTGGCATGTCCCAGG
>NZ_JABEVC010000054.1 GCF_013044125.1 Acidocella sp. | reverse complement strand
CATGCGCCCGCTCCGCCAGCACCTCGGGCAAAACCACCTCATCCCCCGGCCCCAGCTCCGCCACCACCACGGCCCCCGGCACAATCCACCCGCGCGCGCGCAACACCGCCAGCGCCTTGTTCACCAAATCCTGCCCATACGGCGGGTCCAGAAACACCAGCTCATGCGGCGCGCCAGCCCGCGCGCCCAGCACATCGCCCGCCACCACCCGGCACACATCTTCCGCCTGGCACGCCGCGATATTTTTCCGCAGCGCCGCCAAAGCCCCAGGGGCCTGCTCCATGAAATCCGCCGCCACCGCCCCGCGCGAGAGCGCCTCCAGCCCATAGGCCCCGGTGCCCGCGAACACATCCAGCACCCGCGCGCCGCGCAAAAACGCCGCCCCCGCCCAAGGCGCATGCATCAAAATATCAAACACCGCCTGCCTGGCCCGCGCTCCGGTCGGCCGCGTCTCCAACCCCTCCGGCGCCACCAGCTTTCGCCCGCGCCACGCCCCCGCGAGTATCCGAGGCCCCAGGCTCATTTACCCAGCCCAGGCACCTGTTCGCGCAGAATCTTGCCGTTCACTTCCTCAACCTCGCCCTTGGCCAGCAGCCCGAGCTGAAACGGCCCGTAGGCCACCCGTATCAACCGCGTCACCGGCAGCAGCAGCGCGTCCATCACCCGCCTGATCTCGCGGTTCTTGCCCTCGCGCAATGAAACACTGAGCCATGTATTCGCCCGCTGCACTGAATCCACCGACGCCTCGATCGGCCCGAACTTCACCCCGTCCACCACCATGCCCTCGGCGAGGCGCGTCAGCTTCTTCGGGTCCACCCCGCCATGCACGCGCACGCGGTAGCGCCGCAGCCAGCCGGTTGAAGGCAGCTCCAGTTGGCGGGCCAGCGCGCCGTCATTGGTCAGCAGCAACAACCCCTCGGAGGTCAGATCCAGCCGCCCGACGCTGATCACCCTCGGCAAATCCTTCGGCAGATGCTCAAACACCGTCGGCCGGCCTTCCGGGTCCTTATGCGTGGTCACCAGCCCGTCGGGCTTGTGGTAGCGCCACAGCCGGGTGCGCTCGGGCTGCGCCACGGCCTTGCCGTCCACCACCACAATATCCGTGGGCCCCACGAACACCGCCGGATGCTCCACCGGCGCGTTGTTCATCCGCACCCGCCCAGCCAGGATCATCGCCTCCGCATCCCGCCTACTCGCCACCCCCGCGCGTGACAAAAACTTGGCGATCCGCTCGCCGCGCTGTTCCTCAACCATTGGCCGCCGCCATCATCGCCGCAAAAATCGCAGTATCCCCTTTGTCGATCAAATACTCGGGATGCCACTGCACCCCGATACAAAATTTCAGTCCCGGCACCTCGATGCCCTCAATCACCCCATCCGGCGCCACCGCGTTCACAACCGACCGCCCGGCACCGCGCACCGCCTGGTGGTGCGAGGTGTTCACCAGCATCCGCGGCCCCACGATATCATACAATCGCGTCCCCCGCAGAATCTCCACCTCATGCCCCGGCTGGTAGTGCGAGGTTTTCTGCTCATGCTCCAGCGCCCCGGCCACCGCATCGGGGATATGCTGGATCAAACTCCCCCCCAGCACCACCGCCAGCAGCTGCTCGCCGCCGCAAATGCCCAGCACCGGCATATCCCGCCGCAACGCGCCCTGGAGCAACGCCAGCTCCGCCGTGGTGCGGTCCGCCTTCAGCTCCACAGTGGCGTGGCGCTCGGCTTCGCCATATAGCGCCGGGTCCACATCAAACGCGCCGCCGGTCACAATCAGCCCATCCAGCCGGCCGAGGTAATCCTCCGCCAGCCCGGCATCATGCGGCAGCGCCACCGCCAGCCCGCCGGCCGCCGCCACCGCCTCGCAATAATTCTGCCGCAGCGCATACCACGGATATTTGGACCACCCGCCCGCAGGCTCGGCATCCAGGGTCAAACCAATCAAAGGCCGTTTTGTCATGCCCGCACCTAGACCCGCAGGCGCTACCAAGGCAACTAGACCTGTGCATCCGCACAAGGCAACTAGACCTGTGCATCCGCACAAGGCAAGAAACCCCGCATGACCCCCATGGAACACGCCCTGGCACAAGCCCGCGCCGCCGCCGCCCAAGGTGAAATCCCGGTCGGCGCCGTGGTTACCGATGCGTCCGGCGCCATCATTGCCAGCGCCCACAACCGCACCGAGGCAACGCAAAACCCCACCGCGCATGCCGAATTCCTGGCGCTACAAGCCGCCGCCGCCGCGCGGGGCGAAAAATACCTGGCGGACTGCACAATCACCGTTACCCTGGAGCCCTGCGTGCTCTGCGCCGGCGCCATCGCCGCCTTTCGCCTGCGCAAGCTGGTGTTCGGCGCCTACGACCCCAAAACCGGCGCCGTTGAACACGGCCCGCGCGTGTTCACCCACGCCACCACGCACCACAAGCCCGAGATTATCGGCGGTGTGCGCGATTCCGACTGCGCGGCCCTGCTCGCCAGCTTCTTCGCGGGGTTGCGCAATGCCTGACCTCAGCTTCGAGACCCGCATCGGCGGCCTCATCGCCGGGGTGGACGAGGTGGGCCGCGGCCCGCTGGCCGGCCCCGTGCTCGCCGCCGCGGTCATCCTCCCCACCACCCTGCCGCCCGGCCTTAACGCCCTCATCGACGATTCCAAAAAACTCTCCGTCCACCGCCGCGCCGCCGCCCTGGCCGCGCTACAAGCCTCAGGCGCGCTCATCGGCCTCGGCGCCGCCTCCGTGCGCGAGATCGAGACGCTGAACATCCTCCACGCCTCCATGCTCGCCATGCGCCGCGCCATCGCCGCCTTGGCGCAAACCCCCACCCACATATTGGTTGACGGCAACCGCGCGCCGGGGTGCGGCATCCCCTGCACCACCATCATCGGCGGCGACGCCATCAGCCTCTCCATCGCCGCCGCCTCCATCGCCGCCAAAATCATCCGAGACCGCCTGATGGCCCGCCTCGCCGCCCGCTACCCCGGCTACGGCTGGGAAAAAAACGCCGGCTACGCCGCCCCCGTCCACCGCGCCGCCATCCTGCGCCTGGGCCCCACCGCGCACCACCGCATGGGTTTTGGCCCGCTGCTCTCCAATGTTTAACCTGTTGACGTGACCACGGCCCTACATTCAGTTTACACCTTTACCGAATTTGAGGGTCTGCCTTGCCCGTGGAAATGCTGCGTGAACTCCCGCTTGACCAGATACTGCTCGGCGATGCCGGGCAGATGCTGCGCATGCTCCCCGATGCCTCGGTCAACTGCGTCTTCGCCGACCCTCCCTATAATCTGCAACTGCGCGGCGAGTTGCGCCGCCCAGACGACAGCCTGGTCGACGGCGTTGACGACGACTGGGACAAATTCAACGATTTCGCCGCCTATGACGCTTTTACCCGCGACTGGCTGGGCCAGTGCCACCGCATTTTAAGCAAGGACGGCACGCTCTGGGTCATCGGCAGCTACCACAACATCTTCCGCATCGGCACCATTTTGCAGGATCTCGGCTTCTGGATCCTCAACGACGTGATCTGGCGCAAAACCAACCCGATGCCCAATTTCCGCGGCCGGCGCTTCACCAACGCGCATGAGACCATGATCTGGGCCGCCAAATCAAAAACCGCGCGCTATAAATTCAACTACCAGGCGATGAAATCGCTCAACGATGATTTGCAGATGCGCTCGGACTGGACCATGCCGCTCTGCACCGGGGGCGAGCGCCTGCGCAACGTGCATGGCCTCAAGCTCCACCCCACGCAAAAGCCCGAGGCGCTGCTCCACCGCGTCATCATGTCCTCCACCAGCCCGGGGGATATCATCGTGGACCCGTTCCTCGGCACCGGCACCACCGCCACGGTGGCCAAGCGCCTGCACCGGCATTTCATCGGCATCGAGCGCCACCCCGCCTATGTGGAAGCCGCCTGGGGCCGCCTGCGCGCCGAAAAACCCGTGCCGCTGGCCTCCATCACCGCCCCGCCCACCGGGCGCGAAACGCCCCGCATCGCGTTCGGCAGCTTCGTGGAGCGCGGCATCATCAAGCCCGGCACCCAGCTCACCGACAAACAACGCCGCATCGCCGCCGAGGTCACCGCCGAGGGCAACCTCACCTCAGGCCCGCACCGCGGCTCCATCCATCAGGTCGGCGCCGCCGTGCAAAATGCCCCCTCCTGCAACGGCTGGACCTTCTGGCATTTCGAGCGCCAGGGCACGCTGGTGCCGCTGGACGTGCTGCGCAAGGAAGACGCCGAAGCCTGAACGGCGGCGGCCTGAAGTCTTACTCCGACTTCAGATGCGCGATCAGCCGTTCGATCGCGGTGGGTTTATCCACCTGTTCCAGCGCCCCATACTCAGCCGCCAGGCGGTCCAACGCTGATTCATAAATCTGGCGCTCGGAGAAACTCTGGTCCGGCTGCCCGGCGTTGCGGTGCAAATCGCGCACCACCTCGGCAATCGCCGCCGGGTCCCCGGAATTGATCTTGGCCTCGTATTCCTGCGCCCGGCGCGACCACATGGTGCGCTTGATGCGCGCGCGGCCCTTCAACACGGCCAGCACATCGTCAAACTGCTTGCGCGAGGCGAGCTTGCGTAAGCCTGCGGTGCGCGCCTTGTTGGTCGGCACCCGCAGGGTCATGCGGTTTTCATCGAAGGTGATGTGGATCAGTTCCAGCGTATGCCCAGCGATCTCCTCGGTGGCGATGCGCTCCACCTTGCCCACGCCATGCGTCGGGTAGACCACAAAATCGCCCGCGACAAAAATTTCGGCCTTCGCCATGGCGCGCGGCGGCGTCATCGGGCGCATCGGCCCGGCGGGCACGCCCGAATGCGAGATGACCGGCGCAGGCGCGGGTGCAGGCACGGGGGCCACGGGCACGGCTTCGCGTACATCCTCAACCGGCTTGGCCGCCAGTTTGGCGGCTTTAGGCTTGGCGGGGGGCTTTTCGGCTGGTCTGGCGGCGGCTGTCACTTCATTCATTGTTTCGTCCAGAGGTTTGGCGGATTTATCCTCCGCCACGGTCTTCGGCTTCTCACTCATGACAACTCCGCTACACTCGATTACCGGGCGCGCGGTGTGGCGGCCCGGTTTCAAATACAACCCTGTAGCAGAATTTTGGCCTCCCGTCACGGGAGGCCGCGCGCTTACGGCTGGCCGGGCTCGGGCGAAAGCAGGGCTTCCTTGCCCGGCTTGTCCTTCCACTCATCCGCATCCGCGGGCGCGGTGCCCTTGCGGGTGATATTGGGCCACACCTTGGCGAAGCTGAGGTTACGCTCAACCCAGGGGGTCGCGCGGTCGTCGCTATCAGGCAAAATGGCTTCCGCCGGGCATTCCGGCTCGCACACGCCGCAGTCGATGCATTCGTCCGGATGGATCACCAGCATGTTCTCGCCGACGTAGAAGCAGTCCACAGGGCAGACTTCCACGCAATCCATGTATTTGCACTTGATGCAATTCTCGGTGACCACATAGGTCATCAGGCACTCCTAATACGATAATACGGTGGCAATTCTGCCCCGGATATGCGCGTGGCGGCGCATTAAGGCAAGCCGCCGCGGCGTGAATATCAATCCGCGGCAATTTCCCTATACAGCTGTTGCGCCTGGGCTGCACCCTCGCGCCGCGGCGCCAGGGCCAGAATTTCGGCCACCAGCACCCCGCGCGGCAGCGCCAGGGTCAGCACATCGCCCACCCGCACCCGCGCATGGGCTTTCTCCACCGGCTGACGGTTGATCCGCACCCCGCCGGCCGCCACCAAATCCCCCGCTACGTTGCGCGTCCTGCAAAACCGCGCATGAAATAAAAACTTATCCAGCCGTTGCCAGCCGGCATCCTCCTCGGGCATCAGCGCCGGGCGGCCTGGCGCAGCGCCGCCAGCGCCGCAAAGGGATTATCCTCAGAAACCGGCACGGGCGGCGGCGGCGGCGGGGCCACCGGCTTTGGCTCCATCTTACGGCGCGCCAGCATGGCGGGCGCCGCCGGGCCGTATTTCTTCTCGCCCAGAACCTGCGCCGGAATAATCCTGAACCCCAGCGCATTCAGCACCGGGGCGAGCTGGTCGGGCTTCAGCCCCATGCGCGAGCCCAGGTTGGGCGGCAGAAACACCGGATGCTTGCGCACCAGATAATGCATCTCGCGCACCAGCTTCTCCGCCACATCCAGCCGCACCATCACCGGCCCGGCCGGCAGCCAGCCCATGGAGAGCGCGAAATCCGCCCCCCAGTTGCCCGGCATCGGCGCCGAGACCAGCCCGGCGGCAGGCAGCGGCGGCGGATTGCGGTCATGCGCCACGCCCCAGAGCAGCGCGCGCAGCTTGGCGGAGCCAGGCTTCAGCACGGCGGGCATGAAAAACGCGAACCGCCCGGCCTCCACACCCAGTTTTTTGAGCACCGGGCGCAAATCCTGCGCCACGTTTTCCGCCTCCATCACGCCCGAGGCCTCACCCAGCCGGTACATCACCCCTCGCAACTCCGAGGGAGGCTCCTTCATCGCCACCAGCAACGCGCCCAGGCGTTTTTCCACCTCCGCCGCCACAAACGCGCTGATACGCGCGCGCAGCCGCTCGCGCGCCAGCCCGTCAAGAAACTCGGAGTGCAAAATCTCCACTTCCGGCTTGAGCAGGTTCTCGCTGCGCTTCAGCCGGGCGATCTTCGCGCCCTCCCAAACCACCTGCCGGTCATCGGTGAGGCTGAAGGCCTCATCGGCCGCGGTCTCGCAGCGCAAAATCCGCCGCGGCAGCTCCTGCCCCAGGGCCCGGCGCGCCGCGCGCAGCAGAAATTTCTTCTCCTGCCCCTGCGTCGCGGGGTCCGGATGGAAGTTGAACCCCTCCACGCGGCCCACCTCATGGCCCTCCACCAGCACAACGCCGTGGTTAGACACCACCGCCTGTAACTCTTCCGCTTCTTGGTCTTCCAGCCGTCTGGTCAAATGTGCCGCCCTCTTGTCCACAAACCGCGCCATCAACTTCATGTGCAGCGTGTCTGAAATTCTATCCTCGATCTCGCGCGCCAGCCGCGCCCAGGGCGTGGCATCGCGCATCCAATCAGCCCTGGCGGTTATATACGCCCAAACGCGCACATCCGTCAGCCGCTGCATGAGGGTATCAATATCTCCTTCGACTTTGTCCAGCGCCTCGATCTCGCCGCGCACCCAATCCACCGGTAAATTTTTGCCCGCGCGCAGGTGCATGAACACTTTGGCGCATAATTTCACATGCGCGTCCGTCGCCAGCTTGCGAAAATCGGGGATCTGGCACGCCTCCCACAACAGCCGCGCCGCCGCCCGCCCCTGCGCCGCCTTGCGGATCTCCGGGTCGTGGCTCAACGCCTCCAGGGTTAAAACATCCGCCGCATCCTGCCCGCGCACCAGCCCCGGCACCCCTGGCGGCATGGTCAAACTGCCCAGCAGCGCCTCCACCGAGGCAAAATCCAGCGCCGAATTGCGCCAGGCCAGTTGTTCCAGCGGTTCGAAGGCATGCGCCTCTACCGCCTCCACCAGCTCCTCGCCCAGGGGCGGGCAAACCCCGGTCACACCAAAACTGCCATCGCGCATCCCGCGCCCCGCCCGCCCGGCGATCTGCGCGACCTCCGCCGCCAGCAGCATCCGGGGCTGGCGGCCATCAAACTTCGAGAGCCCGGCAAAGGCCACATGGTCCACATCCATGTTCAGCCCCATGCCGATGGCATCCGTCGCCACCAGAAAATCAACCTCTTTTTCCTGATACAGCGCCACCTGCGCGTTGCGGGTGCGCGGCGAGAGCCGGCCCATCACCACCGCGCAGCCGCCCCGCCTGCGGCGCACTGCCTCGGCAATGGCGTAAACCTCAGCCGCGGAGAACGCCACAATCGCCGAGCGCGGCGGCAGGCGCGAGAGCTTCACCGGCCCGGCATAGGAAAGCGCGGAGAGCCGGGGCCGCGTCTCAACCTCAATCCCCGGCACCAGACGCAGCAGCAGGCGGCGGATCGTCTCGGCGCCGAGAAACATCGTCTCCACCAAGCCGCGCGCATGCAGCAGACGGTCAGTGAAGACATGCCCCCGGTCCGGGTCGGCGCAAAGCTGGATCTCGTCTACCGCCAGAAACTCAACCCGCCGGTCCAGCGGCATCGCCTCCACCGTGCAGGAGAGCCAGCGCGCCCCCGGCGGCACGATCTTTTCCTCGCCCGTGATGAGCCCGACATTTTTAGCGCCCTTGCGCGCCACCATACGCTCGTAATTCTCGCGCGCCAGCAGGCGCAGCGGAAAGCCGATCATCCCGGAGGCGTGCCCCAGCAGACGCTCCATCGCCAGATGCGTCTTGCCGGTGTTGGTGGGGCCCAGCACCGCCCTCACCTTGGAATACGATCCGGACATGCCCCAGCATGTGATGGCCTTCAGCCGGTTTTGCAAGCCATCGGCCCCGCGCGAACACGGGGCCAGGCACTGACTCACTTCGCCGGATTGGCGCCGTAGACGTCAAAATTAAAATAATGCGACTCAATCTTCTTGTAAGTTCCGTTCGCGATGATCGCCGCGATCGCCGAATCGATCTTCTTCAACAGTTCAGGCTCATTCTTGCGT
>NZ_JABEVC010000053.1 GCF_013044125.1 Acidocella sp. | reverse complement strand
GTTATAGCCGGGGGGGGGCGGGGGATGGCAAGACAAAAATTGTCAACCATAAATTTGTAATACAAGTTGATAAATTTCTTGCCTAATCCGTGACGGATAGTTTATGGAGGCTGCGGTATACTTACCATCAGATTCTGTATGGTGGAATTTATATAACAAATTTTGAGCTAAAAAGGTTAGAGGAGGAGATGATCCCATGAGTTTCACCGCCGCGCAGTTCCGTGCATGTCTGACCGGGATTTCCGGCATTCTGGTCGCGCCGTTTGACCAGGATGACCAATTTGCCCCGGCCCGGCTGAGGCCGGTGGTTGAGCGGGCGGTTGCGGCGGGGGTGCATATCCTCACCGCCAACGGCAATACCGGCGAATTTTATGGCCTGACGACGCTGGAGGCCGAGCGGGCCGTGCATACCGCGGGCGAGATGATCGCGGGGCGGGTGCCGCTGCTGGCGGGTATCGGGCGCGCGGTGGGCGATGCGCTGGCGCTGGTGAAGGCCTCGCGCGCCGCCGGGGCCGCGGCGCTGATGGTGCATCAGCCGCCCGACCCGTTCGTGGCGCCGCGCGGGGTGGTGGAATATGTTCGCCGCATCGCCGATGCCGGGGCGGGGCTGCCGGTGGTGATCTATCTGCGCAATGACGGCATCGGGCTGGACGCTATCGAGGCGCTGTGCCGGATTCCCGAGGTTGTGGGCGTGAAATGGGCAACGCCGGCGCCGCTGCGGCTGGCTGAGGCGATGCGCAGGGCTGATCCGGGGATTGTGTGGGTCGGCGGGCTGGCGGAGACCTGGGCGCCCGCGTTTTATGCGGTGGGCGCGCGCGGCTTCACCTCCGGGCTGATCAATGTCTGGCCGAAACATTCCATGGCCATCCATGAGGCTCTGGAGGCGGGCGATTACGCCAGGGCGCGCGCGTTGATCGCGGTGATGGAAAGTTTTGAGGCGTTGCGCGCGGAAGAAGGCAACGGGACCAATGTTTCCGTGGTGAAGGCGGCGCTGGCGCTGATGGGCAATGATTGCGGCGCGGTGCGCCCGCCGGGCGCCTGGCCGTTGACGGCGCGCCAGGATGCGGAATTGCGCCTGCGCCTGGCGGAATGGAAATTGATGCCCAAGCCGGAGGCGGCGTGATGGACGCGGTGATGCAGTATGAGGGGCTGCGGCTGCTGGGCGGCGGCGGGGTGAAAACCGGGGTGGTTGCCTTCCATGGCGTCGCGGCGGCCACGGCGGCGGCGCTTCTGCCGGGTTTTGGTGAGGCTGATGCCGGGGATGTGGCGCAGGCCTGCGCCTGGGCGGAGGCGGCTTTTGATACCTATCGCGAGACTGCGCCACAGGTTCGCGCGGTGTTTCTCGAGACCATCGCAGCCGAAATCATGGCGCTGGGGGATGCGCTGGTTGAGGCTGCCTGCGCCGAATCCGGCCTGCCGCGCGGGCGCATCGAGGGGGAGCGCGGGCGCACCTGCGGGCAGTTGAAGCTGTTTGCCGCCGTGTTGCGCGCAGGGCGCTTTGCCGATGCGCGGATAGACCCCGCGCAACCCACCCGCGCGCCGTTGCCGCGGGCTGATTTGCGGCTGCGCAATATTGCGCTCGGGCCGGTGGCGGTGTTCGGGGCCAGCAATTTCCCGCTCGCCTTCTCGGTCGCGGGCGGAGACACGGCCTCCGCCCTGGCGGCTGGCTGCCCGGTGGTGGTGAAGGCGCATCCCGCGCATCCGCAAACCTCCGCGCTGGTGGGACAGGCGGTGGCGGCCGCGGTGGCGGCGTGCGGCTTGCCTGTTGGCGTCTTCTCGCTGCTGTTTGGCGCGGGTAATGCGCTGGGCGCGGCGCTGGTGGCGGATGCGCGGATCAAGGCCGTGGGCTTTACCGGCTCGCGCGCCGGAGGGCTGGCGCTGGCGGGCATCGCCGCGCGGCGGGCGGAGCCGATTCCGGTTTATGCCGAGATGAGCAGCATCAACCCTGTGTTATTGATGCCGGGGGCGCTGGCGGCGCGCGGCGCGGCGCTGGGGGCGGGCTTTGCGGCCTCGCTCACGCTGGGGGCGGGGCAGTTCTGCACCAATCCCGGGCTGCTGCTGGCGGTGCAGGGGGCTGGGCTGGACGCCTTCATTGCCGCCGCCGCGGCGGCGCTGGATGCCGCCCCGGCGCAGACCATGCTGAGCGCTGGCATTCGTAACGCCTATGAGACTCATATGGCCGCGCGCCTTGGGCATGCGGGCGTGCGGGTGCTGGCGCACGGGGCGGGGGGCGCGCTGTTTGCCGCCGATGCCGGGGTGTTTATGGCCGAAGCCGCGCTGGCAGAGGAGATTTTTGGCGCCGCCGGGCTGCTGGTGGTTTGCCGCGACGTTGCGCAACTGCGTGAGGTGCTGGCCGGGCTGGAGGGGCAGTTGACCGTGACGTTGCATATGGACGAGCCCGATTATGAGGCCGCCCGCGCGCTGCTGCCGCTGCTGGAGCGCAAAGCCGGGCGGATTCTCGCCAATGCCTGGCCGACCGGGGTGGAGGTGTGCCACGCGATGGTGCACGGCGGGCCGTTCCCCGCGACATCGGACAGCCGCACAACCTCGGTTGGCAGCAAGGCGATTGAGCGGTTTCTCCGCCCGGTCTGCTACCAGGATATTCCCGCGGCGCTGTTGCCGCCGGAGCTGGCGGATGCAAACCCGCTGGGCCTGCCGCGCCTGGTGGATGGGGTGATGCGGGGATGAAACCGCGCCTGGTGGTCACGCGCCGCTTGCCAGAGGCGGTGGCCGCCCGCGCCGCCGTAGAGTTTGAGGCGCTGTGCGGCGAGGACATGACGCCGCAGGAAGCGCTGGCGGCAGCGGTTGAGCTCCGCGCGGCGGCGCTGCTGGTGAGCGGGCGGCTGCGGCTGGATGCGGGGTTGATCAGCGCTTTGCCCGCGAGCCTGCGCATTGCCGCCAATTGCGCCGCCGGGATTGATAATATCGACATCGCGGCGGCCAGGGCGCGGGGGCTTATCGTCACCAACACGCCCGATGCGGTGACCGATTGCACGGCTGACTTCGCCTTCATGCTGATGTTGAACGCATGCAGGCGCGGGGCGGAATATGCGCGGATCATGCAGGCGGGCTGGCGGCGGCGTTTTGGCATGGATGAGATGCTGGGCGTGCGTGTGAGCGGCAAGCGGCTGGGGATTTTGGGCATGGGGCGCATCGGCCAAGCGGTGGCGCGGCGCGCGCGCGGTTTTGGCATGCAAGTGCTCTACCACAACCGCACCCCGCTGGCGCTGGAGCTGGCGCAGGGGGCGGAATATTTCGCCACGCTGGAGGCGATGGCGCCGCAGTGCGATATTCTCAGCCTGCACGCGCCGGGTGGCGAGGACACGCGCGGCATCGTCGGCGCCAAGGTTCTGGCCCTGCTGCCGCGCGGCGCCGTGCTGGTGAATACCGCGCGCGGCGCGCTGGTGGATGAAGCGGCGCTGATCGCGGCGCTTGGCTCCGGGCAGTTGTTTGCCGCCGGGCTGGATGTGTTCGCGCAGGAGCCCGATTACGATTTGCGTTTGCGCGGCTTGCCCAATGTGTTCCTGACCCCCCATATGGGCAGCGCCACGCTGGAGACGCGCACGGCCATGGGCATGCGCGCGCTGGATAATATCGCCGCCGTATGTGCCGGGCTGCCGCCGCTCGACCCGTTATATTAACGAAGCAAAGAAGGAAGGATTGCCATGACAGATGAACGCTCCGCCCCCGCTGGGGCGCGCAAGAAGCCAGAGGAGCTGCGCTCGGCGCGTTGGTTCGGCCCGGCGGATCTGCGCTCCTTCGGCCACCGCTCGCGCGCGATGCAGATGGGCTACGCCCCCGAGGAATGGGCAGGCCGCCCGGTGATCGCCATTCTCAACACCTGGTCCGATCTCCAGCCTTGCCATGCGCATTTCAAAACGCGGGTAGAGGATGTGAAGCGCGGTGTGCTGATGGCGGGGGGCTTTCCGGTTGAGCTGCCCGCGCTCTCGCTCTCGGAGAGCTACCTGAAGCCGACCTCGATGCTCTACCGCAACATGCTGGCGATGGAGGCGGAGGAGCTGTTGCGCGCGCATCCGGTGGATGGCGTGGTGCTGATGGGCGGCTGCGACAAAACCACCCCCGCTTTGCTGCTGGCGGCGACAAGCATGAACATCCCCGCCATCTTCGTGCCCGCCGGGCCGATGCTGCGCGGCAACTGGCATGGCAAAACCCTTGGCTCGGGCAGCGACAGCTGGAAATACTGGGATGAGCTGCGGGCTGGCAAGATCACTGAGAAGGACTGGCTCGGCGTGGAGGGCGGCATCGCCCGCTCCTATGGCACCTGCATGACCATGGGCACGGCCAGCACGATGACCGCCATCGCCGAGGCGGTGGGTATGGTGTTGCCCGGCGGCTCCTCGATGCTGGCGGCGGATGCCGGGCATATCCGGCTCGCCTCGGAGTCTGGCAGGCGCATCGTGGAGGCGGTGTGGGAAGATCTTACGCCCCGGAAGATCCAGACCTTCGAAGCCTATGAAAACGCCATTGCGGTGGCGATGGCGATGGGCTGCTCGACCAATGCGATCATTCATCTCATCGCGATGGCGCGCCGCGCCGGACATGCTATCGGCCTCGCCGATTTCGAGCGGTTCTCGCGCAAGGTGCCGGTGATCTGCAATGTCCGCCCCACGGGCGATACGTATCTGATGGAAGATTTCTTCTACGCCGGCGGGATTTTGGCGTTGATGAACCGGATGCGCGAACATCTGCATCTGGGCTGCATGACCATCAGCGGGCGGACCCTGGGTGAAAATATCGAAGGCGCGGAAGTCTATAATGAAGACGTGATCCGCACGCTCGACAAGCCGATTTATGGCGAAGGCTCGCTCGCGGTGCTCACCGGCAATCTCTCCCCGCAGGGCTGCGTGATAAAGCCCGCGGCGATGGACCAGAAATTCCTGAAACATTCCGGCCCGGCCATGGTGTTCGATGATTACCCGAGCCTGAAGAAGGCGGTGGATGATGAGAGCTGGGACATCACCGCCGATCATGTGCTGGTGTTGCGCAACGCCGGGCCGCAGGGCGGGCCGGGGATGCCCGAATGGGGCATGCTGCCGATGCCGAAGAAGCTGCTCAAGGAAGGCCACAGGGATATGCTGCGGATTTCCGATGCGCGCATGAGCGGCACGAGCTACGGCGCCTGCGTGCTGCATGTGGCGCCTGAGAGCTTCATCGGCGGACCGTTGGCGCTGCTGCGCACGGGCGATATCGTGAGCATCGATGTGGATGCGCGCAGCATCAACATGGAGGTGCCCGAGGCCGAGCTGGCCGCGCGCCGCGCCGCCTGGGCCAAGCCGGAGACGCATTATGAGCGTGGCTACGGCTGGGTGTTCACCAAGCACATCCAGCAGGCTGATGAGGGTTGTGACTTCGATTTCCTGCGCACGGATTTCGGCGCGCCGGTGCCTGAACCCTCGATCTACTGAGGGGAAACAAAAACGCCGCCTGGAGGGGCGGCGTTTGCATTTGCGGGGCTGGGCGGTTTTTCAGCCCTGGCGGGCGCTGCGCCAGGCGGCGAATTTGATCTCGGTCTCCGGGTCGGTTGGGGGGTAGAGGCCGAGGATCGTGGCGCCGGCCTGCACCTGGGCGGTGACGAAATCCTCAAACAGGGTCATCTCCGTTGCTTCATCGGCGATTTCGTCGGCCAGATGCGCGGGGATCACCATGACGCCATCGGCATCGCCCACCAGGACATCGCCCGGGAAAACCGGGGCGTCGCCGCAGCCGATTGGCTCGTTGATGGCGATGGCGTGGTGGTGAGTGAGGTTGGTGGGCGCGCTGGGGCGCACATGATAGGCGGGGAAGCCGAGGCCCGCGATTTCGGCGCTGTCGCGAAAACCGCCGTCGGTGACAATGCCGGCCACGCCGCGGCGCATAAGCCGGGTTATGAGGATGCCGCCCGCGGAGGCGGCGCGCGCGTCCTTGCGGCTGTCGATCACCAGAATTGATCCGGGCGGGCAGGTCTCCACCGCGACGCGCTGCTTATGGCCGCGATCGCGAAAGGCGGAGACAGGGTTGAGATCCTCGCGCGCGGGGATGTAGCGCAGGGTGAACGCCTCGCCGACCATGCTTTGCGCGGGCGGGCTGAGCGGCAATGCCCCTTGGATGAACTGCTGGCGCAATCCGCGCTTGAAGAGCGCGGTGGCGAGTGTCGCTGTGCTGATGCGGGTGAGTTTTTCGCGTGTTTCTGGCTTAAGCATTTAATTCCCCTGAAAATGCCGGACGCGCGGGGCGCCCGGCGGTCTGCGTCTAGAAGGTCACTTTTGTCTCGAACCCGAACACCCAGGCATTCGGGATGTGCTTGTAGGAGAATGTACCCGGATTGATGACATATTGCACGTTGGGATGGATCAGCAACCACGGGGTTGCGGCGAGGCCGTAGCCGACTTCGACCAGCCCTTCTCCCTCGGAGAGCGAGGGAGTGGTGATGTTCTGGGCGGCGAGGGCGGCCTGCCTGGCCGCGATGTTGCGATGATTGATCCCGGCGCGGACGTAGGCGGCGTTCAGGTAATCATGCGGGCGCGAGTCGAACGGCCCGAGCGCCACCAGCCCGGCGGCGATTGTGTTGGCGAACACGGCGGTGCGCGCATCCGAGACGGAGTATTGCGCGAAACCCACCAGCCCGCGCTTGGCTGTGCCATCGAAGCTGAAGAGCATCTGGTCCGCCAGGATATAAGCGCCGTAACGGCCCTTATCGAGCTGGTTTGGCGTCACCGCGTCGGCCACCTTGGAGGTGTCATAATACACGCCAACCTTGTAATGGCCCGGCAGTTCCGCCGCGCCGAAGGCGGTGGTGTAGCCGATTTCAGCGGGGATGAGCGCCCCGGTGGAACCGGAGGTGCTGATCTTCAGCCCGTTGCCGGGGCTGCCGTAGGTTGGGTTCACGTCATACACGCCAACCTCGCCATAAAGTGCGGGGGTGACATTGAGCTTCACGCGCGCGCCCCAATGGCCGGTGGGGTTATCGGCCCAGCCGGAGGAGTTAGGCAGATTTTGCGGATGCGCGCAGAAGCCGACGTTCTGGAAATCGCAGCCGATGGGGGTGGAGCCGAAATCGTTGCCCATGGGATAGAGGCCGAGCTTGACCATCAGCATCTTGTCAAACAACGCCTGCTCGATGCTGAGTTCGGTCAGGCGTGTGGTTTCACCCGCGCCGTAGACCTCCTGCACCGCCAGCTTGTTGCCGATGAAATCAGCTGAGGCGTTGCGGCCCTCGCGGGTGTTGAAGCTGAGATTCAACACCGTGCCGTTCAGCCCGGCCAGCTTACCGAGGTCGATGGTCATGCCGTAATAAAGCTGCTGGGCATAGCCGTTGCCCTGGCGCTTGCCGCCTGACATCACATCGGCGAATTCGCCAACATGTCCGCCGTGCAGGTCGATGCCGATGCCCTCAAGCTTGGTGCGCGCGCCGTTCCAGTTGCCGGTCATGGTTTTCTGGTTCAGCCAGGTTTGCAGCGACTGCGCATGCGCAGCCGATGCCATGAGCGCGGTGCAGGCCACCGAAGCCAGTGCGTGGCGGCGGATTGATGTAAACTTATATGTAAATTTATAAGATGAATTTTGCGTACCCATTGGGTTGCTCCCTGGTTTGTTTTGGTGCGGCGGTCGTTTATTCGCCGCGGCTTGCGTACAAATCAACGCTTAAATTGTCAAATAAAATTATAACTAAATTACAAATCAATGCGATTTCTGGGCGTTTTTTTGCTGAACGCGATGAATTGCTGGTATTTTTTGTGTAGTTGTAATGTTGTCTGGGCTATTTTGGTGAATTTTCTAAAAGTCGTAAAAACAATTGACATATTGGTGCGATCGTTGTCATATGCGCCGTGGCCACGGCGCGAGGCGCGGTGCCGGCGTAGAAACGAGAATTGCCCTGGATAGCGGGTACAACGGGAAACGAACGGAAATGACAATGGAAAGAATTACACGCAGGAGCGTGCTGGGTGGCGTTGCGGCGGCGGGAGCGGCAGTGGGTTTGGCGGAGATGGGCGGCATTGCGCGCGCCGCGACTCCGGCGCTGCCCACCTCGCCGGTGAGCCTCAGCATTGTTGACGTGGCGGGAACGCTGGCGCTCACCCGCCCGGCGTTTGATGCCTATCTCGCGCAGAAGCCGCATCTGGTCTCCAAAATTGTTTACAGCGCGGCGCCGGCGCCTGAGTTGCCGGGCAAGCTGAAGGCCGAGCAGTCCGCCGGGCGGCTGGATATCGACATGGTGCTGACCGGCATCGACGCGCTTTCGGCTGGCATCAAGCAAAAAATCTGGCAGCCCTTGCTGCCCAATTATGCCGCCAGCCTGCCTGACCCGGCCAGCATCTACCAGCCGAACGCGCTCAGGATGCAGGGGTTTGCCGAGAATCAGGCGTTGGAGGTGGTGTTCTGCCCGGCTGGCCCGTTGCTGGAATACAACCCCGCCATGGTGGCGACTCCGCCGACCACGGTTGAGGGGCTGCTGGCCTGGGCGCAGGCGAATCCGAAGAAGTTGATTTATGCCCGCCCGGCGAATTCCGGCCCGGCGCGGATTTTCCTGATGGGGCTGCCCTATCTGTTGGGGGATTCCAACCCGCGTGACCCGCGCCACGGCTGGGATAAGACCTGGAGCTACCTGGCGCAGCTGGGCAAGACGATTGAGTATTACCCATCGGGCACGGGCGCGGTGATGCAGGAGCTCGGCTCGGGCCTGCGCGCGATGACCCCGACGCAGACCGGCTGGGATATCAACCCGCGCGCGCTGGGCGTTGTTCCCGCCTCCGTGCAGGTGACCAAGTTCGACAACCAGATCATCGTCTGCGATGCGCAGTACATGGCGATCCCCAAGGGGGTGAAGCCTGAAAAACTTGCTGTTTTGCTGGATCTGATGAATTTCATGCTGGCCCCGGCGCAGCAGGCGGTGACCTATGACGCGGGTTATTTCTACCCCGGCCCGGCGGTGAAGAATGTTCCCCTCTCAATGGCCCCGGCCTCCAGCCAGCAGGTCATCCAGAAATTCGGCCGCCCGTGGTACGATGAGATGATTGCCACCGCGCCGACCTATATGCCGCTTTCCGCTGATGATCTGGTCTATGCGCTGGGCCGCTGGGATCAGCAGATCGGCGTGATTACCGCCTGAGAAAAACCAAGAGGAGTTCAAGACCAATGACAATTTCCGCAAAAAATTTCCGGGAGCTCAGGCTTGAGGGCATGCGCCGCGACTTTGGCGGCATGAACGCGCTCAAGGATATTTCTCTCACCGTCCGGCGCGGCGAGTTCATCGCGCTGCTCGGGCCTTCGGGCTGCGGCAAATCAACGGCCTTGAACTGTCTGGCCGGGTTGCTGCCGCTGACCGGCGGCAGCATCTGGCTTGATGAGACACGCATCGACCATCTCAAGCCCGAGGAGCGAGGGTTTGGGATGGTGTTTCAGAACTACGCGTTGTTTCCGCATATGAGCCTGCGCAAGAACATCGGCTTTGGCCTGCGCATGCAGAAACTTCCGCGCGAGGTGATCGACGCCAAGGTGGAAGAGGCGCTGGCCTTGGTGCGCCTCACCAAGCAGGCGGATAAACTGCCGGGCCAGATCTCGGGCGGGCAGCAGCAGCGCGTGGCGATTGCGCGCGCGATTGTGGTGGAGCCCCCGCTGGTGCTGATGGATGAGCCGCTCTCCAATTTGGACGCCAAATTGCGTTTGGAGATGCGCGCAGAGATCCGGCGAATTCATAACATGATAGGTTGTTCCACGATTTATGTGACGCATGACCAGGACGAGGCGCTCTCGCTGGCGGATCGTATCGTGGTGCTGCGCGAGGGCGAGATGCGCCAGGTCGGCACGCCCCACGAGCTTTACGCCCGCCCCGCCCACGCTGATGTCGCCGAGTTCATGGGCTATCGCAACATCCTCAAGGCGCAGGCGCAGAGCCATGATGGCGCCAGACTGCGCATGCGCGTGGGTGGCGCCGAGATCGCGGGTTGCGCCATAGAGGCCACGCCGGGGCGCGATGTGATTGCGGCGATGCGCCCGGAAGACCTGACACCCAGTGACAGCGGGCCGATTGCCGCCTCGGTGGTGTCCGCTGAATATCGCGGCCGGGATTTCTACGGCCTGGCGCGCACGCCGGAGGGGCTGGAGCTGTGGTTCCGCTCCGATATCGCGGTGCGTCCTGGCGAGGCGCTGCGCCTTGGCGCGCCGGCGGAGCGCGTGCTGGTTTATGCCGGCGGTGCGGCGTGAGCGCGGCGATGCAAGGCATGGCCCTGACCCCGGCGGCGCCCGAGCGCGCGCGCCTCTCCCAACGGCTGGCGCGGCGGGGCTTTGATGTTACCACGCTGCTGCTGCTGCCGGCCCTGCTGTTCGTGATGGCGCTGTTCGTCTACCCGGCGATCTATGGGCTGTGGCTCTCGCTCCACCCGATGAACGGCGGCGGCGCGCTTGCCAACTACATCAATTTCTTCAGCGATGCCTACAAATACGATACGATCTTCACGACGCTGAAGCTGGCGATTCCGGTTACCTTGGTGAACCTGCTCATCTCAGTGCCCATTGCCCTGCGGGTGCGCCATATGCGCTATCAGCGCATACTCACCACCATACTCATCATCCCGGTCACGCTGGGCACGGTGCTCACCGCGCAGGGCATGCTGAACTATCTCGGCCCGCTCGGCTGGTTCAACCGGGTGTTGATGCTGCTGGGGATCATCCACGAGCCGGTGCGCCTGGTGCATGATTTCACCGGCGTGTTCCTCTCGCAGATCGTCGGCGGGTTTCCATTCTGCTTCATGCTGGTGCTCTCTTATGTCACGGGGATCGACCCATCGCTGGAGAGTGCGGCGGCGATGCTGGGGGCGGGGCCGTTCGCGCGCTTCCGCCATATCATCCTGCCGTTGCTGGGGGCGGGGCTTGCCATCACCTTCTGTCTCGCTTTTGTGCAGGCTTTCGCGGTGTTTCCCTCCGCGGTGCTGCTGGGCGCGCCCTCCGGCCCCACGCGCGTCATCGCCATTGCAGCCTTTCATGCCGCTTATGAGGAATATGATTATTCAATGGGTTCGGCGGTCGCCATCATCATGGGCGCGGTGCAGATCATCGTGGTGATGCTGGTGATGAAGGCAAGTTCGCTTCTCTATCGCGGCCCGGTGGCCGGCGGAAAAGGGTAAGACCATGACATTCAACAACGAAATGGGTGCCCGGCTGTGGCGCCTGGCGATCTGGGTTTTCATCGGCTTCTTCATCATCAACCTCGTGGGCATCATCGCCGCCGTGGTGGTGGATTCCTTTGGCACCTCCTGGTTCAATTCCTGGCTGCCTGGCGGCTTCACCACCAGCTGGTACAGCCAGGCCTGGAGCTCGTTCCAGCTTGGCGGGGTGCTGCTGGTCACCTTCGAGGTGGCGGGCGCGGTGCTGCTGGGCTCGGCGCTGCTAGGCGTACCCGCGGCCTATGCGCTGGCGCGGCGCGATTTTCCGGGCAAGCGCTTTGTGATGCTGATCTTCGTGCTGCCGCTCATCATTCCGCCCTTCACCTACGGCATCCCCCTGGCCTCGGTGCTCTACAAGTTCGGCCTGGGCGGCACGCTCACCGGTGTTATCCTGGCGAACCTGATGCCGAGCGTGCCTTTCGTGATTTTTATCCTGGTGCCTTTCATCGAGCAGATCGACCCCAGGGTGGAGGCGGCGGCGCGCGTCTTTGGCGCGGGCACCGGGGCCCTGCTGCGCACCGTCATGGTGCCGCTGCTGGTGCCGGGCATATTGGCCGCGCTGCTGCTGGTGCTGGTGCGCACCATCGGTATGTTCGAGCTCACCTTCCTCACCGCCGGGCCGGGTAGCCAGACGCTGGTGGTCGAGCTGTATTACTCGGTCTTCGCAGCCGGGATGCGGGCCAATCAGTCAATTGACGCGATGGCCGTGATTTATATGGCGACGAGCCTGATCTGCCTGGTCATCGCGCTGCGCTTTGTCGACCCTACGCAGATTGTGGGCCGCGCCAAGCGGACGGCGCACTGATGCCCGCGCTCAAGCTGGCCCTCACCGGGGCCAACGGCGCGCTGGCGCAGGTGCTGCGCCCGCGCCTGCTGGCGCGCGGCGTGGCGCTTACCTCAACGGGCATTCGTCCGCCCGTGCCGGTTAGTCCGGCGGAGCGCGTGCTGGCGGGAGACCTGCGCGACCCCGCCGCGGCCGACGCCGCGCTGGAGGGTGCCGATATGGTGCTGCATCTTGCCGGCAGCTCGGTGGAGCGCCCGCTGGCCGAGATCATCCAGAATAATCTGGTGGCGCTGCAACAGGTTTATGAGGGCGCGCGGCGGCACAAGGTGCGCCGGGTGGTGTTCGCCTCATCCAACCATACCATCGGGATGTACCCCATTGGCCAGCGCCTGCAGCTCTCCGACCCGCCGCGCCCGGATGGCAATTACGGGCTCAGCAAGGTCTGGGGCGAGGCGATGGGGCGGCTCTACTGGGACAAATTCGGCATCGAGACGGTGGCGCTGCGCATCGGCAGCGCGCTGGCGGCGCCCGCCGAGCCGCGCCATTTGAGCACGTGGCTCGGCCATGAGGATATGGAGGCGCTGGTCTGGCAGGCGCTGAGCGTGCCCGATATCGGCTTTCTCACCGTCTGGGGCGTCTCGGCCAATACGCGCAGCTGGTGGGATAATGCGCAGGCCGCCGCTCTTGGCTACCAGCCGCGCCAGAACGCCGAGGATTATGCCGCCGCCATTCTCGCCCGGCCAGATCCCGGCTGGCTCTGCCAGGGCGGGAGCTTCGCCACGGCGGACGTGCAATGAGCCTGACCGGCGCCTTCGCCGCGCTGGCCGATACGGGCTGCGCGGTGGGTGAATCGCCGCTGTGGGACGCCGCGCGCCAGGCGCTGCTTTGGGTGGATATTCCCATGGGGGAAATTCACGAACTCACCCCCGCCACCGGCGCGCGGCGCCTCTGGCGGCTGGAGGGGCCGGTGGGCAGCATCGGCCTGGCGGTGGATGGGCGGCTGGTGGTGGCGCGCCGCCACGAGGTTGGGCTGTTTGCGCGCGCCACCGGCGTTTATGAAACTTTGGCCCAGGTGCTGCCGCCCGACCCCGAGCTGCGCCTGAACGACGGCAAAGTGGGGCCGGATGGCGCCTTCTAGGTGGTCTCCGTAACAG
>NZ_JABEVC010000052.1 GCF_013044125.1 Acidocella sp. | reverse complement strand
GTAAGGCGGTTGATCCGCGAGCTGGGGGCGGGGGCGGTGGTGGCATATGACACCGCCGGGGCGGCGGAGATTGTTGCCGCGAAGAACAGCATAGCGGATGCGGCGATTGCCTCATCGCTGGCGGGGGAGCTGCACGGGTTGCAGATTTTGCGGCGCAATGTGGAGGATGAAACCCACAATACGACGCGGTTTTATGTGATGGCGAAGGAGCCGGTTGTTTTGGCGCCGGATACGCCCAATTTGATGACGACGTTTGTGTTTAACGTGCGCAACGTGCCCGCGGCGTTGTTCAAGGCGCTGGGCGGGTTTGCGACGAACGGCGTGAACATGACCAAGCTGGAGAGCTACATGGTGAACGGCACTTTTACCGCGACGCAGTTTCTGGCGGAGGTGGACGGACACCCGGCGCAGGAAAAATTGCGCCTGGCGTTTGAGGAACTGGCGTTTTTCTCGACCGAGATAAAGATTTTGGGCACTTATCCGGCGGACCCGTTCCGCCTCGCGCAGCGGGCGGGGGGCTAGGGCGATGTTGCCAGCCCTGTTTTTGAGCCATGGCTCGCCGATGATGGCGCTGATGGACACGCCGGCGCGGGATTTTCTGCAAGGGCTGGGCGGGCTGCTGCCCCGGCCGAAGGCGATTTTGGTGGCCTCGGCGCATTGGGAGACGCAGACGCCGATGCTGAATGCGCCCGCGCGCAATGATACGATTCATGATTTTTATGGCTTCCCGAAGGAGCTTTACACGCTGCATTATGCCCCGCCCACCGCGCCGGAGCTTGCCGAGCGGGTGGCGCAGAGCCTGCGCGCGGCGGGGTTTGCCGCGGGGATAGACACCGCGCGCGGGCTGGACCATGGGGCCTGGGTGCCGCTTTTGCTGGCGTATCCGCAGGCGGAGATTCCGGTGTTGCAGCTCTCGGTGCAGTCGCACCTGGGGGCGGCGTATCACCATGCCCTGGGGGCGGCGCTGGCGGGCTTGCGGGCGCAAGGCGTGCTGGTGGTGGGCAGCGGCAGCTTCACGCATGATTTAAGGCGGTTCCGCCGGGGGATGCCCGAGATTGACGCGCCGGAGACGCCGGATGTGACCGCGTTCTCGGACTGGATGGATGAGAAGCTGCGCGCGGGGGATGTGGCGGCGGTGGTGGACTACCGGCGGCTGGCGCCCTTTGCGGCGGAAGAGCACCCGACGGAGGAGCATTTGTTGCCGCTGTATGTGGCGATGGGCGCGGCCGGGGCGGGAGCGGCGGTGAAGCGGCTGCACAGCTCGACGGAGTATTCGTTTTTACGGATGGATGCTTATGCGTTTGGGTAGGGGGTTTGCCGTTTTGGGATGATGCCGGAGCGGATAGGGTGGGCTGGCGAAAAAGGGGGATGGGTGGCGCTGCGCTTACCCATCCTACGGGGGGTAGGCTTCCACCTTAACCCGCGGTAATGGCCAACCTGCAATCCAATATTCTATCTCGCATCCCGTCGTGGAGATCGTGTTGAAAAGATAATGTTTAGGGTCTCGGTTACCCAATCCATTTAAATTTTCCAAAAGAAATTTGATGTTACATGAAAACTTTCCAGGGGGGTTGGCGGAAGTTATAAGAATATACCCGTTATCTCTGCCCCCTAGTTTTTTAATGTCGTCACGAATAGAAGGGAGTTCTCTTTCGCCATTCACGCTTCGCCAGTTCTTCATCTCAAAATAATGAGATTCTTCGGCACTTTTGATGATTAAGTCGGTATTACCCTCTCGTTCGATGGTTGCGTCGAAGAGTGGCAATACAGCCCGCCATATTAGAAATTGATGATATCTCTCATTTTGTATTCTGTCTAAACCACCATGCTCGTTTCTTTGTGATACTGCAGCACGGATCAAGCAGTCCTCAGCCTGGAGCGATAAGCCGCCGAGTTTGACGACATTTTCTAAAACGGAACACATTGTTTTGTCCTTTACAAGAAGGGTAAAATTATTGTTCACCGCGATCTACATCAATGGCTTGACCGGGATAAGATAAGCAGCCGTAGGATGGGTGAGCGCAGCGCTACCCATCGGCTTTTTGCGTCCAAGCTTCGCCCATATCATTCAGCGTGGCGCCGCTGCCGGCCCAGGCCGTTGGGTAAAGCCCGATTTTCACCGCGCGGTGAAATGATGAATACTGCCACTGCGCAACCTCGGTAACGAGGCCGTGTTTCACGGGGTTGAAATGGATATAGTCCATATGCGCGGCGTAATCTTGTTCATCGCGGATGGTATGTTCCCAGAACCGCCGCTGCCAGATCCCGCGCTCGGCCTTGGCGCGGCGGCTTGGCGAGCGATATTCGTCTTGCGGCATTTCCTTGGAAAATGTGGTTTTAATCGCCTGCCACCGTGCTGAAAAATCCGCGTCACCTTCGGGTAAAGTCCATAGGCAGTGCAGATGCTCCGGCAGGACTACCCAGGCATCAATGTGAAATGGTGCGTGGGTTTTAACCTTGTGTACCGCTTTGCGCAGGATATCGATATGTTGCACGAGAAGTGCGTGACGGCGGTCATGCAGGTTGACGGTGAAAAAATATGTGCCGCCGGGGAGCCTGTTGCGCCGGTATGCCGTCATGCAGGATGATGCCTAATTCGATTGAGTGGGGTTGGAAAAAAGGGATGGGTGGCGCTGGGCTTACCCATCCTACGGGTGGGGGCAAAATAGGGATGGGTGGCGCTGCGCTTACCCATCCTACGGGTGCCTCTTTTAAGCCTTTGGCACCGAGCTGCTGCCGGGCGGGGGGGAAAACATTGTTGCGGATAAAGGTTTGGGGCGGTCGGGGTTGTTGACGTTCAGCGCGATGCTGGCGCCAAGGGCGTTGGCCATGCCGGTGGGGACCAGGATGGTGACGCCGCGGTCTTTGTTCATGTCGTAGATCAGGCCCATCTGGCGGATTTGCAGGGCGACGGGGTTGTTCTCGTAGATGCGCGCGGCGTCGGCGATTTGTTCGGCGATGGCGACTTCGGCGCTGGCGAGGGTGACGCGGGCCTGTTTCTCTTTTTCGGCCTGGGCGTTGCGGCTCATCGCGTCGTTGAGTTCGGGGGGGATTTTGACGTCGCGGATTTCAACCGAGATGTCGCCGATGCCCCAGCCGTCGGATTTTTTGGTGATGAAGGCGCGGAGTTTCTCGTCCATCGCCTCGCGGTTGGAGAGGATGTCGTTAAGGGTGGTGGCGCTGATGACTTCGCGCAGCGAGGTCTGGGCGATCTGTGCGATCATGTTGCGGTAGTCGGTGAGTTCGGTGGCGGCGCGCTTCACATCGGAGACGCGCCAGAACATGATTGAGTCCATGGTGACGGAGACGGCATCGGCGGTGAGCGTGTCCTCGGCCGAGATGCGGGTGCTTTGGCGGCGCGTGTCGACCACGGTGTAGACCAGCTCGAAGGCCGGGATGAGGAAGTAGAGGCCGGGGCCGCGCACGCCGGCGTAGCGGCCAAGGCGCAGGACCACCGCGCGCTCCCACTCGGCGGCGGTGCGCAGGGTGAGGGCGAGGATGACGCCGATGAGCACGATGACGCCGCCGATGACGGGGTTTTGCAGCAGGTAGCCGAGCGCGGCGCCGGCGAGGATGACGAGGAAGGCGATGAGGGTGACGGCGCTGTTCATGGAGGGGGTCCTTTGTTCAGGCTGATCGTCTGGCGATGATAACAGAGCTGACCATTTCCAGCACGATATCATTATTCTGGTTGAGCGTGGTGAAGCGGTTGGTGACAACGCCGCTGCCGGGCCGCTTGGCGCTGGGGCGCACGGAGAGGACTTCGAGGCGCAGGCGCAGGGCATCGCCGGGGCGCACGGGTTTGGGCCATTTGAGTGATTCGCAGCCCAGGCCGAGCGCGCCGGGGGCGGGGTTGTAGAAGCCGGCGGTGATGAAGCGGTTCATGGTGAGGGCCGCGGTGTGCCAGCCGCTGGCGATGAGGCCGCCGGTGATGTCCTGGGCGGCCACCGGGTCAACATGCATGGGCTGGGCGTCGTATTTTTCGGCGAATTCGATGATTTCGGCCTCGCTGACCGTGAGCGGCTCGCTCTCGAAGACTTGGCCGGGGTGGAAGTCCTCAAGGTACTGGTAATCCATGCTGGCAGCTCCCGCGAATCGTTTAACCTTGCTAGGCTGTTAGCATGAACATGCAACTCCTGCTCCTGTTTTTGGTTGGGCTTATCGGCGTGGCGGCCATGGTTTTTGGCTGGGCGGGGTGGCGGGCGGCGCGCGCGGCCCCGGAGCGGCTACAACTGGGGCTGGAGAAGGTGCTGGCGGCCAGCCGGGCGGAGGCGGAGTTTTTGCGCGCCAGCCTGGCCGCGATGGAGGGGCGGCTGGCCGGGGCGATCCAGACCGGGACGACGGATGCGCTCTCGAAGGCCTTCGCGCAGATAAGCGGGGCGACGCAGAACATGGCCAACGCCGTGGAAGGGCTGCGCCGGACGGCGGCGGAGGATTCGCAGCGGACCATCGCGCTGCTGGAGACGCGGCTGGGGGCGATCCAGACTTCGGTGAACGAAAAGCTGCACGAGGCGGTGGAACAGCAGATGACCAACAGCTTCGCCCGCGTGCTGGAGCAGTTTGCCCAGGTGCAGCAGGCGATGGGGGAGGTGCAGTCCGCCGCCGCGCAGATAGGGGATTTGAAGCGGATATTCTCCAATGTGAAGACGCGCGGCGGCTGGGGCGAGGCGCAGCTGGGCGCGATGCTGGAACAGGTGCTGCCGCCCGGTGCGTTCGAGCGCAATTTCGCGCTGCGGGAGGGGCAGCGTGAGCGGGTGGATTTCGCGCTGCGGATGCCCTCGCGCAGCACCTTGTGGCTGCCGGTGGATTCCAAATTCCCGACCGAGGATTATGAGCGCCTGCTAAACGCGGCGGAGAAGGCAGATGTGGAGGGCGAGCGGGCGGCGCGCGAGGGGATCGCCGCACGGGTGCGGCTGGAGGCCAAGAAGATCCGCGAGAAATACATCTGCCCGCCGGAGACGGTGGAGTTTGGCGTGATGTATCTGCCCAGCGACGGGCTGTTTGCCGAGGTGGCGCGGATTCCCAACCTCATCGACGAGATACGGGTGCGCGAGAAGGTGATTATACTGGGGCCGACGCTGTTGCCCGCGATGTTGCAGACCATCCACCTTGGGCATATCACGCTGGATCTGGAGAAGCGGGCCGGGGAGATCGGCAAGCTGCTGGGGGCGACGCGCGCGGAGATGACCAAGATGGACGATGTGCTGGGCAAGCTCGCCAATAACGCCGCGGCGATGACGACCAATATTGAAAAGGCGCGGGTGCGTACGCGCGCCGTGGGCCGGGTGCTGCGCACGGTGGAGATGGTGGAGGCCGGGGCGGCGCAGAGCCTGCTCGGGCTGGAAGCCGATGAAGAGGAAACAGCATGATCCGCCGCGCCTTTTTGTTGTTGGCCTGCCTGGCGCTGAGCGCCTGCCACCATACCCTCTCGCCGCAGGATGTGAGCGTCGCCGGGCTGGTGCCGGACCTCGCCTTCAATATGACCGATGTGAATACCGGCAAGCCGGTGAGCGCGGCGGATTTCAAGGGCGAGGTCACGCTGTTGTTCTTTGGTTATACCAACTGCACGGATGAATGCCCGGCAACCATGTATAACGCCGCGCGCGTGCTCAAGCAGATGGGCGATGCCGCCGCCAAGGTGCGGGTGGTGTTTGTCACCGTGGACCCGGACCGCGATACACCCGCCGTGCTGGCGAAATATACCAGCCAGTTCGGCCCCAACTTCGTAGGCCTGCGCGGCACCGCCGACCAGCTCTATGCCCTGGCGCGGCGCTACCGCGTGGTGTTCTCGGTCAGCAAAACGCCGGTCTATACCGTTTCGCATTCCGCCGCTGTGTATGTGTTCAATGCCCGGGGCAAGCCGCAGTTCATCATCGCGGGGCTGGATACCAACACACCTGATATTGCGGGCATCGCCGCGGATATTGCCGATGTGGTGAAGCAATAACCCGCGCTGCGCGGGGGTTATTGCAGCGTGGCGCAGAAGGCGGCGATGCGCGCGCAGGCCCGGGCCAGGGTGGCTTCTGAGGTGGCGGTTGAGATGCGGATATGTGGGCTCATGGCGAAGGCCGCGCCCTGGACGACGCCGACATGGGCTTCATCGAGCAGGGCGGCGGTGAAATCAGTGTCGTTGGCGAGGCGGCGCCCGGCCGGGGTGGTTTTGTTAAGGCAGCCGGCGATGCTGGGGAAGACGTAGAAGGCGCCCTCGGGTTTGTGGCATTCGATGCCGGGGATTTGGTTCAGGAGGCTTACGACGAGATCTCGCCGGGATTGGTAGGCGGCGGCGCGCTCATGCAGCAGCTCCTGCGGGCCTTCGAGGGCTGCGAGTGCTGCGGCCTGGCCGATGGAGGAGACGCCCGAGGTGGCGGTGGCCTGGACCACGGTGCAAGGCTTGATGAGCGCGGGCGGCAGGGCGGCGAAGCCGATGCGCCAGCCGGTCATGGCGTAGCTTTTGGAGACGCCGGTCATGGTGACGGTGCGATCGGCCAGATCCGGCGCGATGGCGGCCAGGGTGGCGTAGTTGAAATGATCGAAGAGCAGATGCTCGTAGATGTCATCCGAGAGGACCCAGATGCCGGGGTGGCGGCGCAGGACCGCGGCGAGGGCTTCCAGCCCGGCGGCGCTGATGGCGGCGCCGGAGGGGTTGTTGGGGTAGTTGAGCAGCAGGAGCCTGGTGCGCGGCGTGATGGCGGCTTCCAGATCCTCGGGCTGGAGGACGAAGCCTTTTTCCTGCGGGCAGGGCACGAAGACGGCGGTGCCGCCGGCGAATTGGATGGTTTGCTCGTAGCCGGCCCAGGCGGGGGCGGGGATGATGACTTCATCCCCGGCGTTGATGACGGCCATGACCACGTTGAAGATGGCCTGTTTGCCGCCGTTGGTGATGAGGATGTTGGCTTGCGGCACATCGAGTTTCTGGTCGCGCAGGTATTTGCGGCGCACCGCGGCCCGCAGCGCCTCGGTTCCAGCCAGGGGGGGGTATTTGGTCTCGCCGCGAAGCGCGGCGGCGTGGGCGGCCTCCACCACATGTGCGGGGGTGGGGAAATCCGGCTCGCCAAGCGAGAGGGAGATGACATCATGCCCCTCGGCGCGCAGCGCGCGCGCGCGGGCGGCCTGAGCGAAGGTGGCGGCGAGTTCGGTGCGGCCCACGCGGGCGGAGAGTGCTGGCATGGCGGGGAGATAGCCATGGGCCGCCGGAGGAGGCAAGCCAGGGGTGCGCGCACTGAATTGCTTGAGGCGGGCCGCGGGGCTATGAGGCCAGCGCATCTTCCTGCAACCAGCAAAGCGGAGTGGAAAAATGGCTGAGACTTTCGACCTTATCGTGATTGGCTCCGGCCCGGGAGGTTATGTCTGCGCCATTCGCGCGGCGCAGCTTGGCATGAAGGTCGCCTGCGTGGAGAAGCGCGCGACGCTGGGCGGCACCTGCCTGAACATTGGCTGCATCCCCTCCAAGGCGCTGCTGCAGTCCTCGGAGGTGTTTCATCAGACCGCGCATGGGCTGAAGGACCATGGCATCGCGGTCGGCGAGGTCAACTTCGATCTGGCCCGCATGCAGGCCCGCAAGGGCGAGGTGGTCAGCGCCAATACCAAGGGCATCGAGTTTCTGTTCAAGAAGAACAAGATCACCTGGATCAAGGGCGCGGCGCGCTTCATCGGCCCGAATGCGATCGAGGTTGGGGGCAGCGCCTACAGCGCCAAGAGCATTGTCATCGCCACGGGCAGTGAGTCTGTGCCGCTGAAGGGTGTTGAGGTTGATGAGAAACGCATTGTCACCTCCACCGGGGCGCTGGAGCTGGATAAGGTGCCTGGGCGGCTGGTGGTGATCGGCGGCGGGGTGATCGGGCTGGAGCTGGGCAGCGTGTGGGCGCGGCTGGGCGCGAAGGTGACGGTGGTTGAGTTCCTCGAGCGCATTACCCCCTTCCTGGACGGCGAGATTTGCAAGGCGTTCCAGCAGTCGCTGACCAAGCAGGGCTTCACGTTCAAGCTGGGCCATAAGGTGACCGGCGCCACGACGGGCAAGGACGGCGTGACGCTTACCATCGAGCCGGCCAAGGGCGGCGCGGCGGAGACGCTGGAGGCCGATATCGTGCTGCTGGCGATTGGCCGGCGGGCCTATACCGAGGGGCTGAACCTAGCTGCGGCCGGGGTGGCAACGGATGCGCGCGGGCTGGTGCTGACCGATGCGCATTATGCCACCAACGTGCCAGGGATTTATGCGATCGGCGATGTCATCGCCGGGCCGATGCTGGCGCACAAGGCCGAGGAAGAGGGCGTGGCGCTGGCCGAACTTCTGGCCGGGCAGGCCGGGCATGTGAATTACGATGCGATTCCCGGCGTGGTGTACACCTGGCCGGAAGTGGCCAGCGTGGGCAGGACCGAGGAAGAGCTGAAGGCCGCCGGGGTTGCCTACAAGGTGGGCAAATTCCCCTTCATGGCCAACGGCCGCGCGCGCGCCATGGGCGAGATGGAGGGGTTTGCGAAGGTGCTTTCCGACAAAACCACGGACCGGCTGCTTGGCGCGCATATCATCGGGCCGGACGCGGGGACGCTGATCGCCGAGCTGGTGACGGCCATCGAGTTTGGCGCGTCGGCCGAGGATGTTGCGCGGGTCTGCCATGCGCACCCCACTTTGAGCGAGGTTGTGAAGGAAGCCGCACTGGCCGCTGATGGCCGCGCGCTGCATATCTGACGGATGAGCGGATATATCAGGCTTGGCGTTAACGTCGACCATGTGGCCACGCTGCGCAATGCGCGCGGCGGCGGGCATCCGGACCCGCTGAGCGTGGCGAAGGCCTGCGTCGCGGCGGGGGCGGATGGGATTACGATTCATCTGCGCGAGGACCGCCGCCATATCCGCGATGCCGATGCGGAGGCGATTTGCGGCTGGGCCGCGGTGCCGGTGAATTTCGAGATGGCGGCGACGGCGGAGATGACCGCGATTGCGTGCAGACTGCGCCCGCATGGGGTTTGCATCGTGCCGGAGCGCCGCGCCGAGATTACCACCGAGGGCGGGCTGGATGTGGTTGGCCAGAGCGAGGCGCTGCGGCCGATCATCGCGCGGCTGACGGCGGCGGGGATTGTGGTGTCGTTGTTCGTGGACCCCGATCCAGCGCAGGTGCGCGCGGCTGCCGGGGTAGGCGCCGCCGTGGTGGAGTTGCACACCGGCGCCTATGCCAATGGCCATCCTGGTGAGCTGGAGCGGCTGCGCGCCGCCGCCGCGCTGACCACGCAGCTTGGGTTGGAGTGCCATGCCGGACATGGGCTGACGTTTGCCAATGTCATGCCCATTGCCGCGCTGCCGGAAATCCGCGAACTCAATATCGGCCACTTCCTGATGGGCGAGGCGCTGCTGACCGGCCTGCCGGTGGCGATTAAGGAAATGAAGCGGCTGATGGATGCGGCGCGGCAGGTTTAGAGCCGGATGACATGAGATGGAATCTCTGCGTGATTACATCTCATGTCTGAATCCGCCTCTGGATTAAAAAATAGAGCCGGATGACATCAGGTTGATCCGCCGCGCGGCTCGAAGCCCGGCTGGTCCCAGGATTTAAGGAAAGCTTCCAGTTTTTCATCGGCGGGGCCGATGACCACATGCAGTTTTACCAGCAGGTCGCCGGCGTGGTGGTGGCTGTGGGCGGGTACGCCACGGCCGCGCAGGCGCATTTCGGTGCCCGAGTCGCTATGGGGTTTGATGCTCAGCGCCACCGGGCCGGTGGGGGTGGGCAGGGTGATTTTGCCGCCGAGCACGGCCTCACGCAGGGAGATTGGCAGGTCCATGCGGATGTTCTGCCCCTCGCGGCGGAAGAGTTTATGCGGGGCGACGGTGATTTCGATCAGCGCGTCGCCGGCGGGGCCGCCGTTGCGCCCTGGCTGGCCGCACCCGCGCAGGCGCAGCACGTCGCCGCCGGTGGTGCCGTGGGGGATTTTCACGTCCAGGGTTTGGCCGTCAGGCAAAGTGAGGCGCTTGGTGGCGCCGTTCACGGCTTCGAGGAAGTCGGCGGTGAGGGCGTAGCGGGCATCCTGGCCGCGGGCGGGGCCGGCGGGGCGGCCGCGCTGCTCGAACATGCTGGCGAAGATGTCCTCGAAATTGCCGCCGCCGAATCCGCCCGCTCCGCCGCCGAAGCCGGCACCGCCGGGGCCTTGGCGGAAGCCTTGCGGCGCGCGTTCGGCACCGCTGGCGTCGATTTCGCCACGGTCATACCGGGCGCGTTTTTCGGGGTCGGAGAGCAGCTCGTTGGCCGCCGAGGCGCTTTTGAACGCCTCTTCCGCCGCCTTGTTGCCGGGGTTGAGGTCCGGGTGGTGTTTTTTCGCGAGTTTGCGGTAGGCTGCGCGAATTTGTTCCGGTGTTGCGTCTTTTGCCACGCCGAGGATTTTATAGGGATCGTCTGCCATGCGGATCATTTAGGGGCATTGCGCGGATTATAACAGGGTGCGTGCTTATATCAGCCCGCCAAGAGCATGACTCTCTGTGTTTGGTGGCGGGCTGGTATAAGCTCTTGATTTAGCGCGCGGCCGCCCCACCAGCCCCGCGCGCATACCAGTCAGCCTTAAGGCTGACTGGTATTAGAGACGGATGCATCCGTCTCTAAATTATAAAGATAGAGGGCGATTCACGCTTTCGGCTCGCTCAGGTGAGCGAACCTCAAACGATCGCGCTCAATGGCGCAGTGTGCTGGAGAGGAACTGTTTGAAGCGCGGGGATTGCGGGTTGGTGAACATATCCCCGGGTTTGCCTTCCTCCTCGGTGAGGCCTTGATGAAGGAACATCACGCGGCTGGCGACCTCGCGGGCGAAGCCCATCTCATGCGTGACGACCAGCATGGTGCGGCCCTCCTTGGCTAGGTCGCGCATCACTTTTAGCACCTCGCCGACCAACTCGGGGTCAAGCGCGGAGGTTGGTTCGTCAAACAGCAGCACATCGGGTTCCATGGCCAGGGCGCGGGCGATGGCGACGCGTTGCTGCTGCCCGCCGGAGAGCTGCGCCGGGTAGGCGTGGTGCTTGGCGGCGAGGCCGACCTTCTCGAGCATGGCCTCGGCCCGGGCGGCGGCGGTTTTTTTGTCCAGCTTCAGCACATGGATCGGCGCCTCCATGACGTTTTGCAGCACGGTCATATGCGCCCAGAGGTTGAATTGCTGGAACACCATGGCGAGGCGCGCGCGCAGGCGCTCCACCTGTTTGGGGTTGGCGGCGCTACGGGCGTTTTTGCCCTCGCGCATCTCGATCAACTCGCCTTTGATGCGTACGCGGCCCCGGTCGGGCATTTCCAGCAGGTTGATGCAGCGCAAAAACGTGCTCTTGCCCGAGCCGGAGGCGCCGAGAATCGCGATCACATCCTGGTCATGGGCGGTGAGCGAGACGCCCTTCAGCACTTCGAGGGTGCCGAAGCGCTTGTGGATGTCCTCGACGGCGAGGGCGGGGATGGGCGGAGCCGGCTCGGACATGCTGAAAAACACCTTATATCTGAACGATTCATGACTGGGCTGCGGAATTACTTTGGAATAACGCCGGAATGCAGCTTTGCAAAACCCGTGCCCTGCGTCACTATGTAATCGTCCTTATTCGGACGCAGGAGAGTGCGGGGGCCTTTGGGCTAGTTTCTCGCCGCCGAAGGCGCAACCGGCCCCCGGAAACGCTCAGGCAAAAGGGCTGCGTGGTTGAGCGGGACGCTCTGGAGAGCCGGCGGGCTGATGCCCGCCGCACCGACGGGGTCAAGGGTTGAGGGTTGGCCCTTTGCCCGAATCTCTCAGGTTCCCAAACAGAGGGGGGTCAGTTTGCCCGGCACTTGGCGGGGCGCTGATTGGTTCTGGGGGAATTGCGTTGGAAACAGCATTGCTGAAAACACCATTGGATGCGCTGCACCGCCGCCTGGGCGCGCGTATGGTGGAGTTCGCCGGGTATGAGATGCCCTTGCAGTATTCGGGCATCATGGCCGAGCACCAGGCGTGCCGGGAGGGTGCGGCGCTGTTCGACGTCTCGCATATGGGCCAGGCGCATATTGTGGATGCCGGGGCGTTTGAGGCGCTGGTGCCGGGCGATATTGCGGGCCTGCGGCCGGGACGCCAGCGTTATACGCTGCTGCTCAATGAGGCAGGCGGCATTATTGATGACCTGATGGTGGCGAATTTTGGCTCGCATTTGCAACTGGTGCTGAACGCCGGGCGCAAGCATGTGGATCTGGCGCATATCCGGGCGCATGGCGTGGCGATTATCCCGCATTTCGAGCGGGCGCTGGTGGCGTTGCAGGGGCCGAAGGCGGCGGCGATGCTGCCCGAGGGGGCGGCGCTGAGGTTCATGGATGCGGCGGCGCTGCGCGTGGCGGGCATTGCCTGTGTTGTCACCCGCTCGGGCTATACCGGGGAGGATGGTTTCGAGATCGGCTGCGCGGCGGAGGATGCGCAGGCGCTGGCCGGGTTGTTGCTGGCGCGCGGCGCCACGCCCGCCGGGCTGGGGGCGCGAGACTCCCTGCGGCTGGAGGCGGGGCTTTGCTTGTATGGCAATGACATCGACGAGGGGCGCAACCCGGTTGAGGCGAATCTGGCGTGGGCGATTGCCAGGTGCCGCAGGAGCGATTGGGATTTTCTGGGCGCCGCCCCGGTGCGCGCGGCGCTGGAG
>NZ_JABEVC010000051.1 GCF_013044125.1 Acidocella sp. | reverse complement strand
GCCATAGCCATCACCGCCTCCCATCAATCAAATCAACGGGAAACACCGAATCACAACTCACCGCGCCGGGGGAATCCCCGGAGAGTCAGAAAATTCGGCGGCTGGTATGAGTTCGTTGATTTCGCTTTTCAGCGAATGCACCGCTGCCGAGGCCTCCTCAACCATGGCGGCATTCTGTTGCACCACCATGTTCATCTGGTTCACCGCCTCGCTCACCTGGTTCAGCCCGCCGGACTGTTGCTGTGCCGCATTGGCGATACCCGAGACCAGCCCCTCGATCTGCCCCATATTGGTGCCAATGGTCTCCAGCGACTGTCCGGTCTTACGCACCAGTTCCACTCCCTGGACAACCTGGGACGAGGAGGTTGAGATGAGCGATTTGATCGCCTTTGCCGCCTCCGCTGAGCGCTGCGCCAGCGCCCGGACTTCGGATGCCACAACCGCGAAACCGCGCCCCGCATCACCGGCGCGCGCCGCCTCCACCCCGGCGTTCAGCGCGAGAAGATTCGTCTGGAAGGCGATATCGTCGATCAACCCGATAATCTGGCCGATTTCCTGCGAGGATGCCTCGATCTTGTTCATCGCATCACCTGCATCGCTTACCACGTTGCGCGAATTGGCCGCGCCCGAATTGGCGCCCCCCACCGCGACATTCGCCTGCGCCGCGCCGGCGGCGGTGCGTTTCACCCCTTCGGTCAATTCGGTGAGCGCGGTGGTCGTCTCCAGCAGGTTGGCGGCCTGCTGCTCGGTCCGCCGCGCCAGGTCGTCGGTGGCTTGGGAAATTTCGTCGATACCGTTGTTGATCACCCCGGTCGCCGCCTGAATCCCGGAGAGGGTGCCTGCCAGACGCTCCAGCGCGTTGTTGAAATCCTCGCGCAGCCGCGCGTATTCATCAGGCAGCGTATCACCGATGCGGTGCGTGAGATCCCCCGCGGCGAGCGCGCTCATCGCCTCGGTCACCGTCTTCATCACTTTTGCGCTGGTGGTTGCGGCAAGGTTCTCGGCGGCCTGGCGCGCGGCCTCCGCGGCTTGCAGATACACCGAAATCGCCAGGTCCATATCCAGGAAAGCCGCCTTCAGCAGGACGCCGATTTCGTGGCTCAGCTCCCCGGCGTTGTTCTGGCGCCGCCAGAACACGGGTTTGGGCCAGCGCGCGGTGACCACGGCGGCCGTGAGGGATTCAAGCATCAGCGCATAACCGCCGATGTACCAGCGCGGCTCCAGCCCGATGCGGGCGTGAACCTCTCCCACTTTGGTGACCTCATCGAGATATTCCTGGCCGAAATCGCCTTCCAGGATGGTGCTCCAATGCAGCGACTGCCGGGCCTGCGCATGTTCTATCATCGCGGGCGTGGCGAAAAAACGGCTGATTCGCGGCTCCGCGCCAATTTTGGCGTAGAGCGCGTTGAGCGCCGCGGGCAACGCCTGCCAGATGATGGATTTCATCCCCCGCAACCGCGCCAGTGCCTTTGCGTTCAAATTAATGAAATTGAGACGATCGGCCAGCGGGTTCACGTCCGGCATTACATGGATCCTTTGGGCAGATGGGAAAAGTTGCTTCACTGTGCTGGGGGGAACTTAAGCGCCGATTAAAACCGGGGCGTAAAACTGCAGCCCCGGGCGGGGCATTTGGCCGCCGCTGGCGGGTATTCTATAAAGGCGCATGGATTTAGATTTTTCCGAGGACGAAATTCAACGCTATGCGCGGCATATTCTGTTGCGCGAGGTTGGCGGGGCGGGCCAGGCGCGGCTGAAGGCCGCTCGTGTGCTCATCGTGGGCGCTGGCGGGCTCGGCTCGCCCCTGGCCTTGTATCTGGCCGCCGCCGGGGTGGGCCGCATCGGGCTGGTAGATGGCGATGTGCTGGAGCTCTCCAATCTGCAGCGCCAGATTGCCCACGGCATGGAAAATCTGGGCCAGGCGAAGGTCGAGTCGGCCGCGGAGTCGATGCGCCGGATCAACCCTCTGGTGCAGGTGAACATCCATAACCACCGGCTGGATGCGGCCAATGTGGCGGGGCTGGTGGAAGGCTACGATATAATCTGTGACGGCACGGATAATTTCGCCACCCGCTTTCTCCTCGCCGATGCCTGCGTGGCGGCGCGGCGGACGCTGGTGAGCGCGGCGGTGCTGCGTTTCGAGGGGCAGCTTTCCACCTTTAAGCCGCACGCTGACCCGCAGGGGCCTTGCTACCGCTGCCTCTACCCCGAACCGCCGCCGGAAGGGCTGGTGCCGAGCTGCTCGCAGGCCGGTGTGCTGGGCGCGGTGACCGGGGTGATGGGCACTTTGCAGGCGAGCGAGGTGCTGAAGGAGATCATGGGCATCGGCGCTTCCATGTCCGGCTGGCTGCTGATCTGGGATGCGCTGGCGGCGGAGTTTAGGAAAATCAGGTTGCGGAAGGACACGGCATGCCCCGTATGTGGTTGAGGGGGGCTGCCCTCGCGCTGCTGTTGCTTGGCGGGTGGACCGCGGCGCCCGTGGGCAGCGGGCCGGGGCCGGCAGTGGGGCAGGTGACGAAGCTGCCGGTGCCGCGCTTTGTCTCGCTGCGCACCAATGAGGTGAATTTCCGGGCCGGGCCGGGGTTTCAGTACCCTGTGAACTGGGTTTACGAGCGCGACGGGCTGCCGGTAGAGATCATCGGCGAATTTGACGTATGGCGCCATGTGGTGGCGCCTGATGGTGGCACCGGCTGGGTACATATGGCGACGATCCGCGCGCGGCGAACGTTTTTCATTACCGCCCAGCAGGCGGTGCTGCGGCGCAGCCCCGCCCCGGATGCCGCGCCCGTGGCGTATCTGCAGGGCGGTGTCACCGGTACTTTGATTTCATGTGACCGGAGCTCGGATTTTTGCAAGGCGGCGGCCGGGCGCTACACCGGCTATCTGGCGCGCGAGGATTTCTGGGGCGCGTTTCCGGGCGAGACGGTTAAGTAATAATAGTTTTCCACAGAAAAGGACTCGGGGAGACCCCGCTAGATATTGCGAGTGGGGCCCGCTCTCTCTACTGTATTTTGTAGTTTGAGTGAGAGGGGCCACAATATGGAGTGGACGGAAGAGGCAATTGCAAAATTGCGGAGCTTGTGGGCCGAAGGGCTTTCGACTGCGGAAATTGGCCGCAGGCTGAGTATTTCAAAAAATGCCGTGGTCGGGAAGGCGCATCGCCTTAATCTGCCGCCGCGTCCCTCGCCAATTCGCCGCAACGAGGGTGAAACGGCTGCCGTGCGTCCGGTGGTGCCCAAGCGGGTGCAGGGGGCAACGCTGCCGCCGCTTTCAGCTTCGATGTCGGCGCCGATGCCAACGCTGCGGGCGATGTTGCCGGCTGTGAAATTCAGCCAGCGCGCCACGCCGTGCTGCTGGCCGATCGGCGAGCCGGGAAAGCCGAGTTTTCATTTTTGCAATGCGTCCGCGGTGACGGGGAAACCCTATTGCGAGGAGCATGCCGCCGTCGCCTATGTGCGGGTGCGTGACCGCCGCGAGGACGCCGCCTGATTTAGAGGCGGATCTCATCTGGCGAATGCCCCGGCCGTGCGCCGGGGCTTGCGCAAAATCTCGTAACCGAGGGTTCGGATTTCTTGCGGGGTTTTAAATCCTTCTGCTGCGGCGCAGCACATGTTCCAATTGATAAATTCGGATTAATGCGCGTAGACTCACACGCCCGGCGGGCGTGACCGGTGCCATGGCGCATGTCCGGCAAAACCGGTGCAAGGAAGGTGTCGATATGGAAACGATGCATGACGAGGGTGTACGGCCGGAAACGGCTATTACAGGGGTTGTGAAATGGTTCAACCCCGGCAAGGGGTATGGGTTCATCGCGCCCGATACTGGCGGAAACGACATTTTCGTTCATATCAGCGCGGTGCAGCATGCGGGGTTGCGCAAGTTGAATGAAGGTGAGCGCGTGCGCTTTGCGTTGCAGCAGCGCGAGGGGCGGGTGGCTGCCGTGGGTATCGAAAAGCTGCATTAGGCGCGCTTCTGAAATCCGCCGCAGAATCAGTACGCTCGTGGTTTGGGCGCAGCTCCGGCCGGCCGCAGCTGATATAACAGCTCGGTAAACATGGAGTCGGGCATGATGCGGGAACTGGCGGGATTGGCGATGAATGACGGCGCGGCGCTGCCGCTTTATGGCGTGCGGCCGGAGGGTGTGGCCGCGCTGCTGGACGGATTGCCGCCCGGTCAGGCGGCGCTGGCGCGGTTGCAAGGTTTTGCAGGCCAGGCGGGGGCGGTTGTGTTGCTCGCCGGTGGTGATGGTGCGTTGCAGGGCGCGGTGCTGGGGCTGGGAAGCACGCCGGTGGTGCATGGTTTTGGCGCGGCGGCGGGTGCATTGCCAAGCGGAACGGTGTGGCGGATCGCCGCGGGCGACTTCTCAGGCGAGGATGCCGCGCTGGGGTTCCTGCTCGGCGCCTACCGGTTTGAACATTTAAAAACCAGGGCGCCAAAGCCGCAGGCGCAGCTTGCCGCCGCGCAGGTGCCTGCACGCGCAATGGTGATTGCAAGCGCGGTCTGCGCGGCGCGCGATCTGATCAACACACCCGCGAACCTGCTGGGGCCGGCCGAACTGGCCCAGGCCGCGATGGATCTGGGCGTGCGTTTTGGCGCGCATACCACGCATGTTACGGCGCGGCGGTGGCTGAACGCTACCCCGCGCTGGCGGCGGTGGGGGCGGGGTCTGAGCGCGGGGCGGAGGCGGTGCTGCTGACATGGCAGGGCTCTCGCGCGGATGCGGACGCGCCGCTGCTCTCGCTCTGCGGCAAGGGCGTGTGCTTCGATACGGGCGGCTATGACCTGAAGCCGGGCGCTGCGATGTTGCGCATGAAAAAAGATATGGGCGGTGCTGCAATTTTGCTGGGACTGGCGCAAGCGGTGATGGCGCTGGATTTACCGTTACGGTTGCAACTGCGGATTGGCTGCGTGGAAAACAGCATCTCCGGCCATGCCATGCGGCCATCTGACGTGTTGCAAACGGCTGCTGGTTTGAGCGTGGAAGTTGGCAATACGGATGCGGAGGGCCGGCTTGTGCTGTGTGACCTGCTCGCGGAGGCGGCCAGCGAAACGCCAGATTGGCTGATAGACGCCGCAACGTTGACGGGTGCGGCGCGCGTGGCGCTGGGGCCGGATTTGCCGGCGTTGTTTTGTAACGATGAGCGGCTTGCGCAATCCATTCTGGTGGCGGGGCAATTGGTTAACGATCCGCTCTGGCGCCTGCCGTTGTTCGATGGTTACGCCGCGTGGCTGGATAGCCCGGTTGCCGATTTCAACACTGTTTCCGCGAAACCCATGGCGGGCGCGATTGTTGCGGCTTTATTCCTGCAACGTTTTATTCCTTCCGGAATCGCCTGGGCACATGTGGATGTTTACGCATGGAACGATTCCAGCCGCCCCGGCAGGCCGGAAGGCGGCGAGGCGCAGAGTTTGCGGGCGTTGCTCGCAACGGTTGAAACGCTTGGTGCGCGGGCCAACCGGTTGCAATCACGAGATGATTAAATCTTTGAAACATTCAACGAAGTTGAAATGTTTTTATGTTTCAACTGCTTGAATTATGTAGCTACAATGCGTATTTCCTGAGATGCTTGTTTCGTTGCAGGATGTTTTGGCTGTCTGGTTTCGGTTTATTGACCAGGGACAAGCGGGGAATGGCTTTTGGCTTGTTGATCGTCTGCCATGTCTTTATGGTGGTGCCTTGATCGTCAACGGTGTGGATATAAAGCCACGTGTAAAAATAAAACGACTTTCAAATTTTTGGTTAAGGATCTCAGTTTATGGCGGCGCAACTTTCTTCCGACCAGTTGGTTGGAATTCTTCGTGATACAATTGTCTCGCTGGTACGGCGCGAGGGGGTTGATCTTTCCGCCCGGCAGCTAGGCGTGTTTCTGACCTGCTATCTGAACGAGGGCGGGCATACCGTGCGCGGACTGGCGCAGGATCTCAATGTTTCCAAGCCAGCGATCACCCGCGCTCTGGACCGTTTGACCGAGCTTGATTTTGTTCGCCGGAAGGTTGACCCGTCTGACCGGCGCAGTGTGCTGGTGCAGCGTACGGTGAAGGGGGCTGCGTTTTTGCGTGAGACGCGCCATATCATGACCGAGGCCCTAGCCGCGAACAAGACAGAAGCCGCGAGCCGCCGCAGCGCGAGCTAGAGCGGTGGCTTTGCATCCCCGGCGCGTTCTCCTGGCGGCGATGCTGGGGGGGCTGCTTATGCGCGGCGTGCCCGCAATGGCACAGCCGGCGCCCTTTGTGATGACCCCGGCGGACCAGACTCTGGTCTCGCAGGTGGAGACGTATTTGAACCAGCAGACCGGGCTGACTGCTAATTTTTTGCAGGTGGCGGCTGATGGTTCAACGCGCACTGGCAAAGCCTGGCTGCAGCGGCCGGGCAAGATGCGCTTTGAGTATGATCCGCCCGACAAGCAGCTGCTCGTGGCGGGTTTTGGGCTGTTGGTGTATTACGATCCGGCGTTGAATCAGACGACGAATATTCCGCTGGGTAGCACGCCGCTCGGGATTTTGCTGGCCAAGCATGTGAATTTGAACTCCGCCGGCGTGGTGGTCACGAATATTCAGATGCAGCCGGGGGAAGATGACATCACGCTGATCCGCAAGGGCAAGGCCGCCGAGGGCAGCCTGACCCTGGTGTTTGCCACCGATCCGCTGGAACTGCGGCAATGGGTTGTGATGGACGCGCAGGGGCGGCAGACGCGGGTGAGCCTTTATGACATCGTGCCGGGCGGCCCGTATCCGGATTCATTGTTCCGGTTCATTCCCGCCACATCTCCGATGCCCTCCGGCGGTTAAATCTTCATGGATCTGACGATTGCAAGCTGGAACATTAATTCATTGCGGCTGCGCCAGGGGTTGCTGCCCAGGCTGATGAGCGGGCTGGCGCCCGATGTAATCTGCCTGCAGGAAACCAAGGTGCCTGATGAGCTGTTTCCCGAGGCCATTGCCGGGGAAATTGGTTTTCCACATGTGCTGAAGCGCGGCATGAAGGGCTATAACGGCGTTGCGATCCTCTCCCGGCTGCCGCTGACGCTGGAGGAGAACACGCCTGACTGGTGCGGTAAAAATGATTGCAGGCATATTTCCGCCCGGCTGGAGACAGGCGGCGCGGCGCTGGTATTGCATAATTTTTATGTGCCGGCGGGCGGCGATATCGCGGACCCGGCGCTGAACGTGAAGTTTGCTCATAAGCTGGATTTCATTACGCAGGCGCGCGAGCATTTCGCTGCGTATCCGCCGCGGCGCAGCGTGCTGGTGGGGGATTTGAACATCGCGCCGCTGGAAAACGATGTGTGGAACCACAAGCAGTTGCTTGGCATTGTCAGCCATACGCCGGTGGAGACGCAGGGGCTGAACGCCTGGATGGCGGAAGGCTTTGTTGATGCGCTCCGCCATTTCGTGGCGCCGGAGCGCAAGCTCTATACCTGGTGGTCGTATCGCAACCGCGACTGGGAGGCTTCCAACCGGGGGCGGCGGCTGGACCATGTGTGGGTGAGCCGCGACCTGGAACCCGTGCTGGCGGGGTATAAAATTCTGAAGGAGGCGCGCAATTGGGAGCAGCCATCGGACCATGTGCCCGTGAGCGTGACGCTCAAACTGGGCTGATCAGGGCATGCGGACTTCCCAGCCGTTTTCCGTTGGGTCACAAAACAGGGGGACGGCGTTGGGGGTCAGGCCCTCCTTGCTCAGGCCCATGAGGTCGCGCAGTGCGCGGAAAATGCCGCCATGGGCGACGATGAGCACCGGGCCGGGCTGTGCCAGCACGCGGCGCATGGCAATGCGCGCGCGGATGGTGACCTCGGCAAAGGTTTCGGCGCCCTCGGGGGTGTAGCGGCCCTCCATCCATTCAGGGAACCAGGGCTGCAGGGGCTTGCCCTCCATGCCGCCGAAAATCACCTCGCGCAGATCAGCCTCGAAGCTGACCGGCAGGTTAAGAAATTCATTGACGATGGCGGTCGTCTCGCGGGTGCGGATCATGGGGGAGGAGATAATGGCGCGAATCCCCTGGCCGGCCAGCAGCGGGGCGGCCACCTCCGCCTGCGCGCGGCCGGTGGCGTTCAGGGAAATGTCCAGCGCGCCCTGGGAGAGGCCGGCGGCGTTATAATCCGTCTCGCCGTGGCGAAGGAACCAGAACGGAACCGCGGGGAGCTGCATTCAGGCCAGACCTTCGGCTGCCAGGGAAGCCTGCACGCTTGGGCGGGCGAGCATGCGGTCCAGATGCGCGTCAAGATTTGCCGGCAGGGGGACTTGCGCGCGGTTGCGGGCCCAGAATTCCAGGTAGAAGAGCGCGGCGTCGGCAATTGAGAAATCCCCGAAGAGATAGGGCTTGCCGCCCAGCGCCGCTTGCAGGTTGGCAAAGCCCTGGAGAACAATCTCGCGCCCGGTCTGGCGGATTTTATCCTCATCGCCGGGGGTTGTGCTGAACATGCCGGTGCGTATCAGGCGGGCAAAGCCGCGCATGTGGATGGTGGCGACCATGTAGTCGAGCAGTTCCAGCGTGCGGACCTCACCCTCCAGCCCGGCGGGAAGCAGGTTTTTGTCTGGATTGGTGCGCGCCAGGTAGATGCAGATGGCGGGAAATTCGGTGAGGATGCTGGCATCGTCACGTTGCAGGACTGGCACTTTGGCCTTGGGGTTTACGGCCAGAAATTCAGGCGTGTGCTGCGCGCCCTTGTGCAGGTCGGTTTTGACCAGCTCGAAGGGGTTGCCGATCTCGCGCAGCAGGATCTGGATGCCGATGGAGCAGGCACCGGGGGAGTAGAAGAGTTTCATGAGATGCCTTGCGATATGGGGATGCGCGGTTAGTCGAACAATGAGCTGACGGAACTTTCGGTCGAAATGCGGCGCACGGCTTCGGCCAGCAGCGGGGCGATGGAGAGTTGGCGCACGTTATGGGCCAGGCGCACGGCTTCGGTGGCGGCGATGGAGTCGGTGATGGTCAGCATCTCGATCTTGGAGGCGGCGATGCGCGCGACGGCGCCGCCCGAGAGCACGCCGTGGCTGACATAGACGCTTACCGAGCGCGCGCCCTCGTTGATGAGCGCTTCAGCGGCGTTGCAGAGCGTGCCGCCGGAATCCACGATGTCGTCAATGATGATGCAGTCGCGGCCTTCCACCTCGCCGATGATGTTCATGACCTCGGAGACGCCGGCGCGCTCGCGGCGTTTGTCAATGATCGCGAGATCGGTGTTGAGGCGCCGGGCGATGATGCGCGCGCGCAGCACGCCGCCGACATCGGGCGAGACGATCATCGGGTCGCGCCCGGCGAAACGCTCGGTGATGTCCGCCGAGAACAGCGGGGCGGCGGGGAGATTGTCCACCGGGATATCGAAGAAGCCTTGGATCTGGCCGGCATGCAGGTCCATGGTGAGAACGCGGTTGGCGCCGGCCTCGGTGATGAGGTTGGCGACCAGCTTAGCGGAGATGGGTGTGCGCGGGCCGGATTTACGGTCCTGCCGGGCGTAGCCGAAATAGGGGATGACCGGGGTGATGCGCCGGGCCGAACCGCGGCGCAGGGCGTCGCAGGTGATCAGCAGCTCCATCAGGTTATCGTTGGTTGGATAGGAGGTGGACTGGATGACGAACACGTCCTCCCCGCGCACGTTCTCGTGAATTTCCACGAAAACCTCCATGTCGGCGAAGCGGCGGATGGAGGCTTTGGCCAAGGGGATGTTCAAACCGGCGGCGACAGCTTCGGCCAGCGGGCGGTTGCTGTTGCAGGCAACAATTTTCATGGAATTTCTTTCCGGGCTGGCTAAAATTTAAATTGGGCGGGGTTTAGCAACCGGGGGGGGCAATGTCCATTAACTGGAGAGCTCGCGTGACCGTTCCGTGGCAGCCTGAATCGCTTTTGTGAAAGTTTCCGGCCAGGCGTCATCCGCGCGCAACACTGCCAGGGCGCGCTCGGTGGTGCCGCCGGGAGAGGTAACGGCGACGCGCAAGGCGGCTGCGTCCTCATCGCTGGCGGCGAGCAGGGCGGCGGAGCCGATGACGGTCTGGCGAGCCATCTGGCGGGCCAGCGCGGGGGGCAGGCCCTGGTCCAGCCCGGCCTGCTCCATCAGCTCGGTGAGGAGGAATACATAGGCGGGGCCGCCGCCGGAAATAGCGGTCACGGGGTCGAGCAGGGCTTCGCTCTCGACCCAGGAGATTAGCCCGGTGGCGGCGAGCAGATCATCAGCCAGGGATTTTTGCGCGGGGGTGACATGGCTGCCCGCCACCGCGACGGTGATGCCCTGGCGCACCGCGGCGGGGGTGTTGGGCATGGCGCGCACGATGGCAGTCTTGACCCCGAGCATGGCGGCGATGGCGTTAAGGGTTTTGCCGGCCATGATGGAGATGAACACCGCATGGCCGGCAAAGCGGGCATAGGCGGGCAGGGCCTGCGCGGCCATTTGCGGCTTGACCGCGAGGATGACGGCGCTGGGCGCGAAGCCGTGCGGAATATCCGTCACCGAGGCTACGACGGTTACATTTGGCCCGGCCAGCGCGGCGGCGCCGGGTGAGGGGTCTACCACCAGCGCGCAGGAGAGCCCGCGCTCGCGCCAGCCGGCCAACAAAGCGGAGCCCATGCGGCCGCCGCCGACGAGAAGAAGCGAGGGGAAAGATTCGGTCATGCAGGGCGGGGTATCACGCCTCGCCGGCACATTCCAGCATGGCGGCTTCCAGCGCATCGCTGGGGGATTTGCCGCCCCAGAGGGTGAACTGGAAGGCGGGGAAGAAGCGCTCGCATTCGGTGATGGCGATGTCCACCAGGTCCTCGATGGATTCCGCCGAGGCGCTGGGGGTGCCGCGCAGCAGCACCGAATGGCGGTAGATTGGCATGCCGGTGTCCTCGTCCATGCCGAAATGGCCGATCCACAAGCGCTCATTGGCTTTGGCCAGCAGCTCATAGAGGGCGCCGCGGCGCTTGGGCGGGGATTTCAATTCGAAGGCGCAGGAGAAATGCATGACGGAAATTTCATCCGACCAGCAGAAATACAGCCCGTAGTCGCACCATTTGCCGGGGGCTTGCGCGGCCATGTCAGAGTCTGAACGGCGGTCGAACGCCCAGTCGTTGGCGGAGATGACCTGCTCGACGAGGTCCAGCGGATTGGCGACGGAGGTATTGTCCAGAGAAAGAGCGAGGCTCGGCATGGGAGTCTCCTGATCCAGAGGTGGTCAACGCGGGGAAGACGGCTCAAGCCTTGGTGCCGGGAGCGTCTCTCCCCCGCGAATCCGAGTGTACCGGTTTTTGGTGCCGCGCTGCAATAAAGGAATTCGGGGCGGAGACGGTCTTGCCAGTTTTGCCCGGGGCGATGATAGAGGCGCCGGTTGTGGCCGCGTGCGGTTTGGGCCGGGCGCCAGAAGGGATGGGCTGATGAGTTACGCGGTGAAGGAAATTTTCCTGACCCTGCAGGGAGAAGGGCTGCAGGCCGGGCGAGCGGCGGTATTCTGCCGTTTCGCGGGCTGTAACCTGTGGTCTGGCCGCGAGGAGGACCGCGCCGGCGCGGTATGCACGTTCTGCGATACGGATTTCATTGGCACGGATGGTCCCGGTGGTGGGCGCTTTGGCGATGCGCAGGCGCTGGCTGGGGCGGTTGAGGCGGCCTGGCGCGGCGGCGCGGCGGAGCGGCTGGTGGTGCTGACCGGCGGGGAGCCGTTTTTGCAGGTTGATGCCGCGTTGACCGCGGCGCTGCACGCGCGGGGGTTTCGCGTTGCCGCGGAGAGCAACGGCACGCTGGCGCCGCCCCAGGGGATCGACTGGCTCTGCATCAGCCCCAAAGCCGGGGCGCCGCTCGCGGTGAACGGGGGCGATGAGCTGAAGCTGGTGTTTCCGCAGGAGGCGGCGCCGCCCGCGCGGTTCGAGGCGCTGGGTTTCACGCATTTCCTGTTGCAGCCGATGGATGGGCCCCAGCGCGCCGCCAATACCGAGGCGGCCATCGCCTTCTGCCTCGCCAACCCGCGGTGGCGGCTTTCAGTGCAGACACATAAATATCTGGGTATTCCTTAATGCATGAGCTGAGTAAACAATTCCGCTTCGAGGCGGCGCATACCCTGCAACGGCGCATTGATGCCGAGCCCAGCCGGCGGATCCATGGTCATTCGTACCGCGCCGAGGTGGCGCTGCGCGGTGCGCCTGACGCCGGGACCGGGATGTTGATTGATCTGGGACATTTTGCCCGGCGCATCGCCGAGGTGCGCGAGGCGCTGGATCATCGGTTTTTAGATGAGATCGCGGATTTGGGCCCGGCGACGCTGGAGAATCTCGCAAGCTGGATCTGGCACAGGCTGGAAGGCGATTGCGCGGGGCTGGCGCGGGTGAGCGTGTACCGTGACAGCGAGGGCGATGCCTGCAGCTATTTCGGGCCGGGGTAGGCGGGCTAATAAATCCGGCACAACAAAAGCCCCGGTGGCGAACCGCCGGGGCCTTTGTGTTTTAGACGATCGCCGGAAATCAGGCGCGGCGCAGGGCCGGGCCGTTGTAGCGGGCGGTGAGGCCCAGCTCGTCTTCGATGCGCATGAGCTGGTTATACTTCGCCGTGCGGTCAGAGCGGGCGAGCGAGCCGGTTTTGATCTGGCCGCAGTTGGTGGCGACCGCAAGGTCGGCGATAGTGGAATCCTCGGTCTCGCCGGAGCGGTGCGACATCACGGCGGTGTAGCCGGCGCGATGCGCGATATCCACGGCTTCCAGCGTTTCGGTCAGCGTGCCGATCTGGTTGACCTTGACCAGGATGGAGTTGGCGGTGCCGGCCGCGATGCCGCGGCGCAGGCGGGCGGGGTTGGTGACGAAGAGATCGTCGCCGACCAGCTGCACGGTGGCGCCGAGGCGCTCGGTGAGAAGTTTCCAGCCATCCCAGTCATCCTCGGAGCAGGCGTCTTCGATGCTGGTGATGGGGAAGCGCGAGCAGAGCCCGGCCAGATAGTCGATAAACCCGGCGGCGTCGTATTTTTTGCCTTCGCCGTGCAGGTTGTAGATGCCGTCCTTGTAGAACTCGGTGGCGGCACAATCCATGGCGAAGGTGATGTCCTCGCCGGGGCGGTAGCCGGCGCGCTCAACCGCCTTGGCGATGAAGCTGAGCGCCTCGTCGGCGGATTTCAGGTTGGGAGCGAAGCCGCCCTCGTCACCCACGTTGGTGTTGTGGCCAGCCTCGGCGAGGGATTTCTTCAGCGCGTGGAAGACTTCCGAGCCCATGCGCACCGCCTCGGCGATGGAGGAGGCGCCGACCGGCTGGATCATGAATTCCTGGATGTCGATGGGATTATCGGCGTGCTGGCCGCCGTTGACGATGTTCATCATCGGCACCGGCAGGGTACGGGCCGAGACGCCGCCGATGTAGCGATACAGCGGCATGCCGTTATCAGCCGCGGCGGCTTTGGCCAGCGCGAGCGAGACGCCGAGGATGGCGTTGGCGCCCAGGCGCGCCTTGTTGGGGGTGCCGTCCAGGTCGATCATGATATTGTCGATCGCGACCTGTTCCTCGGCATCCATCCCGCCGATGGCGTCGAGGATTTCGGTCTCAACCGCGGCGATGGCCATGGTGACGCCCTTGCCGCCGTAGCGCGATTTATCGCCGTCGCGCAGTTCCACGGCCTCATGCGCGCCGGTGGAGGCGCCGGAGGGCACGGCGGCGCGGCCAAAGGCGCCGGATTCCAGCAACACATCGACCTCGACGGTGGGGTTGCCCCGGCTGTCCAGGATTTCGCGGGCGACGATATCGGCAATGGCGGTCATGTTGGCATCCTCCGGTTGATGGGCGCGTTGTGCGGGCGGGGTAGACCAGCGGACGCGGACAGGCAAGGTTTTAGCGTAAATTACCAAGCATGATGAGGCTAAATGAACGCCCCCACTTCACGCCGTGTTTCAATCTGGTAATAGAACTCCATATATATGGGCGCGTCCACTCAAGGGGGTGGGCTAAAAGCCAAACCAGGGTGTTCGGAAAATGAAGCTTATCAATGCCATCCGCATGGGCGGAACTGAAATTCTGCCCCTCGTGGAGGGCGGCAAGGGTGTTGCTGTTTCCAACGGCGTAACCGCCGGCCATTGGGCCGCGGGCGGCGGGGCGGGGACGTTCTCGGCGGTCAATCCTGATAATTACGACGCGGAGGGGCACGTGATCTCGCCGGTTTATCATGGCAAGACCCGGCGGGACCGCCATGAGGAGCTGATTGCCTACGCGATCGAGGGCGGCGTTGCCCAGGCTGAGCGCGCTTATGAGATTTCCGGCGGCAAGGGGCGCATCCATGCCAATATCCTGTGGGAGATGGGCGGTGCGGAGCGGGTGATCACCGGCGTTCTGGAGCGCACCAAGGGGCTGGTGAACGGCATCACCTGCGGTGCGGGGATGCCCTACCGGCTCTCGGAGATCGCCTCCAAGTTCAATGTGCATTATTATCCCATCGTGTCTTCCGGGCGCGCGTTCTCGGCACTGTGGAAGCGGGCCTATTCCAAGGCGGCGAATCTGCTCGGCGGGGTGGTGTATGAGGACCCATGGCTGGCCGGGGGGCATAACGGGCTTTCCAACAGCGAGGACCCGGGCAAGCCCGAGGCGCCGTTTCCGCGCGTGCTGGCGCTGCGCAAGATCATGCGCGAATTCGGCCTGGGGGAGACCCCGATCATCATGGCCGGCGGCGTGTGGGCGCTGGAGGAATGGGAAGACTGGATCGATAATCCCGAGTTGGGGCCGATTGCCTTTCAGTTCGGCAGCCGCCCGCTGCTGACCAGGGAAAGCCCGATTCCAGCGAGCTGGAAGGAGCGCCTGCGCACGCTCAAGCCGGGCGATGTGTTCCTCAACAAATTCTCCCCCACGGGGTTTTATTCATCCGCCGTGAACAACAGCTTCATCCAGGAGCTGCGCGGGCGCAACGAGCGGCAGGTGGCGTATTCGCCCGAGCCGGTTGGCGAGCATGTGGTGGAATATGGCGTGGGTGCGCGTAAGCGCTCCGTGTACCTCACCGCGCCGGATTATGCGCGGGTGAGGGACTGGGAAGAGGCCGGTTATGTGGATGCACTGCGCACCCCGGATTCCACGCTGATCTTCGTGACCCCGGCGAAGGCCGAGGAGATCCATACCGACCAGGTGAACTGCATGGGCTGCCTGAGCCAATGCCGGTTCTCCAACTGGAGCCAGGAGCCGCCGGAATATGACAACGGCAAAAAGGCCGATCCGCGCAGCTTCTGCATCCAGAAGACCTTGCAGGATATTGCCCATGCCGCGCCGGATGATCTGGATGCGCTGGACCATAATCTGATGTTCGCCGGGCATAATGCCTGCCGTTTTGGCAGCGATCCGTTCTATTCCAACGGGTTCATCCCGACAGTGCGCGAGCTGGTGGACCGGATTTTGACCGGAAAATAAGCCTCAGGCGGGGTTGGGCAGGTAGCGCCCGGCAGCGATGAAGCCGGCGCCCGTGCCCGCGAACAGCAGGGCGAGACCGGCGATGTTCAGGCTGACCCGAGGATAGCCCAGCGTGGCCGCGTTGAGGAACGGGTAAGGGTAATAGCTGCTAAGCGCGCCGTGCAGCAGGACGTAACCCGCGTAGACCAGCGGGCAGATGAGCCAGTAGGGTATCTGGCGGAAACGTAACTGCCCTTTGGGCACGAAGAACGCCCAATCCAGCACATAAAGCGGCGGGTTGATGTCGTGCAGCTGGAGGTTCACGTACCAGTCCAGCCCGGTGAGGTGGTAGAGCTTTCGCAATAGAAAATAATACACCACCGCGATGACGAGGATATAGACCCCGATGGCCGCGCGCACGCCGGGGCGGAGGAAAAACGTGGGCCGGGTGGCGGCTGGCAGCAGCGGCGCGGTGAAGGCCAGGGCCACGAGAAGGTTGCCCCAGATGGTGAAGAAGCCGAAATAGGTGATGCTGCCGGGGAGCAGGCCCGCGTGCGCGGTGGTGAGACAGTATTGGGTGAGCAGCGCGGACCAGCCGGAGCATGCGCCCAGAATACGGTATGGCTTCATGGCATCCCACCTCCTGTTTCAGCGAAGTTATAAGCGGGCGCGGCGGTGCAGCATAACGAATCCTTGGGCAGAATCGATGGACTCGGTTAAAGGAGGATTCGAAACCCGAGTCGGAGAGTTACCCATGGCCAGCGTGTCTGCCCAATCGCGTCCTTATGTCATTGTGCTGGGCAATGAGAAGGGCGGCTCGGGCAAATCCACTACCTCCATCCATATCATCGTCTCGCTGCTGCGCGATGGCTACAGCGTGGGCGCCATGGATCTTGACGCGCGGCAGGGTACGCTGGCCGGCACGCTGGCGGCCCGGAAACATTTCGTGGAGAGCAAGGGGATTGTGCTGCCTTTGCCCGCGTTTCGCTCCGTGCATCGCGCGATCCTGGATAACCGGCTAGAGGCGGAGGCGGAGGAACGCTTGCGCTTCGATACGGCGCTGGCCGAATTCGAGGGCATGGATGTGGTGGTGATCGACTGCCCGGGGGCCGACACATATCTCTCACGCTACGGGCATAGCCACGCGGACACGCTGATCACCCCGATCAACGACAGTTTTGTCGATTTTTCGATGCTGGCGAAGGTGGACCCGGACAATCACGACATCGTGAACCCTAGCATCTACTCGGAAATGGTGTGGGAGGCGCGCAAGAACCGCTTCTCGCGTGATCGCGGCAAGATCGACTGGATGGTGATGCGCAACCGGCTTGCCGCCTCTGAGGCGCGCAACAAGCGCGATGTGGGCGAGACGCTGGACCTGCTGGCCAAGCGGATCGGCTTTCGCACGCTGAAAGGGTTTGGCGAGCGGGTGATTTTCCGCGAGCTCTACCTGCAGGGGCTGACCCTGATGGATGTGCGTGAGGCGAATATCGGCATCGCGCTGGGGCTTTCGCATATTGCCGCCCGTAATGAGGTGCGTTCGCTGATCAGCGCGATCAAGCTGCCGCCGGCGAAAATGTCGCTGGTGGCCTGAAACGCGGATTTAGGACTCACGCTCGCGCGGCGGGCGCATTATATCGCGGCAAAATGCTGGAGTGTATGATGGCGCGCGTGTTTCTGGCGGGGGCTGGTCCCGGAGACCCGGAATTGCTGACTGTGAAGGCCGCGCGGGTGATCGCGGCGGCGGATGTGCTGCTGTATGACAGCCTGGTGGACCCGCGCGTGGTGGCGATGGCCAGGGCGGATGCGCGGTTGATTGATGTCGGCAAGCGTTGCGGCCGGCATTCGGCCAGCCAGGCGGAGATTTGCCGCCTGCTGGTGGCGCAGGGCCGCACCGGCGCGCTTGTGGTGCGGCTGAAGGGCGGCGACCCGATGGTTTTTGGCCGCGCCACCGAGGAGATGGACGCGCTGCGGGCTGCGGGGATCGGTTTTGAGGTGATCCCCGGGGTGACGGCGGCGACGGCGGCGGCGGCGGCGCTGCGCTGCTCGCTGACACGGCGTGGCGTGGCGCGCTCGCTGCATTTTCTCACCGGGCATGGCGCCGAGAGCGGATTGCCGGCGCATGATTGGGTTTCCCTCACCAAATCCGGCGGTACGCTGGTGGTGTATATGGGCGGGCAGACGTTGCCCGGTTTGGCCGCGCATTTCATTGAGGCGGGGATGGCGCCGGGCATGCCGGCGGTGGCGGTTGAGAGTGTGAGCCTTGAGGGGCAGCGGATTATGCGCGGCACCATCGGCTCGCTGCCCGGGCTGGTGGTGGACGCCAGGGCCGCGGGGCCGGTGATCGTGCTGATCGGCGAGGCGCTGGCTGAGCCGGATGCGCTGGACAGCTTGTTGCTGCAAATTGAAATGGAAGTATAATTATCTGTTTTTGAAGGAATACTCACCCAACCTGGGCCAGCCGCACGGCGGTGTGGCCATGGCTGACGCGCAGGCTCGGCATTACCAGCATGCAATTATCATAAGGGGTGCGGATTTCGGTTTCGCCGTCATGCGCGATGAGGGTGCCCGCGGCGGGGATGATTTCGCCGCCATGGAAGTTGCGCAGAAAGACGAAGCGGTTGGTCCGCGCGGTGAGGGTGTGGGTGACCTGCGCGAAGGTGATGGGTGATGGCGGCGGCGGCGGTGCCGTGAGCATGCCGGTCTGGCGCAGCAGGGCGTGCACGGTGGCGCGGGTTTGGCTCAGGGCCGCGGGTTCCCAGTGCTGCCCGGCTTCAGCCAGTATGCCGGCGGCTTCGCTGAAGCGGCCGTAGTCAATGAGGCGCTTGCCCCCGGCATGGCCGCGGTCCGCGACGACGGTGGCCGGCGTGCCCAGCTTCATCGCCAGTTCGCGCCCACGGGCGGTGGGGCCGCAGAGCAGCACCGGGCATGAGGGCCAGAGCATTGTGTGCAGGTCCAGCAGAATGTCGGCCGTGTCGATCAATGGGCGGATTTCGCGCGCGCGGTTCAGTTCCAGCGAGCGGCGCACGCCGAATAATTGCAGATCATCCCAGACGCGGTTGAGGTCTTCCTCGACATGGCGCGAGGCGAGGGGGGATTGGGGGTTGAATCGGTCAAACGCCGCGAGATTGGCGAAACCGAGGGTGAGCTTGCCCCGCAGGGGCATGAAACGCGCGCGCAGCAGCTCAGCCAGGATGGCGGCACCCGCGATCTCGTTGCCGTGGATGAGGCTGACCAGAACCACATGCGGGCCGGGTGTGCGGGAGTCACGCGTGGTGAAGCCGGGAATGCCGGTGTTGCCCTGGCGGAAGGGGGAGATGTCCGGTGTTGCAATTTGGACCGCAAACGCGGGTATTTCCGCCGGGCTGGCGGGGTCTGCGGGGGCGGAATCAGCCGGCGGGTGGCCAGGAGTCATGGGTGCAGTGTAACGAAGTTGTGACAAGGCGCAATCGCGCGGGTTTGTGCGGGATTGACGCCAGCGAGCACACGCCGCAAAGCCGCCGCATGGTTACCGCAAGAATTTTATGCACCGACATCGCGGGGTTGCGCTCGCAGGGGATTGGTCTGGCAGAGGCCGCGGGCATGGAGGTGGACATGCGCACGCTGGCGTTTTTGCCGCCATGGGATAAGGTTTCGCCCCGGTTGTGGCCGGGAATCCGCTGGGCGGTGAAGAGCGAGGCGTTCGCGCCGCCCTTGCCGCAGGTGTTGCTGGGCTGCGGCGGCGCGGGCGCGCGGGTGGCGGCGAGCTTGCGCGGGCCGGGGGTGAAGGCGGTGGCGATTCAGCATCCGCGCATGAATCTCAATAAGTTCGACTTGGTGATGGCGGCGCGCCATGATGGCATAACTGGCGGAAATGTGATCGTGACCCGCACGGCGCTGCACCGGGTGACACAGCCGCGCCTGGCGGCGGAGCTGCTGAAATGGGCGCCGGTGTTTGCGCCGTATCAGCACCCGCTGCTGGCGGTGCTGCTGGGCGGCAGCAATGGGCGCTACCGGTTTGAGCCGGCGCAGGGGCGCGAGCTGGCCGGGCAGCTGGCCGCGCTGATCCGCCAGGAGAAAATCGGCGTGGTGATAACCCCCTCGCGCCGCACAGGGCCGGAGATTGTAAAAATTCTACGAGAGACGCTGGAGCCGCTGGGGGCCTGGATCTGGGATGGCGCCGGGGAAAATCCTTATTTCGGCATGCTGGCCTGCGCCGATGCAATTTTGTGCACGGCGGATTCGGTCTCCATGGTCTCCGAGGCGGTGGCGACATCCGCACCGGTGTTTCTGCTCCGGCTGCCGGGCAAGTCCGCGCGGATCGGCGCGTTCATGGATAGTCTGGTGGATGCCGGGCGGGTACGCGATTTTGCCGGAAAATTGGAGCTGTGGGATACCGGGCCCCTGGATGACACGCAGATGGCGGCGCAACAGATGCGTGACCGCTTGGGATTGTAATGATGCTGGATATTGAGACTTTCGATAATCTGCGTGGCGGCAACGTGGCCTATAAGGCGCTGGCGCATCCGGTGGCGGCCGAGGGGCTGAAGCAGCTGGCGGCGCGGGCCGGGCGGGTGGCGATTTTCGACCCCGACGGCATTGCCGGGCCGCTGCTGGCGCTTTGCCCAGGGCTGGATGCCGAGGGTGTGTATGTGCAGGATAGTTTGGCCATCGGCCAGCTGCGCGGCGGGCATGTGGCGCGCGCGCTCACCTGCCTGTGCGCGGCCCAGGTGGAAAGCGTGCTGGTTGCCGCCTTCGATGCCGGGCGGGCGGTGGAGCGGCTGGCACGCTTTGCGCCGCCGGGCGCGCGGGTGTTGACGCTGGACGGCGCGAAACTGCCGGAGGCGATGCTGACCAATGCGGCGCGCTACCTGGATCCGCTCAATTTCGCCACCAATTTCGTGTTTTTCCGTGAGGATGGGCATTTTTCCACGCGGCTGACCACGGCGAATTACTGGGCCGGATATGGTGCGAAGGCAGTGCGGTTTTTCTGCCGCCTCTACGGCGCGGCGGGCGAGGTTCTGGCGCAATGGGAAGATCCGGCGCCGGCCGGGGCGGGCGGTTTCGTGCTGGATAGCGCCGCCGTGCGCGCGCGCTTCGGGCTGGGGCCGTTCACCGGGCAGTTGTTCCTGCACGCGATCGGCGTGGCGGGGCATGATGTGGTGAAATATGCGCTGGACACCTACGCCGCTGACAATGGGGCCTCGCTCTCCTGCACGCATGATGCGAATGCCTGGCCGTCGGAGCGGTTTGCCGGATTGCCCGCGCCGCGCGCGGATGAACGGGTGATTCTGTGGGTGCAGAACAGCCATGCCGTGCCGGTCCCCGCCGGGGCGATGGCGCTGGACCGCATGGGCGCCGAGGCGCCGGTGGGAATTGCCGCCGGGGTTGCGCCCTTCGCGACTCTGGCGGTGGATGTGGCGGCGGTGCTGCCGGGTGTTTCCTGGCCGGCGCAAGTGGAATTGCGCGCCGGGCGGCATGTGGTGCGCCCGCGTTATGAGGTTACGCGCGCCGCGCGCACGCGCATCGCGCATGTGAATGTGGAGCGCGCGGATTTGCGCGACGACGCCGGGATCAAAGCGCTGTATTCAGAGATGGGGCGGGGGTTTCTGCTGCCCTTCCCGGTGCTGCCGCGCGGGCGGTTCAAAACCATCGTGCAGCCGACGCCGATGGCGGTGCATGAGCACAACATGCCGCTAAGGCTGGATGTTTTCAGCGCGCAGGGCGAGAAGCTGGCGGAGCGGTTCTTGGGCGTGCTGCCGCGCGGCCATGGCCTGGCTGTGGATATGGACGATGTGCTGCGCCCCGGCGTGCTGGCCGATGGCGGGCATGCCGAGCTGGTCTACGATTTTCGTGAGGGCGGGGAGGCCAACGGCTGGCTGCATGCACTGTTCCGGTTTGAGGACCGGGCGAGCGGCCATGCGGCGGAGAGCAGTTTTGGCGGGCATATTTTCAATACGATCATGACCTATAAAAACGAGCCGCAGAGCTACACCGGCAAGGCGCCGGGGCTCTCGACGCGGTTGTTTTTGAAGCTGGGGTTTGGCGGGCGGCAGAGTTTTTGCGTGCTGATCTATCCGGCATCCGCACGGTGGCTTGATTTTTCCAGCACGGCTCTGGAGCTTTATGATGCGGCGGGCACGTTGCTGGCGAGCGCGGCGCTGCGGATCGCGTGTTCGGGTTCGGCCATTGTGTATCCGGCGAAGTATTTTTCCGGAGCCGAATTAAGCGCGGCGGGGGAGGCGGGTTATGTGCTCATCCGCGATACCACCTGCCGGCTGTTCGGGTTTCATGGGGTTGACGATGGCGCGGGCGGGTTTTCATTCGACCATATGTTTGGATTTTAGCTGAAAATCAGCGCCTCGAGCCGTTTGACCTCGATTTCGACGAAGGCCATCGGCGTGTCGGAGGCGTTCATCACGTCATGCGCGATGCCCGAGGCGCGGCTGTATGAGTCTCCGGCCTTGCGCGGGTAGTCGGTAATGTTTTTGCCGTCGTCAACGCGCATTGTTGAATCGGTCAGCATGACGATGAAATAGGGTAATCCGTGGCTGTGCCATCCGGTCACCGCGCCGGGGGCGAAATCCCAGCGCGTGATCCGAACATCGGCATCGTCGCGCTGTAGGGTGGGGACCGCGGGGGTGGTGCATGCGAAGGCCATTCAGGCTCCTTGTTCTGGTGGGGAATGTTCTGGTGGGGAATGCGCGGCCTATCCGGCGGGCGCCAAAGCCGCCGGGGTAAATTGATGCACCCGGTGCTCCGCCAGCGGCACCCATTGCCCGTGTTTTAACACCTCGCTGGGGCGGAATTTGGCCTTATAGGCCATTTTGCGGCTCTCTTCGACCCAGTAGCCGAGGTAGACGAACGGCAGGCCCATCGCCACCGCGCGCGCCGCCAGCCAGATGATGGCGTAAGTGCCGAGCGAGCGTTCGTCCATGCTGGTTTCAAAGAAGCTGTAGACGGCGGAAAGCCCGTCGCCGAGATGGTCGGTGAGGCAGGCGCCGAGCAAGGCGCCCTGGTGGGTGCGGAATTCGATGACCGAGGTTTCAATCGGCGTGTCCTCGACCATGGCGCGGTAGTCATAAAAACTCATGCTCGCCATGTCGCCCTCGCCGTGGCGGGCCTGCTGGTAGCGCTGGAAGAGCTGGTATTGCTCGGTGGTGGCGCGCGGCGGGATTTCCTGCACCACCAGATCGGCGTTGATGCGGGCGATGCGTTTTTGCGTGCGGTTGGGGGTAAAGTCGCGCGCGCGGATGCGGATGGGCACGCAGGCGCTGCAACTGGGGCAAACCGGCGCGTAGGCGATGTTGTGGCTGCGCCGGAAGCCGCCGCGGGAGAGACGGTCGTGCAGGGTTTCGGCCGAGACGCCGGCAAGCTCGGTCACCACCTTGCGCTCGGTGCGGCCCTCCACATAGGGGCAGGGCAGCGGCGCCGTGGTGTAGAAGAAATGCGGGCGGCGGGCGGGCTTGAAGCTCATTATGCGTATGTTTGGGTGTTCAGGGGCCTGCGTCAACAACTGTTTTGCGGAGGCTGCCCGCCGCGCCTAGCGCCTGTGTGTTGTAAATCTGGGCGATGGGGTGCGTGGCGGCAAATTGAGGGTAGGACCAGAAGGCCATGAAATCGCCGTTAAGGGCGGGCGGGTGCAGCAGGCAGAAGGTTCAAACGGTGAGATTGAGGGCCGCGCAGGCGCCAAGCATGGCGGTGACGATGAGTTTTCCGGGGTTGGTTGTGGCACGGCGCGGCATCATTTAAGCCATAACCGAGCCGCGCCGGATGGTCGATTCCCGCACGGCGTTTGGCAAGGGATTGGGCATGGCGCGGGCGAATTCGGTTAACTATCTGCTGGGCACGAGCTTCCACAAAATGGCCTATGTCGAGTTCGGCAACCCGGCCGCGCCCGCTGTGGTGTGTGTGCATGGGCTCTCGCGCAACGGGCGCGATTTCGACCCGCTGGCCGAGGCCCTCTCGGATCGTTTCCATGTCATCTGCCCGGACCTGCCGGGGCGCGGCAAGTCTGACTGGTTGCCCGACGCCCTAGCCTACCAGCCGCCGAGCTATGTGACGGCGCTGACGTATTTGCTGGCGGCGCTGAACAAGCCGGTGGCGTGGGTGGGCACCTCGCTGGGCGGCATCTGCGGCATGATGATCGCCGCGGCGCAAAACACGCCGATCACCCGGCTGGTGCTTAATGACATCGGCCCGCATATTCCCGCCGCCTCGCTGAAGCGCATTGGCGGCACGCTGGCCACGCAGGGGGAGCGTTTTGCCACCATGGCGGCGCTGGAGGCGCATCTGCGCGAGATCTACGCGCCCTTTGGCCGGCTGAGCGACAGGCAATGGGCGCATCTGGCGCGGTTTTCCGCCCGGGTGGTGCTGGACCAGACCGGGGCCGGGGCCTTCGCCATGAATTATGATCCGAAGATCGCCGAGCCGCTGCGCAATACCGTGCCGCTGGATGTGGACATGTGGCCGCTGTGGGAGATGCTGAAGCTCCCGATCATGGCCATTCGCGGCGCCGCCAGCGATTTGCTGCTGCCCAGCACCTTTGAGCGTATGCGCGAGGCCGGCGCGGAGGGTTATGTGGTGGAAGATGCCGGGCATGCCCCGGCGCTGATGGACGCGCCCGCGATCGCGGCGGTGCGGGCGTTTTTGTTGCGCCGGTAGTTGTTAAGCTTTCGTGGCGCGATTGCGCGGCACGGGAAAATCCGTAGGGTCAGCGCATGATCGGCAGGATTCTGGACTGCGCGCATATGCCGTTTCTGCGGCGCTCCTTCGTGGCGGCGGGGCAGGCCACGGCCTCGCAGCGGGTTTCGCTGGTGGCGGCGGGCTGCGCCTTCTACGCGACGCTGGCGCTGTTCCCCACCATCACCATGCTCATCTCGTTCTACGGCTTGGTGTATAATCCGGCGACGGTGCAGCCGCAGCTGCAATATCTGCAGACCTTCATGCCGCCGGCGGCTTTCGCGCTGATCTCGGATCGGATTCAGAGCCTGGTGCAGGCCCCGGCGCAGGGGCTGGGGCTGGGCTTTGGGTTGAGCTTGCTGATCTCGTTCTGGTCGTCATCGACGGGGACAAAATCAATCCTCAACGCGCTCTCGCTGGCGTATCACGAGCGCGAGGAGCGCGGGATCATCCGGTTTCAGCTGGTCTCGCTGGGCATGACGCTGGTGGCGGTGATCGGCGCGGCCCTGGCCATCGGCCTGCTGGTGTTCATCCCCGTCGCGCTGGCGTTCCTTGGCCTGCCGGGGAATACGAAAATCATCGTCAACCTGCTCAGCCTGGGGGCAATGGTGCTGTTCGTGCTGGTGGCGCTGGGGCTGCTGTATCGCTTTGGCCCAGCCGGGAGCAACCGGATTTTCTACGCGCCGGGGGCTGGCATCGCGACCCTGCTGTGGCTGCTGGTGTCCTGGGCGTTTGGCTTCTATGTCGGGCATTTCGCGGCCTACAGCGCCACTTATGGGCCGCTCTCCACGCTGATCGGCCTGATGATGTGGTTTTATCTCTCGGCCTATGTGGTGCTGTTCGGCGCCGAGGTGAACGCGGCGATGGACCGCGAATGGAAGCGCCAGGCCGGGCGCGAGGTGTAGCCCCGCATTGCCGCAGGTGGTGGAATGTGGAAACCTGACCGCAACATTCCAACCCGGGGGGCAAATGGGCGAGGCTGAGGTTAAGGCGCTGCCGGTCTGGACGGGGGAGATTAAAATCTGGCCGCTCACCGGGGGGATCACCAACCGCAATTTCGGCGTGGAACAGGACGACGGGCGGCGGTTTGCCGTGCGGCTGGGCAAGGACATTCCCGAGCACGGGGTGATGCGCTTCAACGAGCAGGCGGCGGCCAGAGCGGCGGCGCGGGCCGGGCTTTCGCCCGAGATTTATTACACCGCGCCGGGGGTGATGGTGAGCCGGCTGCTGGCGGGGCGCACGCTGAGCCCGGAGGAAATCCGCGCGCCCGCGAACCTGCCGCGCGTGGCGGCGTTGATAAAGCAATGCCACACCGGGCTGGGGCCTTATTTGCAAGGGCCGATCCTGGCTTTCTGGGTGTTTCATATCAACCGCTCCTATGGCGCGGCGTTGCGCGGTAATCGCTCCAGCCTGGATGGACAGCTGGAGCGGCTGCTGGGGTTGAATGACATGCTGGAGCGGCGGATGGGGCTGGTGGAAGTCGTATTTTCGCATAACGACCTGCTGGCGGGGAATATCTTCGATGACGGGGCGCGGCTGTGGCTGCTGGACTGGGACTACGCCGGGTTTAATTCATCGTTGTTTGATCTGGCGAACCTTGCCTCCAACAACGGATTTGGCCCGCAGCACGATGCGGCGCTGCTGGAGGCTTATTTCGGCAGGCCGCCGGGTGCCGCGGTGTGGGATGGCTTCAGGGTGAGCCAATGCGCCTCGCTGTTGCGCGAGACGCTTTGGAGCGCTGTCTCGGAGATTACCTCCAAGCTGGATTTCGACTATGCAGCGTATACGGCGGAGAATCTGGCGCGCTTCGAGGGCGCGCTGGCGGGGCTTGGTTGAATTGCGGCGGGCGGGGATTATATTGGCGTGATGGCAAATTCAAACGGTCCGGTGATCGACATGACACCGGAGGGCAACTTCATTGAGCCACCCAAACCCAAGCTGGGGGAGATATTGCTCCGGCTGGTGATGTTCGGGCTTTTTTTATGCCTCGCCGGGGTAATGTTCTGGCTGATGTTCTGGGCCGCGGTGTTCGTGGTTCCGGTTCTGGTGCTGCTCGGCCTCGCGGGGTTTTTGTTTATGAAGCTTCAGGGACAAGCAGGCCGCTAGGTCAGCACCGGGTCTAGGTCCACATTCACGCGCAGCGAGTGCCGCCCGCCGCCGAGGATGATGCCCCGCAGGGGGCTGACATCCTGAAAATTACGCCCCCAGGCGAGCGTTACATGTTCATCGCTGACCAGCAGATTATTGGTGGGGTCAAAGTCAACCCAGCCGATTTCCGGCCCGAGCCAGGCGGAGACCCAGGCGTGAGACTGATCGGCCCCGCGGCGTTTGATCTGCCCGGCGGGGGGCGAGGTACGCAGATAGCCGGAGACGTAGCGCCCAGGCAGGCCCAGAGCGCGTAGGCAGGCCAGCATGAAATGCGCATAATCCTGGCAGACGCCGGCGCGGGTTTTGAAGACATGCGCCGCCGTGGTGGAATTGTTGGTCACGCCTGGGGTGTAGGTCATGTCCGTCCAGATGCGCAGGTTCAACTCCAGCAGGCCGGCCAGGATGGTGCGGCCGGGGGGAAAGCTGAGGGCGGTGTAGTCAGCGATTTCCCCATTCGGCTTGGCCAGCGCGCTGGGCAGACAGAATTCGGCAACATCCGGGTCTTTAAGACCCCATAGCGCGATGGCCTCCCATCGCGGCGTTTGCGCGGGTGGCGGCGGGGGAGGCTGCTCCACCTCAATGGTGGCGCTGAGCGCCACGGAGAACTGCCGGTGCGGGGCGGTGAGGGAGATGGTGGTGGTGATGTTGCCGAAATGGTCGGTCTCGTCGCGCCTTGTTTCCGGTTGCGGGGAGACGCTGAGCATAGCCTCACGGATGAACTGGCCGGGCCGCGCGCGCGGCAGCAGGTGCATGAAATGCGTGCCGAGGACGACGGGCTCCGCATAGTCATAAGTGGTGGTGTGGTGCAGCCGGTAGATCATTGCGCGGCTTCCAGCTCCAGCTCGTCCTCGAGCTGGTGGGCCTCTGGCAGCAGGCTGAAGAAGCGGCGGTGCACATGGTCGGAGATCAGCCGCAGGCGGGCGGCGATGGCGGCCAGCGGCTTGGCCAGGCCGATGGTCTCGCCACTAAGGTTCACCGCCTCCTGCTGCAACTGCTTCAGGGATTCGGCGTCATCCTCGGCGCCCAGATGCTGCAGGCAGCTACGCAACACGATGAATTGATAAGCCAGGCTGCGCGGGTTGCCGGAATCGGCCAGCAGCATGGAGAGCACGGGGCCGGGCGCCAGAATGCCCGCGTGGCGCAAATCATAGCTGAGCACGGAATCAGCCAGCTCGATGCCGAGCGCCATGCCGGGTTCCAGCCGCTCGGGCGGGGCGTTGAGCAAAATGGCGAGGTTTTCGGCCAGGGTTTCGGCGCGTTCCAGCCTGCGGCCCATCTCCAGGAACAGCCAGCCGCCGTCGCGCGACATGTTCTCCGCCGCGATGCCCGCGAAAGTGGCGGCGAAACTGAGCATGGCGGGCAGGGCCAGCTCCTCGTTGGGCAGGGATTCGGTGGCCTGGTTCAGAGCGAAGCGCACAGTGGCCAGCATGCTGGGGCTCAAGCGCTCGCTGGCGGCGTTGACCAGCCGGGCGACTTCCTTGAGCTGCCCGGTAACTGGCTTACGCCGCGCCAACGCGCCGCGCAGCTGGCGGCCCGAGAGCGCGCCGCCCGCGAGGTCAGCCGGGAGCAGCCCGGCCTGGGCAAGGCATTTGGCGATCAGCGCGCGTTCGGCCAGGTCGCGCGGCAGCGAAGTGCCGGATTCCAGCCGGGGCAGCGCCAGCATGAGCAGACGCGCGGCGGCTTCCAGCCGCTCGACCGAGCGGCCGAGCCAGAACAAATTGTCAGCCACGCGCGAGGGCAGATGCGCGGCGGCGAGAAACTGGGTGCGCCTTGGAACGTCCGACTGGGCGGCGCCGGAGATGATATGCGGCTCGTCGGCGTCCAGCACCCAAAGGTCCTTCATGCCGGTGAGGATGATGCCCTGTGCCGCGTTCGTCTGCTCCAGGCCGAAACCGAGGCCGCCGGGGAGAACCTGCCAGGTGTTGCCGTCGTGCCATGCGTAGAGCCGGAAGAGGATGGGGGGGGAGACCAGACTGGTGCCGCTGACGAAAGGGGCGCGGGACGCGCTTGCCACCGGGTCGCCGGAGGCTTTCGCCAGCAGCGGGGCGGCACCGAGCAGGCGCTGGAACAGTGGTTCAATATATCCCGCAAGTTCAGCGGCTTCCATCAATGCGCTGCCGGGGGCGTTGAGCATTTTCAGCGCCCCGGAGCGGATGGCGCCAAAGGCGCCGGGGATACCGGCGCCGGGCCGCCCGCCTTGTTCCAGCGGGTCCAGATCAATTCCCGGGAGCCCGCGGATGAGGCTGGCGACGGGCAGCAGGCCGCTTAGGGTTTTCATGTGCAGGCCGCCGTTGCGGGTGGCGAGGTCACCGGGTTCAATCAGCAGCACGCCGAGCGCGCGGGCGAGCAGGGCATCGTCCATCGCGTCGGGCGCCAGGGCCGGGTTGGCGGCCCCGGCCGAAAGCACGGCGACCAGCCCGCCCTGGGCCGCGCGTTGCAGATTGTCCACCAGCATCTCACGCACCGGGCGCAGGCTACGCAGCCCCCCGGCGCGGAAAAGCTCAGGCACAGTGCCGGAGGCGATGCGCCGCAGCGACAGCGCATGGCCAAGACCGGGGATGACGCCGGTATGGTCGCGCAGGACCTGGAAATGCCCGTCCGGCCCGCGGATGAGATCGGCCGCGTAGAGACTGAGGCGCGGGAAGTTGAGCGGGGTTTGCGTGTGCAGGCTGCGCAGGAAATGCGGGTTGCCCAGTACCAGCGCGGGCGGGAGGCTGCCATCGCGCAGCAAGGTTTGCGGGCCGTAGAGGTCTTGCAGCGCGGCGCTGAGCAGTTGCGCGCGTTGCAGCAGCCCCGCCTCAAGCCCGGAGAATTCGAACGGGGTGAGCAGTGCGGGCAAGGGATCGTAATGGCGGGTTGGCGCGGCGCCGAAGGGGGCGGCGAGGCGCATCTGCCGGTTCAGTGCGGCGGCGCGGCGGGCCAGCTCCTCATGCCCGACATCGCGCACGGCCTCGAGCAGTGGCGCCCAGTGGCCCCGTACCCGGCCGGACCGGTCGATCATTTCATCGCAGGAAGCCACTGCACTCATTCGTCCTGGTTAACAGACTGATTGCCCGCGGGCTATGGCGAATCAGGTTGCGCCGCAACATGAGCCGCGCGGGCATATGGTTTGCCAGCCGGTGGGGCCGGCTGGTCCGCGGTTTGCATGGAACCCGGCAGGGACTTGCGGGAACACCGATTTTGGATGCAGCCTGTCAGGAACCATGGTGAGAAGGTACTGTTGGATGGTTGGCAGCTGATGAATTCCTTCGCGGTTATTTTTGCTTTGGCGCGAATTTGCGCAGTTTTTGCCTATGACTTGACCGTTCCGGCGCCAGCCCCGCAGGCCGGTCTGGGCAATTTCCGATCGGAGCTGCTGGTATGAACGAAATCTTTCGCACCATCTGGCCGGAGTACGATCCGGGCCGCTATTTTTGCGAACTCACGCGCAAGCGGGCCGATGCCGGCCCGGTGCCGGACTGGCTGGTCGAACGACTCGGGACGATCGGGCTGGAGGCGCTGCGCGCGCGCGCCTCGGCCGCGGAGACCGAGTTGATCGACCTCGGCGTGACCTTCACCGTGTATTCCGATGCCACCGCCATCGACCGGATTTTGCCGTTTGACTGTATTCCCCGCGTGCTCACGGCGGCGGAATGGAGCCTGCTGGAGCGGGCGTGCATCCAGCGGGTGGCGGCGCTGAATGCGTTTCTGGGCGATATCTACGGGCCGGGGCATATCGTGCGCGACGGGGTGATTCCGGCCGAGCTGGTCTATGGCAACTCCAACTACCGGCCGGAGATGAAGGATTTTCCCGTACCGCACGGGACGTATGTGCATGTCTGCGGCATTGATATCATTCGCGACGAATTCGGCGATTTCCGCGTGCTGGAGGATAATGCGCGCACGCCCTCCGGGGTGAGCTATGTGATTGAGAACCGGCACCTGATGCTGCGCGCTTTCCCTGATCTGATGGCGGGGATACGGCTGAAGCCGGTGGATGATTACGGGCGCAGGCTGCGCGCGGCGATGAGCGAGATCGCGCCGGGAGGGGCGGATGATCCGCAGGTCGTGCTGCTCTCGCCGGGCATTTATAACTCCGCCTATTTCGAACATGTGTTCCTGGCGCGCGAAATGGGCGTGCCGCTGGTGGTCGGCGCGGACCTGGTGGTGGAGGATGAGCGCGTCTACATGCGCACAACCAGCGGGTTGCGCCGGGTGCATACAATCTACCGGCGTTTGAACGATGATTTTCTGGACCCGGCGGTGTTCCGGCCGGATTCCATGCTGGGCGTGCGCGGGTTGATTGGCGCGTGGAAGGCCGGGAATGTCGCGATCGCCAATGCCGTGGGCACCGGTGTTGCCGATGACAAGGCGGTGTATGCCTACATGCCGCGCATCATCCAATATTACCTCGGGCAGGAGGCGCTGGTGAAGAATGTGGAGACCCATATCTGCCGCGAGCCGGAGGGGCTGCAATATACGCTGGAGAATCTGCACAAGCTGGTGACCAAGCCGGTGGGCGAGTCCGGCGGGTATGGCATCACCATCGGGCCGCGCGCCAGCAAGGAGGAGCTGGAGGCGGCGCGGGCCTCCATTTTGGCCGATCCGGGCAACTGGATCAGCCAGCCGATGATCGGGCTTTCCGTCGCGCCGACGCTGGCGGCCGAGGGGGTTGGGCCGCGGCATCTGGATTTGCGGCCGTTCATCATCACCGGCCGGGAGAGCTGGGTGCTGCCCGGCGGGCTGACCCGCGTGGCGATGAAGCGCGGCAGTTTGATTGTGAATTCCAGCCAGGGCGGCGGCTCCAAGGACACCTGGGTTCTGGCGGATGATCTGACGGAAGGGGCGGGAAAATGAGCGCGATGCGTTTTGATGCCGTGCTGCTCTCGCGCGATGCCGAGGGGTTGTTCTGGATGGCGCGCTACCTGGAGCGGGTGGAGAATCTGGCACGGCTGATCGATGTGACGCAGAGTTTCGAGAGTCCGGGATTTGAGACGGATGCCTGGTTCGGGCTGATCCGCATCAACGCCGATGAGAAGAATTTCGCGGCGCGCGGGTTCTCGCCGGATGCGGCGCATGTGAAGCGGTTTTATCTGCTGGACCGCGGCAACCCAACCTCCGTGCCGGGCAATCTGGAGGACGCGCGCACCAACGCGCGCACGCTGCGCCCGCTGATGAGCACGGAGATGTGGCGCCAGATCAATATGTTCCACCGCTTCGTGGGGCAGATCACGCCCGAGGATCTGGAAGGCGACGCGCTCTCGCGGCTGTGCACCAGGCTGAAGGACGGGGTGCAGGCGCATACCGGCATCACCGAGGGGACGTTGTATCGCGACCAGGGCTGGTATTTTTATGAGCTAGGCCGGTTGCTGGAGCGCGCCGACCAGACCACGCGGATGCTTGATATCAAATACACCGCCATTCTGCCGCAGGGGCGCGAGGAAAAGCGCGTGGCCGAGTTGACGCAGTGGAACGCGATTTTGCGCGCCGCCGCGGGGTATCATGCCTTCAAGCGGCGCTCGCGCGCCAGCTTCTCGGCGGAGGATGTCGTGCACTTCCTGCTGCGCGATCCCTCCTCGCCGCGCTCGGCGCTGCTGTGCGTGCGCAGAGCAGAGCTGCATCTGGACGATTTGCGGCGGATCTACGGGCTGCCAGCCGCGGCCGAGGCGATTGAGATGGCGCAATATTTGCGCGAATTGTTGCTGGAGAAGCCAATCAGCCATATTCTCGCCACGGGGCTGCACGAGTATCTGGACATGGTCCAGATCCATATTCAGGCGCTCGCGGGTGCCGTCGGCCGCGCGTTTTTTCGCGACTGGCAACCGGCTGACCCGCTGCCGGCGGCTGCGCAAGGCCAGGCACAGAACCAGAAACAGGGACCGGCGGAGGCGCTTGCGTGAACAGACTGCGTGCGTTGTGCTGGCCGGCATTGGTGTTCGTGCTGGCGCTGCTGCCCCGGCTGAGCGGCCTGGGCGCCAGGCCGTTCTGGCTTGACGAGGCGTTCACCTTCCAGCGCGCCTCGCTGGCGCCGGCGGCGCTGGTGAACGATTCCTTCATAAACCACCATATGCCGAGCTTCTTCCTCATGCTCTCGCCGCTGGTAGGGCTGGGCGACCCGCAATATTGGCTGCGTCTGCCCTCGGCGGTGTTCGGCGCGCTGGCGGTGATGCTGGTGTATATGATCGCGTACCGGATCGCCGGGCGCACCGCGGGGATCGTGGCCGCGCTCATCATCGGCCTCTCGCCGACGGCGCTCGCCTTCAGCCAGGAGGCGCGCTCCTATACGCTGGAGATGTTTCTGATTCTGGTCGCGCTCTATGGAATCACGCGGCTGGCCATGGATATTTCCGCCGCCTCAAAGCCAATCCGCTGGAATGTGACGGGGGCTTGCTGGGCGGTGTTCATACTGGGCTCGGCCGTGGCGCTGGATGTGCTGGGCGACGGGCTGCCCTGGTTGATTGTTGCCAATGTCATCGGCGCGGCGCTGCTCGTACAATCGCCGGACCGCTGGCAGCTGCTGCGCAATTTCCTGCTCTCCGATTTCATCGTCGCGCTATTGTGCGGGCCGTTCTACTACCTGATGACGTTGCACCAGGGACAGGGCTACATCCAAAGCGTGATGTGGATTCCACCGCTGAACGCCTCGCGGCTTTGGTATGATCTTGGCTCGGTCTACTTCATGCGGATCGCTGATTCGGTGACCTTCAAGTTCATGCATGTACCCACACCCCTCGCGCTGGTCTGGGTGATTGATGCAGCCCTGGCCCTGGGCGTGGCCAGTGCCGCCTGGGCGCTGCGCCGCCGCCCCGCGGTGCTTGCGGTGCTGGGCATCTCCTTTGTGTTTCTACCGTTGATGTTCACGATCGTTTCGATCTGGCGGCCAATTCTGCTGCCCCGCTATATTTTGTGGAGTGCCGCGCCCTTCGCGATCCTCGCCGGGATTGGCGGCGCGGCGCTGCTGGACCTTGCCGCGCCGCGCGCGCGCGCGCTGGTGGTGGCGGGCGGGGCGCTGCTGCTGCTCGTGAACCTCGTGCCCTACTACAATGCCGAGACCAAACCGCGTTGGGATATCGCCGCGAAATTGCTGGCGCAGGATGTCAGCCCCGGGGATGTGGTGTATCTCTACGATACTGGGGCGTTGCCGATTTTGCGCATGTATCTGCCGCCGGGCGCGCGCAGTGTGGTGCTGAAGGATGCTGCGGGCGGCCTGAACCATGCCGAAAAGGCCGCGAGCCAGGGTAAGCGCGTGTGGGTGGTGTATGGCCACGCGGGGCAGAGCGCGGAGCATGCGGCGTTCTCGAAGTTTTTCGCCGGGGCGCAGGCGCTTGGCAAACCCAGCCTGACGCAGGTGGCGGGCAGCCGGATTATGATCGCGCTTTATGACCCGGCAAACCAGAATGGGGCCGGCACTGCTGAATGAGCGGGCGAGGCTATAGTACCCTGCGTCATTCATGACGCAGGGTACTGCGCGCGGGTTGGTGGGCGGCGCGCGCTAAATATGACGCTATTGGGACACGGCATTTTCAATGACGTGTCCCGATAGAGCCTGATTCCCCCCTGTTCCAAGTCTGGCGAGAACCCGGGCGGCGGCGGCGGATGAGGGGGTTCCGGCGGGTGCGCGCAGGCTTGCCAGCGCGGTGGCGAAACCCGCGCGCTGCGTTGCGGCGGCGGCCTCGCCGGTGATCAACCCGTACAGCGTCGCGCTCAGTTTCGCTGGGGTGCAATCCTGCTGCAACAGCTCGGGCACCAGCGCGCGGCCTGCCAGCAGGTTGATCATGGCGACATGTTCCACCTTGATCATGCGCCGCGCCAGCATCGCGCTGAGCGGGTTGACCCGGTAGGTCACCGCCATCGGCACGCCGGCCATGGCGAGTTCCAGCGTGGAGGTGCCGGATTTGGTCAGCGCCGCGCGCGCGGCGGCAAAGGCGTCGTAACGGGTGGCGACATCGCGCACGATGATGGGGGAGACCGGCCAGTCGCGCGTTTGGGCGGCCACGGCCTCGGCAACGCCGGCGGCGGCGGCGAGCACGGGTTGCAGCTGCGCGATGCGTGCGGAAAGCTCCACCATGCTCTGGCGGAATACCGGCAGCAGGCGCGAGGTTTCAGTGACGCGCGAACCGGGCATGAGCACCACCGGCACGGCGCCTGGGGCCATGTTATGCTGGGCGCGAAAGCGCGCGGCGTCGCCCATATTGGCACCCGATTCCAGAACCGGATGGCCGACGAAAACCGGATTCAACCCGTGCGGGGCAAAAAACGCGGGCTCGAAGGGGAGCAGGCAGAGCAGCTCGTCCCACAGGCCGGGGTAGTGCTTCACCCGTTCCTGCCGCCAGGCCCAGACCTGCGGGGCAACGTAGTGGATGCGCGGAATGCCGGTGCCGGAGATGCCTTTGAGCACACGCAGGCAGAAGCCGGGGCTGTCGATGGTGACGACGATATCCGGCCGGGTGGCCTTGATTGTCTCGATCGTCTGGTTGATGCGCCGTTTCAGCGCGAAAATCCGGGGCAGGATTTCAGCCAGGCCCATCACCGCCAGCTCCTGCATGGGGAAGATGGACTCAAGCCCCGCCTCCGCCATGCGCGCCCCGCCGATGCCCGAGAACACCAGATCTTCGCGTTGTGCGCGCAGCGCCGCCATCAGGCGCGCGCCCAGCACGTCGCCGCTGGCCTCGCCGGCGATAAGGAAAACCCTGGTCACGCCAGGGGCACCACGGGGCAGGGGGGGATTGCCTCTGGCCAGTCCCGGTGGTTGAGCACCGCACCCTGGGTACGCAGCGTATCAATGGCGGCGAAATCCACGGTGGCGAACACCAGCTCCGATGCGTTCATGCGCCCCGCCACAGCCACGCCGTCCGGCGGGAAACCGGCGTCGCACGGGGTGAACAGGGCCGCTTGGCCGTAGTTTTCGTTAATCGAGACGGACCAGGGCGCCTGGCCGGTGAGCGGGATGACGGCGGTGTAGCACTGATTCTCGATGGCGCGGGCGCGCGCGCTCAGGCGCACGCGGTTGAAGCCGGCGGGGCTGTCGGTGCAACTGGGGATGAGGATGAGTCTGGCCCCTGCCGTCACCTGCGCGCGCACATGCAGCGGGAATTCGCTATCATAACAGATGGACACGCCGATGCGCCCGAAGCTGGTCTCGAACACCTGGGGTGGATTACCGCCGGTGATGCCCCATCGCTCGGCCTCGAAACGGGTCATGCATTGCTTGTCCTGAAAGGCCAGCGCGCCGGAAGGGGCGATGAAGGCGGCGCGATTATTGAACACGGTGCCAAGCCGCATGGGGATGGAACCCGCTAGCAGGTATATTTTGTGGCGCGCGGCCGTCTCGCGCAGGGCGGCGGTCAGCTCATCGGCCTGCGCGGTGACAATGGCAAGCTCGGCCGCGAGATCAGGCGTGGTGACGCTGGCCCCGGCCAGGACCATGGAGAAATATTCCGGCAAAGCGAGCAGATCAGCGCCGCCGAGTGCCGCCTCGGCGGCCAGGCGTTCAATGCGGGTGATGAAGGATTTGAAATTGGGAGGTGGAGAGACGCCAAAGGGCGCCAGCGCGAGTTTCATAGGGTCCTGGTCCAGAAATCCATGATTTTTTCGCTCGGTTCTCTCTCGCCGATGTCGCGCCAGGACATGGTGCAGCTAAGTGCTGGGCGTTTGGTATAGCCGCGATGGCGCCAAAATTCATCCAGCGGGACATAACCCGCCGGGCGCAGCGGGTGGTCCGCCGGGCGGCGCACGGCGCAGAAGGCGGTGACGGGATGGCCAGTGGCGCGCGCCTGGGTCTCGCGGGCATCAAAAAAATGCACGCCGATGCCCTGGCCGCGATAAGCCTGTTCCAGCACGCTCTCGCCGAAATAGAAAACCTTGGAGATATCCTCCCCGGCATCGAGGAAGGGTTTTTGCACATTCGCGGTTTCAGCCGTCAGCGGCAGGCAGGTTGAGGCGCCGATGATTTTTCCGCCGTCACGCGCGACGATGACGGCAGCACCCGGCGCCTGCGCGTAAACGCGCAGATAGGTTTGCTCGTAGGCGGCATCGCCGTCGTAGAGATAGGGGAACTCGTGGAAGACGCTGATGCGCAGCCGGGCGAGTTCCGGCAGGAGCGGCACGACGGCCGCTCCCGTCAGCGTCTCGATGTTAATTGACGGCCGAGGCAATGAGCGGCTGCACGCTGGCGACGAAGTTCTGCATTGCCTGATGTTTGGCGGCATTGCTCAGCCCGCTCTGGTTGGCGACCACGGGGCAGTATGCCGCGATGAGGTCGTTGGTCAGGTCCGCGTTGCTGATGGTGGTGTTGCCGGCGCGGATGGCCGAGATCAGCGTGCGGGTCCGGTTCGGCATGGTTGCCGGGGTGGCGCCCGCGTAGCTGTTCAACAGGTCGCTGCCAGGGTCCGCGATGCTGGTGGCCCCGCCGGCGGCGGAGATATGCGGGCAACCAAAGAGATCAGCCGATTTGGTGGCGGAGGGCGGCACCACGGCGATTGCGCGCAGCTTCATCACATCATGCGGGGAGGCATCAGCGGTGGCGTTGTTGCCCATGCTGGTGCGCACATAGTTGGTGACGGCGGCGATCTGTGCATCCGACAGGCTGTTGGCGAAAGCCGGCATGGCCGGGCCGTTGGCCTTCCACGGGTCCAGCCCGCTCAGCACGGCGCCGATCACGTTTGTGGGTTCCGAGGCGGTGACGGAGTCATTGCCCGCGAGATTGGGAATGATCGGGGCCATGCCGCCGCCGGTCTTGCCGTGGCACCCGGCGCAGTTGGCGGTGTACACAGTGGCGCCAAGGGCGATGGAGGCTGCGGCGTTGGGCACCGCGGGGGTGGGCGGCACATGCTGGGGCACCGTCTCGTTCTGCAGGTAGTTGGCGATGTCCACATCGTCAGACACGGGGATCTGGCTGGTGGAATGGTCCACAACCTCGCCCATGGCGGCGTAGGGCGAGCCTTTGACCATGTTGCCGTCGTCATGCAGGTAGGCCACGAGGTCCGCCTGCGCCCAGCCGCCGACGCCATATTTTTTGTCGGACGAGATGTTGGGGGCGAAGAAGGCGTCAATCGGCGCGCCTGCGTAGGCTTTGTCCAGCATCATGGCGCTCAGGAAGTTGCGCGGTGTGTGGCATTCGCCGCAATGGCCCAGCGCCTCGGTGAGGTAGGCGCCGTTCTTCATGCTGTCACTCCAGGCCGGGTTCATGTGCATCGGGCCCGAGCGGAAGAACAAGATGCGCCAGCCGAGCAGCACGGGCCGCTGGTTGAAGGGAAACAGCATGGTGCTCGGCGTGGGCGCTACGTTCACCGGCGGCAACGAGAAGAGATACGCCTTGATCGCCATCACGTCCGCGTAGGAGAGCTTGGTGTAGGAGGTGTAGGGCATCGCCGGGTAGAGGAATTTGGGGAACAACAGATAAGAGCGGCCCGGCGCTTCGCCGTAGTGCACGGCGTTGTAGAATTGCGCATCCGTCCAGTTGCCGATGCCGGTTGCTTTGTCAGGCGTGATATTGGGGGTGGCGAGGCCACCGAAGGGCGTGGCCATGACCAAGCCGCCGGAGAAGGGCGCGTGGTTGGGTCCGGTGTGGCAGGGCATGCAGTCAGCCGCCTCTGTCAGGTATTTGCCGCGCGCGATCAGCGCCGCCGGGTCGGTGGGGGCGGTGAGGCTGGCCGCCGGGTAATCGGCGGTATCATCCGCATTGGCGAAGCGGCTGGTTGCCGCGCCACCGAGGAGAAGCGCAAGGGCCGCCACGGCGATGACCGGGCGGGCGGAAAGGAATTTCGGCAGCTTGAGCGACATGATCGGACCCATCAGAATTTTGCCCTTACTTATTTCGCCAAATTTCAGAATCTATCAAGTGGAGGGGGCGCGGTTACTTGTAAAGCTGTGCCGGGTCCACCAGTGGCGCGGCGATTTCCACCAAATCTTCGCCGCGCCAGGCAAGAAAAAAGCAGTTTCGCCGCCCGGTGTGGCAGGCGACGCCCTTCTGGTCGACCAGGAGCAGCAGCGTGTCGCCGTCGCAGTCGAGTCTCAACTCCACCAGCCTCTGTTGCTGGCCGGAGGATTCGCCCTTGCGCCAGAGTTTTTGCCGCGAGCGCGACCAATAGCAGACCTGGCCGGTCTTGAGCGTCTCCTCGATGGAGTCGCGGTTCATCCAGGCCATCATCAGCACCTCACCCGTGTCATGCTGCTGGGCGATGGCGGGGATCAGCCCGTTGGCATCGAATGTGAGCTTGTCCAGCAGCGCGTTCATGAGGCGAGCATGCCGTTGGTGAGGCAGGCTTCATCAAACCGGCAGACGATCTCTGTATGGGTGTCATGCGGGGTGGCGTCGGCGTAATCCACCCGGGTGATGAGATCGGCTATAATCGCCAGGCGGGCGGTCTTTTTGTCGTTGGCGCGGACCACCATCCATGGCGCGGTGGCGCTATCGGTCGCGCGCAGCATGATGTTGCGGGCCTTGGTATAGTCATCAAAATGTTTCAGGGCCTTCTCGTCGATCGGGCTGATTTTCCATTGTTTCAGCGGATCGTCATGACGGGCCTCAAGGCGCTTCTTCTGTTCCTTGCGGTCGATGTCGAGGTAGTATTTGATCACCGTGATGCCGGAATCGGCCAGCATGGACTCGAACACCGGCACGTTGCGCAGGAAGGTGTGGTAGTCGTGGTCCGAGCAGAAGCCCATGACATGCTCCACACCGGCGCGGTTGTACCAGGAGCGGTTGAACAGCACGATCTCGCCGGCGGCCGGCAGATGGTTCACATAACGCTGGAAATACCATTGGGTGGCTTCAACGTCGGATGGTTTGGAGAGCGCCACGACGCGGATATCGCGCGGGGAGAGATGCTCGATGATGCGCTTGATGGTGCCGTCCTTGCCAGCACCGTCGCGGCCTTCAAGGATGATGAGCACCTTCTGGCCGCGTGAAATCACATGGCGCTGGAGTTTCACCAGCTCGACTTGCAGGTGGCGCAGGGTTTTGTCGTAGCTCTTATCTTTTGCCATGCGTAATCATAAGCCCAAGCGGGTTCGGATGCCAGATCGCGCGAGAACAGAGACATGCGCGCGATTCAAGGCTATCACGCTCAGGCAAAAGGCCGGGGAGCGCTTATATGGTTCTGGGGATATTGGCGGCCGGTGCCGCGGCGGGGCTGGCGGTGGTGTATTGGCGCGACACGCACCAGCAAAAACATACCGTGCTGCGCAATTTCCCCGTCATCGGGCATTTCCGCTACTTTGCCGAGACCTGGGGCGAATATATGCGCCAGTACCAATATCTGCCGGACTGGGCGGAGCGGCCGTTCAACCGGTTGGAGCGCAGCTGGGTGTATCGCTCGGCGAAAGGGGTTTCCAATCTGGTGAGCTTCGGCTCGGAGAATGTGCCGAGCTTTGTGTTCCGCAATGCCGCGTTTCCGGTGCTCGATGAGGAGAAGCGGCATTTTCCCGGCAAGCTGATCGGCATCACCAGCGGCCCGGGGGCGTGCGCGCAGCCTTACATGGGGCAGCATTTTTTCAACATCTCGGGCATGAGCTATGGCGCGTTGAGCCATGCGGCGGTGAGCGCGCTCTCGCGCGGGGCAAAGCTCGCGGGCGTTTGGATGAGCACCGGCGAGGGCGGACTCTCTAAATTCCATCTGGAGGGCGGGGCGGATATCATCATGCAGATCGGCACCGCCAAATATGGCGTGCGTGATGCCAGCGGCGCACTTTCCGAGGAGCGGCTGCGCGAGATCGCGGCGATGCCGCAGGTGAAGATGTTCGAGGTGAAGCTGGCGCAGGGCGCCAAGCCGGGCAAGGGCGGCGTGTTGCCGGGCGGCAAGGTGACAGCGGAAATCGCCGCCATTCGCGGCATTCCCGAAGGGCATGACAGCATCTCCCCCAACCGCCACCGCGACATCGCCAACATCGCTGAACTGGGCGCCTTCATCGCCCGGGTGCGGGGGATCACCGGCAAGCCGGTGGGGGTTAAGTTCGTCGTCGGCGACCCGCGCTTCCTTGATGAATGGTTCAACGACTGTGTGGAGAACCCCGAACATTGCCCTGATTATATCCAGGTGGACGGCGGCGAAGGCGGCACCGGCGCGGCGCCGGAGCCGCTGGCTGACTATATGGGGCTGCCAATAACCCAGGCGTTGCCCTATGCGGTGGCGTTGCGCGATGAACATGGGCTGACCGGGCGGATACGCATCATCGCGGCGGGCAAATTGATAACGCCGGACAAGGTGGCCTGGGCGCTGTGCATGGGGGCGGATTTCGTTTCCTCCGCGCGGGGCTTCATGTTCTCGCTCGGGTGTATCCAGGCGATGAAATGCGGCTCCGGGCGCTGCCCCACGGGGGTGACCGCCGCCGACCCGCGGTTGATCGCGGGGCTGGACCCGGCGGACAAGGCGGTGCGGGTAAGCCGCTATGCCGGACGGCTGATGGAAGAGGTGGAGATGATCGCGCATTCCTGCGGGCTGACGGACGCCAGCGGCCTGCGGCCGCGCCATGTCACCGAGATCGAGCGCGGTGTGGGCGGTTTCAGGGCGCATGCGGGATGATGTATCCGCTGCTTTTTCTCCTTGCCGCCGCGCTCAACATCGTGGCCGGGGCGCATCAATGGCCCGGCGTGCTCGCAGGTAGTTTGAACGACCCTGACAGCTACATGCGCCTGCTGCGGCTGGAGGATGGCATCCGCGCCGGGCATCTGGTGATAACGGTGGCGCGCGATGATTCCGGCGCGGGGGTGATGGTGGAGTGGTCACGCCTGCTGGATATGGTGCTGTGGCTGCTGGCGGCGCCTTTCGCGCCGTTTCTCGGCTGGCACCGGGCGCTGTATGTGGCGGGGGTGGCGCTCGGGCCGCTGGGGGGCACAGCG
>NZ_JABEVC010000050.1 GCF_013044125.1 Acidocella sp. | reverse complement strand
GTTTTGGCCACCGCGGGGTCCACCCGCCACAGCCCGGCGACGAATTCGAGATATTCCATCGGGCTCAGCCGGTCGTAGAGCAACGGCTCATCGGGCAGCCAGGCCATAATCGCCTTGGCCCCCAGGGGGTCTGCCAGCACATCACGCCCGAACACGCAAACACTGCCCGCATCAGGGCGCATCAGCCCGGCGATGATCCGCAACGTCGTGGTTTTGCCCGCCCCGTTGGGCCCCAGCAAAGCGTAAAACTCACCCGGCGCGATGCTGAGGTCGAGCCCGGCGATGACCGGCCGGGCGAAGGATTTGCTCAACCCACGAACGCGCAACGCCTCGCTCATGCAAACCCGCCTGCGCTAAAATTTATGGAGCTGAATTGGTCGGAGCGGCGGGATTCGAACCCACGACCCCCAGTCCCCCAGACTGATGCGCTACCAGGCTGCGCTACGCTCCGACCGTGCGGGAGGCTGTAGCAACTATGTCCGGCGCTCACAAGCAACGAGCGACGAATTTCTTGCAACCCCGTCCGCCGGTGAAAAAATTTACGGCGCGGGAAACGCCATGCCCGAAGCCGGATCGACGAACAGCAGCTTGTCCTCGACCTCTTTCACCCCCGGCGCGTTCTCTGCGATCACCACCACCGCCTGGCGCTCCTCATCGCTGAAAATAGTGCCTTCCAGCGTCACCTTCTTGGCATCCACCTTGACGCGAATGCCCGATTTAGGCGCCCAGCGGGCATGCTCCAGCTCGGCGCGAATGTAATTGCTAATCGCCTCGTCACTGGTGTTCTCCGGTGTCTCGATCAGCTTGCGGGCCAGGATGCGCAGCAGGTCGGTACGGCTGATCATGCCTACCAGCTTGCCGTCATCGAGCACCGGCAGGCGCTTGATATGTTTGCGCAGCATCAGATCCGCGGCTTCGGACAGCTCCGTATCCGAGGTGACGAACACCGGATTATGCGTCATCACCCCGCTGACATGGCGGGCATGCGTGGCGACATAATCAGCCGCGACGGTGGAGGGCAACAGAAACGTCTTCAGCCAGCCGGCCTGCTTGCCATCGGTGCCGATCTCGGCGCGGCGCAACAGATCCCCCTCGCTGACAATGCCAATCAGCTTGCCCGCGTCATCAAGCACGGGCAAACCAGTGAGCCGATTCGCAAGCATAATCCGCGCGGCATCGGCCACGGCCGTCGAAGGCCGCACAGACACAGCATTTTTATTCATCAGCTCGGCAACCTTCATGATATCCTCCATTATATGAACGGATCATCCCAGGCCGGCCGGCGAGGCGCCATGACGCAGATCAAACTGCGGCTTCAGCGATTTCCGAGAGCGTGCGCGGACGGAGCAGGATAATCTCGTGGATGTTGGGAATGTCGATCATTCCATCGCGCTTAAGCTGGCTGAGCGAGCGCGACACGGTCTCGATCGTCAGCCCCAGGTAATCCGCAAGGTCAGTCCGGGAAAGGGGTAGTTTCAGCACGGAATTGGCCGCAGGCAACCCGCCGGCGGGGCACATTTCCAGCCGCACCGCCCAGGAGAGCAGAAAGCTGGCGATCCGTTCAATTGCGGTCTTGCGCCCGAGCAACAGCATCTGCTGCTGCGCCAGCACCAGCTCATGCATCGCCACGCCGAGGAGCTTGCGCTCAAGCACCGGCAACTCCTCGAACACCGCCATCAGGCTGGCGCGGCTGAAGCGGCAGAGCTTCACGCTATCCATCGCCTCGGCGGAGAATGCGTTGTTCTCACCCGCCGCAAGCCCCAGGAAATGCCCCGGCCCGGAAAAACCGGTAATCTGGCGGCGCCCATCCGGCAGGGATTTAAACAACCGCACGTTGCCATGGTTTATATTGTAGAAATAGGCCGCCTTCTCGCCTTCTTCGACGAACACCGTGCCAGGAGCCAGGGTGATGCGCTGCGCCGAACGGGCCAGAAATGCGAGCTCATCTTCAGTCAACGCCTCGCACAACCCGTTGTGGCGCGCACCGCAATCTTCGCAGTTCGAAGGCGTAGGCCGATTCGCGAGATTAATTGCTATCGGGCGGCGGAACTCCGAAAGCTCATTTAAGATTGCCATGACCAAACCTTAACAAGGAACGCGGCTTTGATCCATATCAAAAAAATACCGCTGGCTGCGATTTGTCCCTGTCCGTTGCAGCCGATCGGCCAAACGGCCGGCAACTGAGCCACGGCCAGGCGGCGGCCAGGGCCAATTCTCCCAGGCTGAACAAGCTTCCTTCTGGACCTGCGGCCTGAACCTGCGGCAGCGCCGGAGAAATATCCCGCGCCGCGCCGGATGAAATTCAGCAGCCTCCCCAGGGCAGCTTGCACCGCTGTCATGCATGCGGAACATATGGTTGCGGACATCAACCCGCCCGCGGGAAACGCGCCGGCCCGCCACCGCGAGCCGGCTCCGCATCAAGTCTCGGACGTCGTGGCCATGGAGACATTGCGCGCCTCCGGGCCGAAGAGCATCATCAAGATGAGCACCACCGCGACGCTGCCCGCCACCAGCATCAGCGCGTAGCCGTAGTCGCCGCCGTGCCGCATCGCGATGCCAACCTGGAGCGGCGCGTTCACCGAGGCGATGAAGTTGCCCAGCTGATAGATAAAGCCGGGAAAAGTGCCGCGGATTTCCGCCGGGGACAGCTCGTTGAGATGCACCGGCACCACCCCCCAGGCTCCTTGTACGGCAAACTGCATGAGGAACGCGGCGATGCCGACTTCCAACGCCGATGTACCCTCCGCCCAAAAATACAGCACCAGCAGCGAAAGCACGCAGGCGCCGATGATCGCGTAGCGCCGGCCGATCTGCTGGCTGAGCCAGCCGAAGGCAATACCGCCCAGAATCGCGCCCAGATTATAGAGCAGCACAATATCAGTGAGCGTGGCATGGTTGAAATGCATCTGCTTGGCCAGGAACAGCTTGGGATAAATATCCTGCGTGCCGTGCGAGAAGAAATTGAACGCCGTCATCATCACCACGCCATAAACCGCGAGCTTGGCGTTCTTGCGCAGCACATCCCAGATGGAGATTTTCGGCCCGGTCTTGATCTTGCTGAAGGCGGGACTTTCCTCAATCTGGCTGTTGATGAAGAAAATCAGCAATGCCGGCGCGGCGCCGACGAAAAACATGCCGCGCCAGCCGAGGGAATGATACGCAAAACCAAACAGCAGCGTGGCGAGAAAATAGCCGGAGGGATACCCCGCCTGCAACAGACCCGAAACCCAGCCACGCCAGCGTTGGGGGATCGTCTCCATCGCCAGCGAGCTGCCAACACCCCACTCCCCGCCCATCGCCACGCCGAACAAAGTGCGAATTGCGAGGAAGGAGGCAAAGGACCAGGCAAAGCCGCTGGCCGCCTCAAACAGGGAGTAGAGGAAGATGACCAGCATCAGCACCGGCTTGCGGCCGTATTTATCGGCAAGACGGCCGAAGATGAAGGCGCCTACCGCCCGGGTCGCGAGGGTCAGCGTGATCGCCAGGGTGATGGACGTGACCGATACGCCAAAGGTCTTGGCCACATCGTCAAATGTGAAAATCAGAATGAAAAAATCGAACGCATCGAGCGTCCATCCCAGATATGCCGCTACAACGACATTGCGGGCTCGCCGGAAATCTTCTTGTACGCTCGCCGACATACTTCCCCCCATCAACTGTTTCCCATTCCGCGGAATGGAGTCTGACGGATAGTTGCATGGGATCTGGCGCCGGCACAACGCCCGGGCGCACAAAGCCCGGGGCAAAAAGGAGCCCCGTGGGACACCAACAGCGATGCGATTGAATTTTACGGGACCATTCAAAATGGTCGGAGTGAGAGGATTCGAACCTCCGGCCCCTGCGTTCCGAACACAGTACTCTAACCAGGCTGAGCTACACTCCGTCGCGAGACCCTATAGCTGAACCCGCCCCCCTACCGCAAGATGCCAGACGAAGAAGAATCCAGCGGGCGGCAGCTGGCGCAAAACCTCATGTTTTCAATCTGTCGTGGACAAAACCGGAGACCTCACGCTAAGTGCGCGCGCAAACCTTGTGGTCAGCAACCTGTATCATGTGCGTGAACTGCCTGAGCCGACGCCGTCTTGCCCAACTCGCTTTTGGCTTCACCGCCGGAGCGCTGGCCGGCGGCATGCCCGCGCGCGCTACAACCCGCGCGCCGCATGCCCTGCCATTGGTGATGCTCGACCCCGGCCATGGCGGGCAAGACCCTGGGGCCATCGCCCCTGACGGCGTGTTCGAGAAGACCATCACCCTGGCCACCGGGCTGGCCCTGCATGAAAACCTGCTCGCCACCCGGCGGTATCGCGTGAGGATGACCCGCATGCGCGACGTGTTCATCCCGCTGGAGCAGCGTGTCGCGGACGCGGTGGCGGCCAAGGCCGATCTGTTCCTGTCCCTGCATTGCGACCACCTGCCCAACCCCGGCCTGCGCGGCGCCTCGATCTTCACGCTTTCCAACACCGCCTCAGACAAACTGGCGGCCAGCATCGCCAATGACGAAAACAACGCCGACGCGGCGGGAACGCCCATGGCCGGGGTTTCTCCACAGGTGGCGGGAATTCTGGCCAGCCTGGAGTCGCGCGCGACCAAGCTCGGCTCGGCAACCTTCTCGCAGGATCTGGCAACCTCGTTCCGCGGCGTGATCCCGCTGTTGCCGGACCCGCAGCGCAGCGCCAATTTCGCGGTGCTGCGCGACCCCTCCACCCCGAGCACCCTGCTGGAAATGGGCTGCCTCACCAATCCTCTGGACGAGGCCCGTCTGCGCAACCCCTGGCAGCGCGCGCTTCTGGTCCGGCGGATCACAGACGCCATCGACACATATTTTGTGCATTTCGCCGGCCGGCGGGTGGCCGGTTAACGGCTTGCCCGCGCAATTGCTGGTAAATTGTTGCGGCAATTTTATTCAAAGCATCCTCGCAGGCACGAAACTGGAGTGCTAAGGAGCCGCCTATGCCCGACTCAAGAGATTCCTTCAGCGCCGGTGAACGCTTAAGCCCAGCCCGCCGGGAGCCGCCGCGCCAGCCGCCGCGCAAGCCCACCCCCCCGCGCGGCGCAGGCAAAGGCCCGCAAAAACCAGGTATTTTTCGCCGGGTCATCCGCTTTTTCGTCACCAGCCTGTACCGCCTGGTATTTTTGGGCGCCATTGCCGCCGTTATCGCCGGGGCAGGCGCCTTTCTTGTGTTCAGCGCCGGGCTGCCCAGCGTCGAGGCGCTGAAAACCTACACCCCGCCGCTGGAAAGCCGCGTCTATTCGGATGATTTCCATCTCGTCTCGGAAATCGGCGGGCAGCATTGCATCTATGTGCCTTACGACCAGATCCCGCCGTTGGTGGCGCAGGCGTTCATTTCCGCCGAGGACCGGATGTTCTGGGTGGAACCGGGGATCAACCCGCTTGCGATCATGCGCGCGGCGCTGACCGACATCGCCCGCATGGGCAGCGGGCGCCGCCCGCAGGGGGCCTCCACCATCACCGAGCAGGTGGTGAAGAACATGCTCCTCGACAATCACATCACCTTTGCCACCAAAATCAAGGAAGTGCTGCTGGCGATGCGCGTGAGCCAGGTGATGACCAAGCAGCAGGTCATCACGCTCTACCTCAACGAGGTTGACCTCGGCCACAACACCTTCGGCATCGCCGCCGCGGCGCAGACCTATTTCAACAAGCCCCTGAGCCAGTTGGACATCGCGCAGGCGGCCTCGCTGGCGGCCTTGCCCAAGGCGCCGACCAATTACGATCCCTTCTTCCACCCGCAGGACGCGCTGACCCGGCGCAATTTCATCATCGGGCGCATGCTGGCGGATGGCGCCATTACCCAGGCCCAGGCTGACGCCGCCACCGCCGAGCCGCTGCTGCCCCATGCCGGCGGCGCCGCTCCGGCCGCCAGCGGCGGCGATGGCTACTTCGCGGACGCCGTGAAAGCCGACCTCACGCAGCGCTTCGGCGCCGATGTGGTGAACCAGGGCGGGTTGATCGTGCACACCAGCCTGGACCAGACCCTGCAGACCGCCGCCACCACGGCGGTGCGCAACGGGCTGGAGCATTACGACCGCATCTACGGCGGATGGCACGGGCTTGTGGCCCATGTGGATGACCCCGCCCTGGCAACCAACTGGCGGGCGGATCTGGCCAAACAGGCAACACCGCCGGGCATGCGCCACAACTGGCGGCTTGGCATCGTGCTGGCGGCGGATGGCGGCGCGGCCCGCGTCGGCTTTGCCGATCCGCTCAGCAACACGGCCAGAACCGGCACATTGCCCCTGCAAAACATGCGCTGGACACATACCAGCAATGTCGCCAGCATTCTGCACCCTGGGGACATCATCATGGTCTCCGGCGGCAAGACCCTGGCGCTGGAACAAATCCCCAAGGTCCAGGGCGCGTTGATCTCCATGGACCCGCGCACCGGGCGCGTGCTCGCCATGGTCGGCGG
>NZ_JABEVC010000049.1 GCF_013044125.1 Acidocella sp. | reverse complement strand
TCATGACGCAGGGTACTGCGCGCGGGTTGGTGGGCGGCGCGCGCTAAATATGACGCTAGTGGGACACGGCATTTTCAATGACGTGTCCCACTAGGCTGCCTCCACGCCGCGGGCGAGTGCGGTCTCAACCAGCGCGATGGTGCGCTCGATGCCATAAAGCGCGATGAAGCCGCCGAAACGAGGGCCTTCAACCTGGCCGAGCAGAACCTGATACAGGCAATCGAACCAGGATTTGAGCGGCGCGAAGGGGTGGCGCTTGCCGATGGCGTAAACCAGATTCTGCAATTGCTCCGCCGGGGTTGCGCCGGGGTATTGCACCATCTCGTTCGCCTTCAGGCTTTCCGCAAGGTCGAGCAGCGCCCCGCGCTCCACGTCGCCCGGCGCGCGGAACTGCTTTTTGGGCGCCACGAAATCGCGGTTGTAGATGATGGCGTGATGCACCAGGCGGGCCAGGAAGGGGTAGGTCTCGGCGTTCGCGCCGGGGATATAGGCGCGGATGAAGCCCCAGAGCATCTCCGGACTGTCGGCGTTGATGACAGAGGCGAGGTTGAGCAGCATGGCGAAGCCGATGGGCGAGCCGGCGTGTTCGGGAAGTTCGCCGCCATGAATGTGCCAGGCCGGGTTTTCATGCGGCTTTTCCGCCGTGGGCAGCGCCGCCACGGCGGCGATGTAGTCATCTGTCGCGCGGGGGATGACATCAAAGAACAGGCGCTTGGCGCGCTGCGGCGCGTGATACATGAACTGGCCCAGGCTCTCCTTGGGCGCGTAGGTGAGCCATTGCTCGACCGAGAGGCCGTTGCCCTTGGATTTGGAGATTTTCTGGCCCTTGTCGTCCAGGAACAGCTCATAGGTGAGGCAGACAGGCGGCTCGGTGCCGAGCGCGCGCACGATGGCGGAGGAGAGCTTCACCGAGTCGATGAGGTCTTTGCCGGACATCTCGTAATCAACGTCCAGCGCGTGCCAGCGCATCGCCCAGTCGGCCTTCCATTGCAGCTTGGCGGCGCCGCCGGTGACCGCAGTCTCAAATTTCGTGTTGGTGTCCGGGTCGGTCCAGAACACGGTGCCGTGTTCAACGTCCACCTGATCAATCGGCACCTGCATGACGATGCCGGTGCGCGGGTGGATGGGCAAGATGGGCGAATAGCTGGCGCGGCGCTCCGGCCCGAGGCTGGGGCGGATGATCTCAACGATGGCATCATGATGCGCGAGCACATGCAGCAACGCGTTGTCGAACCGGCCGGAGGCGTAATAATCAGACGAGGAGGCGAATTCGAACTCGAAGCCGAACTCGTTCAAAAAATCCTGCAGCATGTTGTTGTTGTGTTCGCCGAAACTATCGAACTTGCCGAAGGGGTCGGGCACTTTGGTCAACGGCTTGCCGAGGTGGTGCTTGAGCATCTCCTTGTTGGGCACGTTGTCCGGGACTTTGCGCAGCCCGTCCATATCATCGGAAAACGCCAGCAGGCGCGAGGGCAGGCCGGTGAGATCCGTGAAGGCCTTGCGCACCCAGCTGGTGCGGGCGACCTCGCCGAAGGTGCCGATATGCGGCAGGCCGGACGGGCCGTAGCCGGTCTCGAACAACGCCTCGGTCTTGCCTTTTTGCTTCAGGCGCGCGGCGACACGTTCGGCTTCACGGAAGGGCCAGCTCGGCTGGGTAGAAATCTGTTCGCTCATAGCCCCGCTCTATGGTCAAAATTCCGCCGCGTCTATACGGAGAGCAATGCCTTTCCTGCCGGACTCCCCCGCCCTTGTTGCCGGTCATGGCCGCGCCGTGCTGCTGACGCACGATGGCGCGGCTGTGGAAGTAAAGCCGGGGCTTGTCGCCAAGCAGCTGGGCGGCGCGGTGCCGCTGCTGGTGCATGGCCCGGCGACGCTGAAGCGGCTTGGCAATCCAGCGGTGCAGGTGCTGGATTTGTTGGAGTTATTTGCCTTTGTGTGCCCGGCCCGCGGCTTGGCGCCGACCCCAGCCGGGCTGGCGCGCGCGCTGGAGATGGAGGTGCCGGAAACACTGGAGGACGGCGCGCGGCTGCTGGCGCCGATGGCCGAGGCGCTGCTGGCCAGGCTGGCGGCTGGCAAAAATGTGCCGGCGAACCAGGATGCCGCCGGGTTGGCGGCGCGGATGGGGGCAGCCGGCTGGGGCTGGGCGCCTTATGTGCTGGCGGCGCTGGGGCAGCCCGCCGCAAGGCCGGACGGCATGGCAATGCGGCTTTGGAAGCGCCTGCCGAAATGGGAGGAATCCGCCCCGCGCCCGCCGCCCTCGGCATTTGCGGTGACATCCGGGCAGGCGCGGGCGCGTCTGGCCACGCTGCTGGGGCCGGAGGCGGAGCAGCGCCCGGCGCAGGCGGATTATGCCTCGGCGGTGACGGCGGCATTCGAGCCGCGCCAAGCGGAGGGCCAGCCGCATGTGGTGCTGGCCGAGGCGGGCACGGGCACGGGCAAGACGCTGGGCTATCTGGCCCCCGCCAGCCTGTGGGCGCAGCAGAACAAGGGCGCGGTATGGGTTTCCACCTTTACACGGCATTTGCAGCGCCAGATCGAGCAGGAGGCGGGGCGGCTGCCGGACGGCACCAAGGTGGTGCTGCGCAAGGGGCGGGAGAACTACCTGTGCCTGCTCAATTTCGAGGACGCGATGGGCGTGGAGCGCTACGCCGTGCCGCTGGGGCTGGTGGCGCGCTGGGCGATGGCGAGCGCCGATGGCGATTTGTTCGGTGGCGACCTGCCGGGCTGGTTCGCGGAACTGTTCGGCCATAGCCTGCTGGCGCAGATCGCGGACCGGCGGGGCGAGTGCATCCACGCCGCCTGTCCGCATTTTTCCGCCTGCGTGATCGAGCGGGTGATCCGCAACGCGCGCGAGGCGGATCTGGTGATCGCCAACCACGCGCTGGTGATGGCGCAGGCCGTGTGGGGCGGGCTGGATGATGATTATGTGCCCACGCGCTATGTGTTCGACGAAGGGCACCATATTTTTGATGCCGCTGACAGCGCGTTCGCGGTGGAGCTTTCCGGCGCGGCGATGGCGGAGCTGCGGCGCTGGCTGCTGGGGGCGGAGGG
>NZ_JABEVC010000048.1 GCF_013044125.1 Acidocella sp. | reverse complement strand
GAATTCAATATTCCCCTCCGGCCCGGTGATCGGGCTTTTCTCCACACCCAGCACCCGCCAGCCGGGGAGCGACTCCCACCAGGACCGGATTTTCGCGCAGACTGCGGCGTGAATCTCCGGGTCCCGCACAACCCCGCCCTTGCCGACATGCTCGGGCCCGGCCTCGAACTGCGGCTTGATCAGCGCCACCGCGAACGCCCCCGGCGCGCACAAAGCGAGACCGGCGGGCAGCACAATCTGCAACCCGATGAAACTGGCATCACAAACCAGCGCGCCGATGGGCTCGGGGATGATCTGCGCGGTGAGATGGCGCGCGTTGGTTTTCTCCAGCACGGTGACACGCGGGTCAGACCGGAGTTTCCACGCCAACTGGCCGTGGCCGACATCCACCGCGTAGACATGTTTGGCGCCATGGGTGAGCAGCACATCGGTGAAGCCGCCGGTGGAGGCGCCGACATCCAGGCATATCCGGCCGGAAGGGTCGAAGCCGAAATGGCTGAGCCCATGCGCCAGCTTCACCCCGCCGCGCGAGACCCAGGGATGGTCCTGGCCTTTCACGGAAAGGACGGCATCCTCGGGCAACAAATCACCGGCTTTCTGCACCCGCGCGGTACCGGCATAAACCAGCCCGGCCATGATGAGCGCCTGCGCCTTGGCGCGCGACTCCACCAGCCCGGTGGCGACGAGCATAAGGTCGGCGCGCTGTTTTTTTACTGACGTAATAGCCCGACCTCGGTGCAATATCTTGCAAGCTTCATTACGATTGCTGGTGAACAAAATTCCAAATACTCAAAATCAGCGCACACAATGCAATTATTGTTGACACAAGCCACTTCCATTCCTTTTTCAAAAACCGAATTAGCCGTGGATGTTCTAAGTACCGTCAGGGCCAGGAGGCAACGCCCCCTGGCCCCATGGTTTAACCCGCGCGGCTCAACCCGCGCGGTTATCCACCAGGTCAGTCACCACGCCCGGGTCAGCCAGGGTGGAGGTATCGCCCAGGCTGTCGGTTTCGTTCGCGGCGATTTTGCGCAGAATCCGGCGCATGATTTTGCCGGAGCGGGTTTTCGGTAGGCCCGGCGCCCATTGGATCACATCCGGTGCCGCAATCGGCCCTATCTCCTTACGCACCCAGGCAACAAGCTCCTTGCGCAGGGCCTCGGTCGGCTCCGCATCGGCCACCAGGGTTACATAGGCATAGATGCCCTGGCCCTTGATCTCGTGCGGGAAGCCGACCACGGCCGCTTCCGCGACTTTGGGGTGCAGTACGAGGGCGGATTCCACCTCCGCGGTGCCCATGCGGTGGCCGGAGACGTTAATGACGTCATCAACCCGTCCGGTGATCCAGAAATAGCCGTCGGCATCGCGGCGCGCGCCGTCGCCGGTGAAATACAGGCCCTTGAAGGTGGAGAAATAGGTCTGCACGAAGCGGGCGTGGTCGCCGTAGAGCGAGCGCATCTGCCCCGGCCAGGAATCGGCGATGCAGAGGTTGCCCTCGGTCGCGCCGTGCAGGCGCTGGCCTTCGCCGTCCACCAGAATGGGAAACACGCCCGGCAGCGGCAGCGTCGCTGAACCCGGCTTCTGCGCGATGGCGCCCGGCAACGGCGAGATGAGAATGCCGCCGGTCTCCGTCTGCCACCAGGTATCCACGATCGGGCAACGGTTCTCGCCGACCACCCGGTAATACCAGTTCCACGCCTCGGGGTTGATGGGCTCGCCCACCGAGCCCAGAATCCGCAGAGATTTGCGGGAGGTTTTGTGCACCGGGCCTTCGCCGTCACGCATCAAGGCGCGGATGGCGGTCGGCGCGGTGTAGAAGATATTCACCTGATGCTTGTCGATGACCTGCCAGAAGCGTGAGGTATCCGGGTAGTTGGGGATGCCTTCGAACATCAGCGTCGTGGCGCCATTGGCCAGCGGTCCGTACACGATATAGGTGTGGCCGGTTACCCAGCCGACGTCAGCCGTGCACCAGTAAACTTCGCCGGGGTGGTAGTCGAATACATATTGATGCGTGAAGCTCGCCCAGACCATGTAGCCGCCGGTGGTGTGCAGCACGCCCTTGGGCTTGCCGGTGGAGCCGGAGGTGTAGAGGATGAATAGCGGGTCCTCGGCGTTCATCTCCGCCGGGGTATGGGCGGGCGAGGCAGCGGCGGTTACATCCTCGTACCACACATCGCGCCCGGCCTGCATCGCCACATCGCCGCCGGTGGCCTTCACCACGATCACGTTTTTCACCGACGGGCAGGATTTCAGCGCCTCGTCAGCGTTCAGCTTCAGCGCCACCTTGCGCCCGCCGCGGCGGCCTTCATCGGCGGTGATGAGCGCCACGGAGTTGCAGTCCTGAATCCGGTTGGCCAAAGAGTCGGGCGAGAAGCCGCCGAACACCACGGAGTGGATCGCGCCGATTCGCGCGCAGGCGAGCAGCGCCACCGCCGCTTCCACGATCATCGGCAGGTAGATGGTGACGACATCGCCCTTTTTCACGCCCTGGGTGCTCAGCGCATTGGCCAGGCGGCAAACCTGCTCGTGCAGCGCCCGGTAGGTCACCTTTTTGGAATCATTCGGGTCATCGCCTTCCCAGATGATCGCGACCTGATCACCTCGTTCGGCCAGATGCCGGTCCAGGCAATTGGCGGCGGCGTTCAACGTGCCGTCCTCGAACCACTTAATCGAGACATCCCCGGTGAAGGACGTATTTTTGATCTTGGTGGGGGTCTTCATCCAGTCAATGCGCCGGGACTCCTCCGCCCAGAATTCGTCCGGTGCCGAGGCCGCGCGCGCGGTCATCTCATCATAACGGGCCCGGGGCATCAGGGCCGCGGCTGCAATCTCTGGTTTTACCGGTACAATATCCGCATCAGACATATTCGACCCTCCATATTTATTATAGGCTTGACTGCTTATGCCAAGAATCGCGCGTGTTCGGAAGCCTGTCCTAAATTTTAGCACATTGCGGACCGGGGCCAGCGGAAAAATCAGGTTCCAGGAAGGGGCGGGCCGGGGCAGAGGGATTAGGAAGTCGTTGACAATACCAAAGGTTTCTGCGCGAGATTTGGGGGCAATCGACTTTGGCTTGACTTGGGAACGCGCTCCCGGCGACCGGACGCATACAAGATTAACCAGAACCCGGTTGTCCCTCAATCCGCGCGGCAGGCGCGCGGCGGGCCAATGTTAAGGAGCGACGACGAGTAATGGCTACCGGCACTGTTAAGTGGTTCAACACCACCAAAGGATATGGTTTTATTGTTCCCCAGGACGGCGGCAAGGACGTGTTCGTCCACATTACCGCTGTGCAGTCCGCAGGTCTGCGCGGCTTGAACGAGGGCCAGAAGGTCACGTTCGACATCGCGATGGAACGTGGCAAGGCAGCCGCGATCAATCTTAAAGCGGTCTGAGCCGCAGCGCCGGCGTGATGCCGGTTGAACTGGGTTCGCGCAGGCTAAACGGGGTCCTCGGGCCCCGTTATTTTTGTTGCGCCGGGTAAAAAACACCGCTACCCGGACATATGGTTCAGGGTATGCTTGGCAGACGGGCTGCAGGCTTAGCGGAGCTGCCGCCGGTGCCGAATGATGACTCTTCCACAATACGAGGTCTCCACGGCGGCATTATGAGGGGGAAGGCATGGACGGTTTGAATACGCCGCAGCCGGTGCCGGTCTGTGGGCCGGCGGGTGAGCCGGCCTTTGCCATGCTCGACGATGCCGTGCGCCGGTTCGCCCCCCGGCCGGCGCTTGATTTTCTCGGCCGCCGCTGGAGTTATGGGCAACTGGGCCAGTTGACCAACCGTGCCGCCGCCGGCATGCAGAAGCTCGGTGTCAGGCAGGGGGTGAATGTCGGCCTTTGCCTGCCCAACTGCCCTTATAGCGTCATCATGTACCATGCCATCCTCAAGGCCGGCGGCACGGTGGTTAACTTCAACCCGCTGTATACCTTGTCCGAGATCGAGGTGCAGGCGCGCGAAACCGATGTCACGATCATGGTTTCCATGGATCTTGCCATCATCCAGGAAAAAATAGGCAAGCTGGCGGCGGGTGGGCTGTTCAAGCGCGTCATCGTCTGCCCGATGGCCTCCCTCCTCACGCCGCTTAAAGCCATCGCGTTGCGGCTATTCAAGCGCAAGCAGCTGGCGCGGGTTCCTGATCATGCCCCTTATGTAACATTCGAGCGGCTGACCTCCGGCCCGGCGCAGCCAGCCCCCGTCGCGATCGACCCGGCCCGCCATATCGCGGTGCTGCAATTCACCGGCGGCACCACGGGAAAGCCGAAGGCCGCCCAGCTCACCCATGCCAATATCAGCGTGAATGTCCGCCAGGTGCTGGCGGCGCTGCCTGGCGTTATCCCCGGCGAGGAGCGGATGCTGGCAATTCTGCCGCTTTTTCACGTCTTCGCCATGACTGCCGTGATGAATCTGTCGTTGAGCATCGGTGCGGAGATTATACTGCTGCCCAGGCTGGACCTGAAGCTGCTGATGCGAACCATTCACCGCCGCCGCCCGACCATTCTGCCCGGCGTGCCCACGCTCTTCACCGCCATCAGCAACGCCGCCGAGGCATCGGGCAAAACCGATCTGAGCTTCATCAAATTCTGTGTCTCCGGCGGCGCCCCGCTCTCCGAGGAGGTGCGCGGCCGATTCGAGCGCATTTCACATGGCCATATCCTGGAAGGCTATGGCCTTTCGGAAACCTCGCCGGTGCTCACACTCAGCCTGCCGGAGGCGGGCAAGCGCGGCAGCGTCGGGCGCGCGTTGCAAGGCACAACCATCGAAATTCGAGACCCTGAAAACCCGGAGGTGATCCTGCCGCAAGGCGCGCGCGGCGAGATTTGCGCGCGCGGGCCGCAGGTGATGCCTGGTTACTACCACCAGCGTGAAGAAGCCCAGGTTTTCATCGATGGCGCCTTTCGCACCGGCGATATCGGCTATCTCGACGAGGATGGCTATCTCTTCATCGTTGATCGCATCAAGGACATCATCATCTGCGGTGGTTACAATGTTTATCCCCGCACAATCGAGGAAGCGGCCTACCAGCATCCCGCCGTGCAGGACGCCATCGCCATCGGCGTGCCGGACGCGTACCGCGGCCAGGCGCCGAAGCTTTTTGTTGCCCTGCGCCCCGGCCAGCAGGCCACCGGCGCGCAAATTCTGGAATTTCTGCAAAAGCGCCTGAACAAAATTGAAATGCCAAGGTCGGTTGAGGTTCGCGAGACCTTGCCACGCACCATGGTAGGCAAACTCTCCAAAAAGGAGCTGCTGGCCGAGGAGGCTGACAAAATCTAGGTATCTCTGAGTAAGTCTCCTTGAAGGGCAACGGCGGTATTCTGTAACCTCTGTTTGTTTGCGGAGGGTTGCATGCGCCAGTCGCGTTTTGCTGGAACTGGCTTTAAGCGTTACGGCAAGACGACGCGGCGTGCGGCATTTTTGGCGGAGATGGAGCAGGTCATCCCCTGGGGCGAGCTCTGCGCCTCGATTGAGCCTGTGTAGCCCAAGGCCGGGAAGGGGTGCTGGCCAGTTTGGCTTGAGCGGATATTGCGCATCCACTTTCGCCAGTACTGGTTCAACCTGTCTGACCCAGCGGTTGAGGAAGCGCTTTATAAATCGGCCTCGATGCGCCGTTTTGTTGGCATTGACCTGGGTTAGGAGCCGGTCCCCGACGAGACTGTGGTCTGCAAATTCCGCCACTTGCTGGAGGCGCACGATTTCGGGCGTGTTCTGTTTGAGCAGATTGGTGCCCACCTTGAAGCGCGCGGGATCAAGATATCCATGGGCACGATCGTGGAGGCGACGATTATCGCGGCACCGTCTTCGGCCAAGAATGCGTCTGGCCAGCGCGATCCGGAGATGCACAAGACCCGCAAAGGGCAGCAATGGTGTTTCGGCATGAAGGAGCATGTGGGCGTGCCGCGCTTGCGTGAAAATTGTCCGGATTGAGCGGCCGGCCTTGCGGGAGCCGGGGGAGACAAGCGCGGCCTCGGGAGAGGGGTTTTATTTAAGCTCTTGATAAATATAAAAATTCACTGGTAGCGACGGGCGGATTTGAACCACCGACCAAGGGATTATGATTCCCCTGCGGGAGTGCCAAATTATTGTGTTATTTCAAATAGGTATAGAATTTAATAAATTTATTTTTGGGGGATGGGGGTCATCTGGGGG
>NZ_JABEVC010000047.1 GCF_013044125.1 Acidocella sp. | reverse complement strand
GTGGTGGGCGCGACAGGGATTGAACCTGTGACCCCCACCATGTCAAGGTGGTGCTCTACCGCTGCGCTACGCGCCCATATCCGCCGCGGTGTTTAGCCGTGTTGCGTTTTGGAGGCAAGTACCCCTGTGCCGGATGGTTCAGGATTTCGGCTGGAAACACGGATCGCCGGTGCGCCACATGATGAAAGCGACGATATCGGCCGCCCGCGCGCCGCGCGCGGGTGGAGCCGATCGCGGTCAAGGCGTGGGGTTTATCCTCCGTGCAGCGCCCGGCGCAGGGCTTCGGTGCTATCCCGCAGGGCCGTGGCGGCGAGGCGGCTCGGGCCGATGACATCAAACGCGTGGAACGCGCCGGGATAGACATGCAGCTCCACCGGCACGCCGGCGCGGGTGAGGCGGCGGGCGTAGTCGAGATTTTCCTCCAGAAACAAATCCAGCGCGCCGGTTGCTATGTAGCCGGGCGGCAGCCCTTCCAGGTTTTCAGCGCGCGCCGCCGCCGCATAGGGGGAAACATCCGGCCCGCCGGGGGCCTGGCCGAGCAGGCAGGTCCAGCCGAACAGATTGTCCTGATGGCGCCAGATGAACTGGCCGGTGAGCGGGTGCGGCTGGCTGGAGGTGCAGGTGCGGTCGTCGATCATCGGGTACATGAGGTGCTGGAAGGCGAGTTGGACTTCGCCCCGGTCGCGCGCCAGCAGGGCCAGCGCCGCGGCAAGCCCGCCGCCCGCACTCTCGCCTTTCACCCCGATGCGCGCGGGGTTGATGTTCTGCGCCGCCGCGTTGCGGCTGAGCCAGCGCAGCACGGCGTAGCAATCCTCAAGCGCGCCGGGGGCGGGCGTTTCCGGCGCCAGGCGGTAGTCCACCGCGTAGACGGCGCAGGCAAGCTCATGCGCCAGGATGCGGTTGGGCACGTCCATCATCTCGGGAAAGCCAAAAATGTAGCCGCCGCCGTGGATGTGCAGCACGGCGGGCAGGCTGCCGGAAACCTGGGCCGGGCGGTAGGCGAGAACACGCACATGCCCCGCGGGGCCGGGGATGTTGAGGGTCTCAACGATGACCGGCAGCGGCGGCGGGGGCGGCAGGGCGGCGAGCTGTTCGGCGCGGCCCGTGCGGACCATGGCGAGCGCCTCGGCCGACCATTCCGGCATTGGCGGGTAGGCATTGAGCACTGGCAGCAGTTCAGGGTCTACAAGATGGCTGGAGGGCACCGGCGATTCTCCCAAATTGTTTACATATCCTCGACACGTTCCACGCCGGGGACGAGCTTCATCGCCTGCGCCAGCCGGGCGGTGACGTTGAAACCGCCGGGGAGAATGACATCGAGATTGCGCTCCAGCCCGGTTTTAGGAACCAGCGTGACGCGGCCGCGGCCTTTGCCCTCACGCTCCAACAGGGAACGGATGTGCGGCAGGGCCTCGGTACGGTCCAGCCAGATGCGCAGGGAGGCGCCGGCCTTGGCGGCGGCATCGTCAAGCGGGGTGACATCCACGGCGGTGATACGCAGGGATTCGCCTTCGATCTTCACATCGGCGCTGACCAGCAGAGCCGCGCCCTCGACCAGGATTTCACGCACACGGCCCAGCACCTCGGAAAACAGAGTGACCTCGAAGCTGCCCTCCATGTCCGAGAGGGTGAGCCAGAGCATGCGGCTGCCGGTGCGGGTGATACGCTCCTTTTTGGCGCCCACCGTGCCCGCGAGTTTAAGCCGCGAAGCCCCCGCCTGCGCCCGGCGCTCGATGCTGCCGGAGGAGGCCACGCCGAGGCGCTTGAGGGCGATGGCGTACATATCCAGCGGGTGGGCGCTGACGTGAAAGCCGATGGCCTCGGCCTCGGCGGCCAGGCGGTCGGTCTCGGGCCAGTCAGGAATGTTGGTCAGGCGGATGCTCTCAGGCTCCGCGCCGCCGAACAGGCCGATCTGGCCGGATTGCTTCTCCTCCGCCTGCGCCTGCGCGGTGCGGATGATGGCCTCCGCCGCACTGAACACCTTGGCGCGGTTGGACTCAAGGGATTCGAACGCGCCGGCCTTGGCGAGGATTTCGACATGCGCGCGGGTCAGGGATTTGGGGTCGATGCGGGCGGCGAAATCGGAGATGTCCTTAAATGGCTTGTTGCCGCGCGCCTTGGCGAGATCCGCCATCGCGGCGATGCCGACCCGCTTGATGGCGCCGAGCGCGTAGCGGATGGCGAGGCTGCCGTCCGGCAGGGTTTCAGGTTTAAAATCGGCGCCGGAATAATTGACATCCGGCGGGAGCACCTGGATGCCCATGCGCATCGCGTCGGCGCGCAAAATCGCCAGTTTATCGGTGTTGGCGATGGACAGCGACATGCAGGCGGCGAGGAAGGGAACGGGGTGGTTGGCGCGCAGATAAGCGGTTTGGTACGAGACCAGCGCATAAGCGGCCGCGTGGGATTTGTTGAAGCCGTAATCGGCGAATTTCGCCATGAGGTCGAAGATCTCGTTGGCTTTTTCCTCGGTGAAGCCCTGTTTCAAGGCGCCTTCGCAGAAAATTTTACGCTGGGCGTCCATCTCGGCGCGGATTTTCTTGCCCATGGCGCGGCGCAGCAGATCCGCCCCGGCGAGGGAGTATCCCGCCATCACCTGGGCGATCTGCATCACCTGCTCCTGGTAGACGATGACGCCGTAGGTCTCGGCCAGGATGTCATGAATCGCGGCATCCGGCGCGGTCCAGGCGGCGCCGTGCTTGCGGGCGCAATAGTCGGGGATGTTGGCCATCGGGCCGGGGCGGTTAAGCGCCTGGATGGCGATGAGGTCCTCGAAACGGTCCGGGCGCATCTGTTGCAGGGCGCTGCGGTAACCCTGGGTTTCAAAGGTGAACACGCCGCCGGTGTCGCCGCGCGCGATCATCTCATAGGTTTTCAAATCATCCATCGGGATGGCGGAAAGGTCGATCTCGACGCCCTGCTCGCGCAGGAAGCCGAGCGCGCGGTCCAGCACCGTCAATGTCGTGAGGCCCAGGAAGTCAAATTTCACCAGCCCGGCCTGCTCGACGTATTTCATCGAGAACTGCGTGACCAGCATCTCCGAACGGGGGTCTTTATAGAGCGGGACGAGCTGATCGAGCGGACGGTCGCCGATGACGACGCCGGCGGCATGGGTGCTGGCGTGGCGGTAGAGACCTTCGATCTGCAAGGCGATTTCCATGAGCCGGGCCAGGCCTTCATCAGAATCGCGCAGCTCGCGCAGCTTCACCTCACCGTCGATCGCCTGTTGCAGCGTAACCGGCTTGGCCGGGTTGTTGGGGATGAGCTCGGCCACCTTGTTGACCTGGCCGTAGGGGAGGCCCAGCACGCGGCCAACGTCGCGCACCGCCGCGCGGGCCTGCAGCTTGCCGAAGGTGATGATCTGCGCGACGCGCTCGGCGCCGTATTCGCGGGTGACGTAGGCGATCACCTCGTCGCGGCGCTCCTGGCAGAAGTCGATATCGAAATCGGGCATGGAGACGCGCTCAGGATTGAGAAAGCGCTCGAAGAGGAGGCCATAGCGCAAGGGATCAAGATCGGTGATCAGCAGCGCCCAGGCGACGACGGAGCCAGCGCCGGACCCGCGGCCGGGGCCGACGGGGATTTTCTGCTCCTTCGCCCATTGGATAAAATCCGCCACGATGAGGAAGTAGCCGGGGAAGCCCATCTGGATGATGGTGCCCAGCTCGAATTCCAGCCGCTTGCGATAGGGTTCGCGCGCCTCTTCCGGCAGGCCCTGCGCGTTCAGCCGGGCTTCCAGCCCTTCCTCAGCCATGGCGCGCACCGTCTGCGCCTCGGTGGTGCCGGGGCGGACTTTTGGGCAGGTGGGCAGCAAGGGCTTGCGCGATTGCGCCATCACCGCGCAGGAACGCGCGATGGCCAGCGTGTTGTCGCAGGCTTCCGGCAGGTCCGCGAATAATGCGCGCATGGTGGCGGCGGGCTTGAACCAGTGCTCGGGGGTGACGCGCCGGCGCTCCGGCTCGGCCAGCACCCGGCCCTCGGCAATGCAGAGCAGCGCGTCATGCGCCTGGTGCATCGAGGATTTGGCGAAAAAGCACTCATTGGTGGCAACCAGCGGCAGGGCGCGCGCATCGGCCAGGGTGATCAGCCCGGGTTCGATGGCCTGTTCCAGCTTTTCGCCGTGGCGTTGCAGTTCCACCGCAATGCGGTTGGGAAAGGCTTCGGCAAGGGCGGCGAGATATGCCTCGGCCGCGGCCATCTGCCCTTCCGCGAGCAGCCTGCCGATGGGGCCGTGCGCGCCGCCGGTGAGCAGAAACAAGCCTTCGGCATGGGCGAGCAAGGTCTCCAGGGTGATCTGCGGTTTTGGCGCGCCATCAGAGAACAGATAACTGGCGGAGGAGAGTTTTTGCAGATTGGCGAAGCCGGCCGGGGTTTGCGCCAGCAGCACCACAGGGTCCGGCGCCAGGTTGACGCCGCCGCGCGCCAAGCCAAGCTGGCAGCCGATGATGGGCTGCACCCCGGCGCCGGCGCAGTATTGCGAGAATTCCAGCGCGCCGAACATGTTGGAACTATCGGTGATCGCCACCGCGGGCATGGAGAGCTCACGCGCCAGCGCGGCGATCTTGTCCGGTTTGATCGCGCCCTCAGACAGCGAGAAGGCGGAATGGACCCGCAGATGGACGAAAGTCTCGTAAGGCATGGCGACTCCGGTGAAGCGGGTCAGCTTCGGCTAAAACAGCGGGCCGATCAACTTAAACCTAGATCGGACACATACCCCACGCTGACGAAGTAGAGCCCTTCGGCGGGGGCGGTGGGGCCTGCCACGGCGCGGCTCCGCGCGGCCAAAACCTCCGCCACGCGCGATTCCGGCCAGGACCCCTCCCCCACCATCTTCAAACTGCCCACCATGTTGCGGACCTGGTGGTGCAGAAAGCTGCGGGCCTTGGCGTGAATGATGAGACGCGCGCCTGCGCGCGTCACACTCAGCTCGTCCAGCGTGCGCAGTGGCGATTTGGCCTGGCAGGCGGAGGCGCGGAAGGAGGAGAAATCATGATGGCCGAGCAGTTGCTGCGCGGCGCGGTGCATGGCGGCCTCGTCGAGCGGCTGGCGCACATGCCACACGCGGTTGAGCTCCAGCGCGGGGAACGCCGGGCGGTTGGAGATGATATAGCGGTAACTGCGCCAGGTGGCGGAAAAACGCGCGCTCCAGCCAGCGGGGGCCGGGGCCGCGCGCAGCACCACCACCGGGTGGGGCTTCATGTGGTAGTTCAGCGCCTCGCGCAGGCGGTGGGGGGAGAAATCCGGCAGCTCCATCTGCACGATCTGACCCAGGGCATGCACGCCGGCATCGGTCCGGCCCGAGGCAACCGCGGCGGGGATGCTGCCGCCGCAAAGCTTGGCGCCTGCCTCCTCCATCACCTGCTGCACCGCCAGCCCGTGTTTCTGGCGCTGCCAGCCCATGAAGCCGGTGCCGTCATATTCAACTTCCAGCGCCCAGGGGATCAAAAGAAGCGGGCACCTTCCGGCAGGGTGAAGCCGCGCAGAAACGCGGCGATGGGCATGGCGGCCTTGCCGGGACGCTGGATTTCCAAAGGCCGCAGCGCGGTGCCGCCGCCGCAGGCGATGGTCATGGCGGCGTCCAGAATATCGCCGGGGCGGGTGTCATCGGTGAGGCCCGGGGCCGCGACAACCTCGGCGCGGAGGAATTTGAGGACGATTTCCCCCAACAGCGCCAGCGAGCCTGGCCAGGGGTTGTTGGCGCGAATCTGGCGCTCCAGCGCAACGGCGGGTTGGGTAAAGTCCAGCCGAGCGTCCTCGCGGGTGCGTTTGCGGGCGTAGCCGCCGTCCTCGTCATTGGCCGGGGCAGGCGGCTGCTCCACCGGCTCGCTGGGATCGCTGAGTTCTTCCACGATCAGCGCCGCGCCGATCTGCGCCAGACGGTCGTGCAAATCCCCTGCCGTATCGCGCGGGCCGATGGCGGTGGCCTGGTGGCGCAGCATGGCGCCGGTGTCCAGCCCTTCGTCCATCTGCATGATGGTGATGCCGGTGAAGGGGTCGCCGGCCAAAATAGCGGCCTGGATGGGCGCGGCGCCGCGCCAGCGCGGCAGCAGGCTAGCATGAATGTTGAGGCAGCCGCGCACCGAGGCGCTTAGAATTTCGGGCGGCAGGATGAGCCCGTAGGCGGAGACGATGGCGGCATCGAGGCCAAGGCCACGGAAAAACGCGGCTTCCTCGGCGTTGCCGCGCAGGCGCCGGGGCGTGCGCACCGGCAGGCCAAGTTCCAGCGCCGCCTGATGCACCGGGCAGGGAGTCTCGCGCTGGCCGCGCCCGGCGGGTTTGGGCGGCTGGGCATACACCACGGCGACCTCATGCCCGGCCGCAACCAGCGCGCGCAGGGCCGGGACCGAGAATTCGGGCGAGCCCATGAAGGCGAGCTTCATTACTTGCGCCCCCGCCGCTCCTTTTGGTCCTTCAGCTCCTTGGCCAGCTTGCGGAGCAGAATATTGCGCTTGAGCGGGGAGAGATAATCCACGAACTGCACGCCGTTGAGATGGTCAATCTCGTGTTGCAGGCAGGTGGCGAGCAGGCCGTCAGCCTCGATCTCATGTTTGGCGCCGTTTTCGTCCTGGTAGCGCACTTTCACCCATGAGGGGCGCACGACCTCGGCATACTGGTCCGGCAGCGAGAGACAGCCCTCCTCGCGGGAGCATTTGTCCTCCGAGGCGGCGATGACCTCCGGGTTGACCAGAGCAAGCGGCGCCGGGACTTTGTCAGGCGCCACATCCACCACGATGACGCGCAGCAGCCGGCCAACCTGCGGGGCGGCAAGGCCGATGCCCGGAGCCGCATACATGGTGGCGAACATGGAGGGGATGAGCGCGCGCACCTCATCGTAATCCGCCGGGGTTACCGCGCGAGCGTGCTTGCGCAGCACCGGGTCGGGCACCACGAGGATGGGCAGCAGCGGAACGGCGGGGGCGGTGGTTTCAGAGATGGTTTGTGTGACTGACATGCCGAGACACTTAATGCCGCGCCTGCCCCGCTGCAACGCCGGGCTTGCGCCGCTTGCGCATGCGGGACTTGCATCCGGCCAGATTTATGACAACATAAGCCTCGGACGCCTTCGGGGTCTGAATTCTGCTTCGCTCACAACTGGGGGGGCCTGCCTTTATGAATACCCGCGTTTTCACCTCGCCTTTGTTTCTGGGCTTCGACCATCTGGAACAGATGATCGAACGCGCCGCGAAAAACTCCTCCGACGGCTACCCGCCGTACAACATCGAACAGCTCAGCCCGGTATCGCTGCGCATTACGCTGGCGGTGGCCGGTTTCACCATGGACGACCTGCAAATCACCCTGGAGGATAACCAGTTGGTAATTCGCGGCCGCCAGACTGACGACGGACAAGGGCGCGTGTTCCTCCACCGTGGGATTGCCGCGCGCCAGTTCCAACGGGCGTTCGTCATCGCGGAGGGAATTGAGGTGAAGGGAGCCTGGCTCGACAATGGGCTTTTGCATGTTGACCTGGTGCGCCCGGTGCCGCAGCCTGTGGTGAAAAACATCCCCATTTCGCGCGGGCAGAGCAAAACAAATGTGGCGCCGACTCGGGTGGTGAACGGAGACTCACGGGATTCCCAGGGCTGAACGGCCTCCAGGCGTCCCTAATTAAAACACAACCCGGCAGTAGACTGACCAGACACAGCTTCGCGCAAGATTAACCTGGCTCATTTGAGAAGGAATTTTTCCATGGACATCAAGACACATGACGGAACAGCGAATTTCGTGCCCGGGACCGTGCTCGACATCCACCACATCTCGGCGGCCCAGCTGGCCGGGCTGGGAATGGAGGAAATCGCCTTCGTGAAACCGGTGATGACCGAAAACGGCCCGGCCTTTGCCATCCACGCCGCCGACGGCACGCCAATGGCCATCGCCTCCAACGCGCCGCTGGCCGCAGCCGCCATCATCCAGAACGACATGGTGCCAAGCCTGGTGCATTAGGTAATGCCTCGCTGACAATAAAGCATGAACACCGCCCCTCTCAGTGAGGGGCGGCGCTCTCCAGCCCGAGGCAACCGCCGAGCTTATGACCCAGGCGTCTGCGAGCCTGCCGGTTGCGCCGGGAAGGCCACATAGATTTCCACGCGGCGGTTGGCTGCGCGTCCGGCCGCGGTTGCATTGCTGGCCACCGGGTTCTGCGGGCCCATGCCCTGGGTGGTAATCCGTTGGCCGTTAACCCCGCGCGAGACGAGATAAGACTTGACGCTTCCCGCCCGGTGGTCAGACAGTGGATAGTTGATGTTGCTGGAGCCGGTGCTGTCCGTGTATCCGACAATTTGCACCGTCTCGGTGGGGTTCTGCTGCACGCCTGAAGCCAGCTGATCGAGGATTGGATTGATGCGCGGGTTAAGCGTCGCGCTGCCAGTGTCGAAACCGGCGTCGGCTGGAATGTTGACCTTGAGGCGGTTATCAGCTGTCTGGGTGACCTGCACGCCCGTACCCTGCGCGGATTGCTGCAATTGCTGCTTCTGCGCCTGCAGATGCTGGTTCCAGAGATACCCGCCAAGGCCGCCGGCCGCCGCACCGCCCAGCGCGCCGATAATCGTGCCGCGGGCATGGCCGCCACTGGCCAGCGCGCCGATCAACGCACCGCCGACGGCGCCAATTCCCGCCCCCGTGGCAGCACTGGTGGCGCCGGGATTGTTCTGGGCATATTGCTGGCTGCACCCCGCGAGCAGCGTGACGCACATAAAGGCAGCCGCAGTCCGGTGAACGGTTCTGGTCATTTGCATCGGCGTTCTCCTGATGAATTTTCAGTTTCGTACGTCGCCAGGCAATTGCAAACAACGTAGGGCATGAATTACCGGGCGCATCGGCTCGTTTGCCGCGCCCAAGTCTAAGCCATTTTTTAGTGCTGGAGCAAGCGGTTGGCAGGGGTGTGACAGGGCAATCGGGTGAAGAACTTCGTAACAAGCTGTAAAAGTCTGAATCTGTACGACCCCTCCGATTCGTTAACGGAGGAATTTCATGGAAGAGTTGGCAACGACGCCGGGTGCTGGTTACGAGAC
>NZ_JABEVC010000046.1 GCF_013044125.1 Acidocella sp. | reverse complement strand
TCCCATATCCCGGCGGGAATGGATCTTCCCCGTGGCATCTTTATGGTAGACATAAAAAACCTGCCCCTGCTTGAACGGCTGCCCGATGGGGATAATCATCCGCCCGCCCGGCTTCAGCTGCGCGAACAGCGCCGGCGGCGCATATTGAGCGGCGCAGGTCACGATAATGATATCAAACCCGTCCTTCTGCTCGGGCCAGCCATAATAACCGTCGCCGACCCGGGTGGTTACATTGTCATAGCCCAGCGGGCCAAAAATCGGCTTCACCGCATTGCCGAGCGGCGCGATGATCTCGATGGAATACGCTTGTTCCACGATCCGCGAGAGCAGCGAGCTCTGGAAGCCCGAGCCGGTGCCGATCTCGAGCGACACCTCGCCCGGCTTGGGCGCAATCACCTGCGTCATATACGCCTGCCCCAGATAATCAGAGAGCGCCGAACCATACCCGATGGCCCAGGGCTTGGCCGGAATGTCATAGGCATCGCCGCAGGTGGAGCGGTGTTCCTCGTAGTTGTAATGATAATACTCGCGCGGCAGCGCCTGGAAGGCGGCCATCACCAGCGGGTCGGCGGAACCCAGCCGCAGCTTCAGATACGCCTCGATCGCGGCCATCGCCGCGGGCTTGCGCGCCTGAATCGCGGCGAACTGCGCATCGGTCAGGCTGAGCGGCCTGCCTCCGGCCGCCATCGCCGCCTCAAAGGCCGCGCGGTCCCAGGGTTTGCCGTTGGGCGTCATCGGCACGCTCAGCGTGGTGGCGGGGATGGCGGTGCTCGCTGGCGTGCTCGCTGGCGTGCTCGCCAGGGCCGGCATGGCCGCGAGCGACGCCGCGCCAGCCATCAATCCACGGCGGCTGATTTTCTCGTTAAACTGAACCAAGTTTTCTCTCTTTCTCTCTCTCGCGCGCAAGCGGGGAAACTCATCGCGGCGATCCCATACATCACAATCGCGCCGCCTAAAACCGCATGTAACCCAATATTGCGCAACAACAGGTTGGCCAGCGGCGTCGCCACAACCGAAAACGCGCCGTTCAGCCCCCAGGCCCAGGCCAGGTAAAACCGCTGCTCCTCCTGCTCCAGCCCGAGCGGAAACGGCAGCCCCATGGCAAGGCTCACCGGCGCCATCGCCCCCACCACCAGCGCCGCCTTCAGCCCGAATGCCAGATCGCTCCCCGCCAGCGCGCCCGGGCTGAGCATCATCGCGCCCAGCGCCCATACCACTACAACCCCCGCCGTGCCCCACACCGCGCGCCCTGGCCGCGCGCTGAACCGGCCGGAGAGAAAACTCCCCAGCCCGGAGAATATCAGCATCGCGCTCAGCACTAGCGAGAACCCGGCCGCCCGGTCATCGAGGAAGGCGCTCGCCCGCTCGATGCCGAAAATCTCCAGAAACAAAAACCCGAGAGCCAATGCGGGAAAATAAAAAACAGACCGCGCCAGCGCCACCTTCGCCCCGCCCGCCTGGCGCGGCGCCGCCAGCGGCACCAGCAGCACCAGCAGCGCGATCACCCCCGCCTGCGCCAGCACTGCCAGATTCACCAGCGCGCCGATCTCCGCCTGCGGCAATATCTGCAACCGCGCCAGCAGCAGCGAGAGCTTGCCCAGCCGCAAAATCGCGTAAAACGCCGGGCGGTCATCGGTCACCGGCCGCAGATCAAACGCGCGCGCCGATACGGTGCGCCGCCCCGCCAGCACCCCGCCCGCCTCGTCGGCGAGGGAATCATCGGCGCCGGAAGATGTCACCGTATCATCATTGAACGAGACCGCCGGCAGATCGTTATATAAATTGTCCCGCGCGGCCTTCACGTCCATGCCCTGGTAGTATGAGACATCGAACGAGCGGTCATTACACCACTTCAGGATCGTATTGATCTCAGCCGCGCTGAACGGCGCATCGCTCACCAATATCCGCGCGTTCCACGCCGAGCGGTACACCACCACATGCGCCCGCGGATCAGCAATTCCGCGCAGCGCCAGCGCCGCCTTCACGCTCGCCAGCATCCGCAGCGCATAGGCGGGGAAATCCTCGATCGACACCGGCACCGAGAGCACGCCGCCCGGCTTCAGCGCCCCCAGGTCAGCCGCCAACCCCTGCGCCGAGAACGCATACACATTCGCCGGCGCCGCATCCATGAAATCGGCGGAGATATCGATCACATCAAATTTCCGCGCGCCCGCCACCGCCGCGCGCGGCGGCGTGTCCTCGATGCGCACCCGCGCATCCGCCGGATACGCCGGCGAGCCGCCAAGGCCATGCTTCAGCGCCCGGTACAGCACCGGCTCGGGCTCCAGCGCGGTCACATGCGCCGCCCCCAGCGCCAGCACCTCCGCGATGCGAAACCCGCCCGAGGCCCCCACCAGCAACACATCCGGCCGGGCCGCCAGCGCATAGGGCAGCGCATCCAGCGCGCCCGGCGCATAGCCGCTCGCCATCGGCGCCCCCGCCTTGGGCAGGCTGGCGATGCGAATGCCATCGCGGTACAGCCCATAGCTGCGCGGCGGGTCGGCATAGCCCAGCATCGCCGCATCGTTGGAAATATCGTCATTCACCCGCTCGGTGAAATCATCGAGCAGCAGATACTCCCCCTGCGGCCGCTCCACTTGCGCCAGCACCCGCGCGCCCGGCGTATGCAGCGGCGGATACACCGGTTTATACGGGCTCACCGCCGCCTGCGGCCCCAGCGCCAGCAACAGCTCCGCCCCCGCCAGCACCACCAGCGCCGCCACCCCCGCGCGCACCCGGTATTTTTCCAAAAACCACGGCGCCAGCGCCAGCGCGGGCAGCAGTGCGGGCACCAGCGCAAAGGGCGGCACCAGAAACATCAGCCCCAGCACGAGCACCGAGCCCACCCCTGCCCCGGTCAGATCCGCCGCGTACACCCGGCCGATGGACTGCGCGTTGGTGACGAAGCTCAATGAGATAAACAGCCCCGCGCCGAAGAAAAACGGCAGCAGCGCCACATAATACAGCCCGATATTCGCAAGCTGCGGCAAATAGGTCGCCGGGTTCTGCAACTGCAACGGGTTGAACGGGTTGATGATGGCCGCGAAATACCCCAGCGCCGCGCCGCCCACCAGAACCGATGGCAGCATCGCGAACAGCCCCGCCGCGCGCTTCACCAAAAACTCACGCGCCAGCGCCAGAAACACGCCGGAGAACGCGAACCCCACCATCACGATGGAAATCACCCAATACCCGTAATCAGACCAGCTCGCGACGGCAAAATAGCGCGTCAGCGCGGTCTCCACCCCCACCGCGGCGGCGGAGACGAGGAACAGCGGCAGATATTTTATCATACGGACGAGCCTGTATCAGGATCGCCCGTATGAGTCTTTATTTGGCGCGTGGCCGCCCCACCAGCCCCACGCGCGATATCGCCGGCTCTCAGTTTGACTTCGTCAAAATTTCGTTCCGCCAATATCACCAGACAGAATTTTTCAAAAAATGACCCATCAACGCGTTGAAGCGGGGCGCCTCATCCACGAACAGCGCATGGCCTGCTTTGTGAAACACCGCAATATGCGTGTGCGGCCGGTCGCGCTGCAAATTCTCCGCCTGCGCCGCCAGGTGCGGGCGCACCACATACAGCACCGGCACGCGCGTTGAGAGCAAATCCGCCTTCCACTGCTCGCGCGGCACCGGATAGCGCAGCAGCGCCTGCGCATCGGCCTCGGGCAGCCGCAGACAGGTCTGCGTCAGCCGGTCCAGATACGCGGGGGACTGCCGGGTCTCGAACATACCGCACACAAACTGATACATCTTCGCATCACGGCTCAGCACCGGCCCCGGATGATACGGCCCCCATACCGGCGGCGGGTTTTCGCCCACTGAATTATCGATCAGCACCAGCCCGGCCAGCTTCGCATCGCCGTCCTGGTGGATATAGGCCAGCGTATCCAGCACGCCGAGCGACCAGCCAGCCACCACCACCCGCCCCGGCAGCCGGTCCAGCAACTCGCCGATATCCTCCCCGCGCCGCACCGGATCATACCCGCCATCGCTCACCTGCGAGCGCCCCTGCCCGCGCGGGTCAAACTCCACCACCTGATATTTTTTGCTGAAATACCTGGCCTGCGGCGCGAAAATCCAGCCCGGCATGGTCCATCCGGGCACGAACACGATCACCGGCGCCCCCTTCGGCCCCACCTCGCTATAATGCAGCCGCGTGCCGTCCGACGCGTTGAAATAATAATCCCGCGCGCGCCCCGGCCCGGCGAGGCCACAAAAAACCGCGAGCAGGAGCAAAAACCGCATGCCTCAATCTGCCCCCCGCGGCGTGTGACCTGTCAAATCAATTCAGCGGCCTTGCGCCACCCCGGAAATGAAATAGCATGGGCTCCACCCCCCAGGCCGAGGATCCATATGCCCCATCCGCCGTCCAAACCCGCGACTGCATGAGCCAGATCGTCATCGGCGCCACCGGCGGTCTCGGCGCGGCGTTCCTCCAGGCGCTAGGCCCTTCTGCCACCGGTTTTTCGCGCACCAGCACCCCGGCGCTGAACCTTGAGGATGAAGCCTCCATCGCCGCCGCCGCCGCC
>NZ_JABEVC010000045.1 GCF_013044125.1 Acidocella sp. | reverse complement strand
GGTTGAACCGGGCGCGGGGCGGGCTGCACCGGGCGCGGCGGCGGCAGGATGGGCTCCTCATGAACCACCGGCGCCTTTTTGATACGGCTGAAGGCTGGCATTTCGTCATAGGGGGAGAAGTCTGGCGGCGCCGGCGGTAGCCCGCCCGCGGCGCGCAGGTTCATTGTGCGCATATCCTCGTGCAGCGAGTCGATCTGCTCCTCCAGCGCTTCCAGCCGCGCCTTCAGGCCGAACACGCTGAAGGGCATGAGCAGGAAGGCCAGAGCCCAGAGCAGCGCGGGCAGAGCCAGCAGCAAAAAGAGCCAAGCCGGCATCCAGCCCGGCAGGGTGAAGGGAAGGTTGAGCAGCATGGTGTGATTATACCCCGTTAATGCCGGAAATGCCGCATATTTGTGAACACCATGGCGATGCCGGCGGCATCGGCGGCTGCGATCACCTCAGCGTCGCGGATGGAGCCGCCGGGCTGGATGACCGCCTTGGCGCCCGCGGAGATCGCGGCTTCCAGCCCGTCAGCGAAGGGGAAGAAGGCATCGGAGGCGACCACGCAGCCGGTGAAATCCAGCCCCGCCGCCGCGCCGCGCCAGGCGGCGATGCGCGCGGAGTCCACGCGGTTCATCTGCCCGGCGCCGACGCCCAGCGTGGCCCGGTTCTTGGCGTAGACGATGGCGTTGGATTTGACATGCTTGCAGACGCGGAAGGCGAAGATCAGATCCTCGATCTCGGCCGGGGTGGGCGCGCGCTTGGTGACGATTTTGAGCTCATGCGGCGTGATGCGCCCGGCATCGCGGCTTTGCAGCAGGAAGCCGCCAGCCAGAGATTTGAAGGTGGTGCCGGCTTCGGCCGGGTCCGGCAGGCCGCCGGTGAGCAGCAGGCGCAGGTTTTTCTTCGCGGCCAGAATGTCGATGGCGCCCTGGGTGGCTTCGGGGGCGATGATGACCTCGGTGAAAATGCTGGAGATTTTGGTGGCGGTGGCTTCGTCCAGCGGGCGGTTGAGGGCGACGATGCCGCCGAAGGCGGAGACCGGGTCGCAGGCGAGCGCCGCATCCCAGGCATCGGCGACGCAGGCGGCGGTGGCGATGCCGCAGGGGTTGGCGTGTTTGACGATCACCACCGTTGGTTCGGCGAATTCGGCGACGCATTCATAGGCGGCGTCGGTATCGTTGAAATTATTGTAGGAGAGTTCCTTGCCCTGCACCTGGGTAGCGGTGGCGACGCCGAAGCGGGCCGGGGCGGCGGTATAGAAGGCGGCGGACTGGTGCGGGTTCTCGCCATAACGCAGGGTTTGCTTGAGCTGCCCGGCGATGGTGAAGGTGGCGGGGTATTCCACCCCGTTCTGGGCCGCGAACCAGGTGGAGATCGCGGCGTCATAAGCAGCGGTGCGGCCATAGGCAGCGGCGGCCAGGGCGCGGCGGGTGGCCAGCCGGGTGCCGCCGTGTTCGTTCAGCTCGGCGATGATTGTGGCAAAATGCTCAGGTGCGGTGAGTACGGCGACCGAGGTGTGGTTTTTGGCTGCCGAGCGGATCATTGCCGGGCCGCCGATGTCAATGTTCTCGATGCAATCCTCAAACGCCGCGCCGCGCGCCACTGTGGCTTCGAAGGGGTAGAGATTGACGGCCACGAGGTCGATGGGGGCGATGTTGTGTGATTCCATCTGGGCCAGATGCTCCGGCAGGTCGCGCCGGCCGAGGATGCCGCCGTGGACCTGGGGGACCAGGGTTTTCACCCGGCCATCGAGGATTTCGGGGAAGCCGGTATGGTCTGAGACCTCGCGCACCGGCACGCCGGCATCGCGCAGGGCCTTGGCCGAGCCGCCGGTGGAGAGAATTTCCACGCCGTGGGCTTCCAGCGCGCGGGCGAATTCCACCAGCCCGGTTTTGTCGGAAACGGAGATGAGGGCGCGGCGGATACGGACGATGTCAGACATTTAACTTCCTTAGTTGGAGGCGGGAACGGCGGAGAGCGCGTTGGCCGGGGAGCCGTGGATGATTTTGGTGCTGATGAGGACGTAGACCAGGGTGTTGTCCTGGGTGTCCACCATGCGGGTGATGATGAAATGCTTGAACAGGAAGGAGGCGGAGATGGCGCCCATTTCCTCTTTTTGCGGCAGATCGGCGGGGATGTGCACGGGGCCGTGCGCGACGCAGCTGAGGGCGAATTCGCTGGGGTCGGTGGCGACGCCGAACCCCCCGGCCACGCCGCCGGTCTGGGCGAAGGAGGCATAGCAGGAGACATTGGCAACCTTCGGGTCGTCAAAGCGCTCCACCACCACTTTGTCGTTGGGGCCGAGCAGGCGGAAATTGGTGCTCACGCTGCCGATGGTCTGCTCGGCATGCGCAGCGGTGCCGGCGAGGCACAGCAGCAGGGCGGCGAAAAGGCGTTTCATGGCGGAGCTCCTGATATGAGCGCCTCATACACCAAAAGCGTTTGCGTACAGATGCGCGGCTCGGAAAATTTCGCCGCCGCCCGTGAGCGCGCGGCGGCGCCCATGCTGGCGCGCAAGGCGGGCGAGGCGATGAGTTTTGCCAGCGCGGCGGCCAGGGCCGGGGCGTCGCCGGGGGGGACGAGAATGCCGGTTTGCCCATCCACCACCGCTTCGCGCAGGCCGGGGATGCCGCTGGCGACCAAAGGCCTGCCCGCCGCCATGGCTTCCAGCGCGGATTTGGGCAGGCCCTCGCGGTAGGTGGAGGGCTGGCAGGCGATGTGCGCGCCGCCCAGCAGGGCCGCGATGTCAGATCGCGGGCCGAGCCAGGTGAGGATGCCCTCGTTCGCCCAGGCCTGGAGCTGGGGGGCGGTGAGAGAGTCCGGGTTGCCGGGGTCCGGTGCGCCAACCAGGATGAATTCGGCCTGGCCGCGCAAGAGGCGGGCGGCCTCGCAGAATGTGGCGATGCCCTTGGCGTGGATCATGCGGGCGATGAGGATGACGCGGATGGCCCCGGGCGGCTCTGGGGCGGGGGCGAATTCATCCAGGTTCACCCCGGCGCCGGGGATGAGCACGGCGGCGCCGGGGCGGAGCATGCGCGCGGCGGTGAGCGCCTGGAGGTCGTCCGGGTTCTCGAAGATGACTGTCGCGCCCTTGGGCGAGAGGGTGAGGCGCAGGGCGAGGGTGACGAAGGGGCGGAGGATTTGCGCCAGGGGTTTGGGGGAGGAGAAGACAAAGCCCAGCCCCGTGGGGGCGTTGACGATGGCGCGCACCCCGGCGAGCCTGGCCGCCAGCCCGCCGATGACGATGGGTTTCAGCGCGATGTGATGCGCCACATCGGGCTTTAACTGGCGGTAGAGCCGGGCGAGCTGCAGGGCGAGGCGGAGTTCGGCCAAGGGGTTCAACCGGCGGCGGGAGAAATCAACCGGGATGACCTCGATGCCGGCGGCGCGGATGCGCGCGGTGGCCTCGCTTTCGCCCGCGATGAGGATGACGCGCCAGCCCATGGCCTGCGCGGCCAGCCCGCGGGCCAAAAAATGCGAGGCGAAGAACCAGTCTTCCGTGAGCAGGAAGACCAGTGTTTTGCGCGCTGGCGCGGGGTTGCTCAAATATCGTTGATCCCGGCGCGCCTGGCCTGCCACGCCCAGGAATCGCGGCACATGTCGTTCACGTCCAGCGCCGCCTGCCAGCCGAACACGCGCGCAGCCATCTCCGGGTTGGCGTAGTAGCTCGCGACATCGCCGGGGCGGCGCGGTGCGATGTTGAGGGGGATTTCGCGGCCCGTGGCGCGCTCGAAGGCACGCACGAGCTCGAGCACCGAAATGCCGGTGCCGGTGCCGAGGTTGACGGTGAGCGCGACATCGTGCGCGCAGATATGCTCCAGCGCCAGGGCGTGGGCGCGGGCGAGGTCAACCACGTGGATGTAGTCGCGCACGCCGGTGCCGTCGGGCGTGTCATAATCATTGCCGAAGACGTTGAGATGCGGGCGCTCGCCGGTGGCCACCTGGGTCACATAAGGCATCAGGTTGTTGGGCACGCCGCGCGGGGTTTCGCCGATCATCGCCGAGGGGTGCGCGCCGACGGGGTTGAAATAGCGCAGATTGGCGGCGGCCTGGAGCTTGCCGGTGCGGGCGAGGTCGCTGATGAGATCTTCCATGACAAGTTTCGTGCGGCCGTAGATGTTTTGCACGCGGGTGGGTGCGTCCTCCGGTATGGGCGAGGAGTCCGACTGGCCGTAGACCGTGGCGGAGGATGAGAACACGATCCGGCGCACGTTCTGCGCCTGCATCGCCTGCAAAAGCCGGATCGTGCCGATGATGTTCATATCGTAATACAGCAGCGGGTCGGCCTCGGATTCACCCACCGCCTTCAGCGCCGCGAAATGAATGACCGCCTCCACCGGATGCGCCGCCAGGGCCGCGCGCACCGCCCCGGTGTCGCGGATGTCAGCCTCGATGACGGGGATGTTCGCACATCCGGTCAGGCGTTCCAGCCGCGCGGGGACATCGCGCTGCGCATTGGCGAAATTATCGAGGATGACGACCTCGTGCCCGCGCTCGATGAGCGCCACGACGGTGTGCGAGCCGATGTATCCGGCGCCGCCGGTCAGGAGTACGCGGGTCATCGGCTTAAACTTTCGTAATGGACCATTTGACGTGCTGCGGCCCGTCCTGATGCCCGGTAAGCACCACCTGTTCGGCGCGCCGGGGCTCGGCCTGGCCGAAATAGACGCTTTCCTCGACGCTGATCGGCGCGCCCTCCGCCCGCAGCCGGAAGCCAAGCCCGCCCGGCGTGCGCAGCAGCACGGCCTCGTTATCCTGCTGGACCATCGCGGTGACATTGGGGTGCAGGTGGAAGCGGATGGTGAAGGGCTGCGGCTGTTCGGCCTCGATCAGGTCTTCGCCCAGCAGTTCCTCGCCATTGTCGGCCAGGCCGATGCGGCGGTGGTGGATGGCGCCGAAAAGCTTGGCCCAGCCGTTATGGCTGGCCTCGATCCATTGCCCGCCGGCGATGTCCTGGCGTTCGGCATGCACCTCGGCGGGTTTGCGGCCGAGGCCCTGCTCAAGCACTTCCGCCGAGGACACATCGGCGATGGTCAGGGTGGAATGCGCCGCCGTGCTGCGCAGGGCCGTGCCCCAGCCGCCGGCGTTGGCCGGGGCCGCGCCGCAATTGGTGATCAGCCGTTCCTTGCCCCAGGAGAATTCAAACCCCAGCGTGCCGGCATGGGCGAAACGGTCCAACCCGGCGGGAGCGGGCAAGCCGGCGTCCATCAGGAGCAGGGTTTTGGCGGCGCTCATGCGGTACAGCCCGCTGGATTTGAGCGGCGAGACGAGGCCGCGCGCCCGCCCGGCCTGGGCCAGCACCAGGTCTATCAGGCTGGGCAGTTCTTCCTTGCCGCCGTTGAACAGCGTCAGCCCGCCATCGCCATGGCGCAGGGCGCGCAGGGCGGCGGCGGCTTTCTCGATCGCGCTCAGCAGTTCGACCGGCGGCTCGGCGCCGTGGGCCTGCAGCAGCGCGCGGATTTCGGTAAGGTCCTGCACCGCGGCCAGATGCGCCGCCGGGCTGCGCTCAATATGGCAACCGTCGGGGAAAAACTGGCGTTCAAGCTCAGGCGGGAGGAATCTGAGCACGCGCGGCAGGTTGCCGACATGTTCGGGCATGGCGACGGAGGCGGCGGCGAGACCTTTGAGCGCGGTGAGGGCGCGGCCGTCGCGGACTTCGACAGGCAGAATGGCGGAGAGGCTGCGTGCGTCCATCACCAGCCGGCTCATCAGGCGCTGGCGGAAGTCGTCATCGGCGGAGGCCGCGAAAAAATCGTAATGGCCAAGCCAGGCGGCGAGGCGCGCGCCGGTGACATCGGGGGTCAGCCCGAGGGGGTCCAGCGTCTCGGTATCCATGAACGCCGAGACAAGGGTGCGTGCACGGGTGCGCGCGGCGTCGGTGCCAAGGGCGCGCAGGTCGCGCAGCCAGGTGAAGCCGTGCAGATGCGCGCGCAGAACCGCCGTGGCGCTGATGGGCTGGAACACGCCCGCCGGCATGGGCAGTACCGCGCCGGCAAACTCCAGCTCCGCCTTGACCAGCCGGGCGCCGCGCCCGGGGTCGCCCGGCCAGGGGTCGCGCAGGCTCAGGGCGGGGGCGTCGGGTGCGTTATGGCTGCGCAGGTTTTGCAGCCGCGCCAGGAGCGCGCGCGCGTTGCGGCTGAATTGACCGGGCTGATTCATCCGCCGCTGGCCGCGAGTTCCGCCTGCGGGCGGGGCCGCGCGGCGCGCAGGGCGCTGATCGCCTGGGCATAATCGGGCGCGCCGAACACCGCGGTTCCGGCGATCAGGCAATCGGCGCCCGCTTGCAGCACCTTGGGCGCGGTGGCGGGGGTGATGCCGCCGTCGATCTGCAGGATAATGTCGCGGCCGGTCTCGCCGATCATCGCGCGCAAGGTGGCGATTTTGCTCAACTGCGAGGCGATGAACGCCTGGCCGCCGAAGCCGGGGTTCACGGTCATCACCATGATGACATCCAGCAGGTCCATGACATGGGCCACAGCGCTGACCGGGGTGGCCGGGTTGAGCACCACGCCGACTTTTTTGCCCAGGGAGCGGATGAGTTGGAGCGTGCGGTGCAGATGCGGGCCGGATTCCGGGTGGACGCTGATGATGTCCGCGCCCGCCTCGGCGAAGGCGGCGATATAGGGATCGGCGGGGGCGATCATCAGATGCACGTCCAGCGGCATGGCGGTGTGCTTGCGCAGGGCTTTTACCACCAGCGGGCCAAAGGTGATGTTGGGCACGAAATGACCGTCCATGATGTCCAGGTGCAGCCAGTCCGCACCGGCGGCTTCAACGGCCCTGGTTTCCTCGCCCAGACGGGCGAAATCGGCGGCGAGCAGGCTGGGGGCGATGAGGAGTCGAGTCGGGGTGGTGTTCATGGCTTAGGCTTGTACCCAAGCCTGGGCATGCTTAACAAGCGCCTGACGCGCCGTGTGCGGGGGATCGGCGCGGGGCCATCGTCTCAGGGGCCATCGTCTCAGGGGCCGAGAAGCCCTTTCAGCGTTCCCCCCATATTGCCGGGCAGCGTGCCGCTGGCCGCCGCCTTTGCCTGCTGGGTCAGCGCCGCGGCGCCTGTTCTTGCCGCCTGGCTGGTGATGGCGCTGATGATCTGGCTGGCGATCTGCGCCGGGGTGGCGCCGCCGCCGGCCCGGCCGATGTTGGTGAGATGAATCGGGGGCAGCGGCACGGTGATCTTTTTGCCGTGCAATACCGTGGTGGCGATGAGGTTGATCTTCCCCCCGGTCACATACAGATCGTTGATGATTTCCTTGCGCGCGGGCGCACCGCCCTGCGGTGGCGCGGCGGCCGCCCGCCCGGCGTAGTTTTTCACGTTGTTCTGGATGATCAGCAGATTGCTGGCGGTGCTGACCCCGGTGAGGCTGACGCCCCCGGTGACCTCGTAATTTATCTGCGGCTGGGCGATGTTGATGGTTTTGAGCACGATCGGCCCGTTGCCGGGCAGGGAGCCGGTGTCCAGCTGAACCGAGATGGCGCCCACGCCTAGGGCCCGGGGCGAGGCAAACCCGGAAGGGTTGCCGATGCTGAGGCCGGAGATGGTGCCCGACCCTGATGTGAGCGAGAGTTTGACGCTATCGGCGGTCACGGCGGTCTGGGTCGCGGCGGAGCCGTATTTTTCAATCGCGGCTTTGACGAGCGAATCCAGATTGGAGACCAGATACCAGAGCGCGCCAGCCGCAATGGCGAGCAGCACGGCCAAGCCGAGACCAATTTTTTTCCACATTGCGGTGTAGCTCCTGAACCAATGATAATTGGCACACCCCGCGGAAGGCTCTCATTCAGCCTCTTGGACTGATAAATAGCAAATCAGGTCAGGTTTTGGAATTTTTTTTCTGATCTGGCGCCGCCGCCGATCACCCCCCGAGCCGCGCGGCGGCGCCGGCCCACAGCGCGCGCCAGCGGGGCGTCAGGGCCGGGTTTTGGTCTAACGCAACATGCCGAGGCTGGGTATCCGCAGGCGTATCCCGATTAACCCCAGCAGCGCCAGGAGCGTGAAGAGCGCGCCGGCAAGAAAGGTCGCCTGCGGGCCGAGCCACTGCCAGAGCGCGCCGGCCATTACGCTCGCGGCCAGCAGGGCCAGCCCGGAGGCAAGGTTGAACACGCCGTAGGCCGTGCCGCGCAGCTCCGGCGCCGCGGTGTCGGCGACCAGCGTATCAAGCAGGCCCTCGGTGAAACCCAGGTGCAACCCCCATAAAACGATGCCGAGTCCCACGCCGCCGAGACCGCTGGAGAACGCCAGGACAAGATCCGCCGCGATGAGCATGGCAAAGCCGAAGATCAGCACGGAGATGCGATTGACGCGGTCGGAGAGAATACCCACCGGCAGCGCCGCCAGCGCGGAGACGATGTTCATCACAAACAGCACCAGGGGGATCAGCACCAGGGGCAGGCCCTCGGCCTTCGCGCGCAGGATGAGAAACGCGGTGCTGAACTGCGCCAGGGTGAACACCGTGGCGGCGCTGACCACCAGCCAGTAGTTTTGCTGGAGGCGGGCAAGCTCGGAGCGGTTGAGGGGGAATCTGGGTTTGCGCAATGGGGCCGTGCGCGGCGGCTCGCGCACCACGAACATGATGAGGCCGAAGGAGAGAAACGCCGGGATCACCGCCACCCAGAAAACCGCCCTGAAATGGTTGGACATCAGCCACATGAAGAGGATTGCCAGCAACGGCCCGGCGAAGGAGCCTGTCAGGTCAAGCGACTTGCGCAGCCCGAACGCCGCGCCGCGGATATGCGCGGGCGCCAGATCGGCCAGGAGCGCATCACGCGGGGCGCCGCGAATGCCCTTGCCGATGCGGTCTATGAAGCGGGCGGCCACCACCCAGCCTAACGAGGAGGCAAGGGGAAATAACGGCTTGGTCAGGGCCGCGAGGCCATAGCCGGTTGCCACGATCAGCTTGCGCTTGCCCAGCCAGTCCGAGAGCGCGCCGGAGAATATTTTGACGATGGAGGCGGTGGCCTCGGCGATGCCCTCGATGGTGCCGAGCATCTCCATCGAGGCGCCCATGACGGTGACGAGGTACACGGGCAGCAGCGCGTGGATCATTTCCGAGGAGATGTCCATGAGCAGGGAGACAAAGCCGAGCGCCCAAATGCTGGAGGGGATGGATGCTTTCGCGGGCGCGGCGTCTTTCATGTGGGGTTTTATCCGCCCCCGCCTGAGAACTCCGGCCCCAGCTCTCCCAGCATGCAGGGCGGGGAGCTGCATTCCACGATGTCATCGTCCTGCGGGCCGCTGCTGGTGGCATGGACCAGCCGGGCGATGAAAAACCCGTCCAGCCCGCCGTATTGCGGCCACATGCCCGGATGCGTGCGCACATCGCCCCGCGGTGTGAGGGCCTCGGGCAGTTCGGGCAGGCTTAAGGGGGCGCGGCGCAGGCCGAGGCGGGCGCAGGCGGCGTCGATTCGCGCTTCGCCCTCCTCGGGTTGCAGTGAGCATACGGCATAGATGAGCCGCCCGCCGGGGGCGAGCATTTGGGCTGCCGCGTCCAGCAATGTGTCCTGCGCCTGGGTGAGGGATTGGATGTCGCGCGGCTTGCGCAGGTGCAACAGGTCCGGGTGGCGGCGGATGGTGCCGGTGGCGCTGCATGGGGCGTCGAGCAGGATGGCGCTGAATTTTTGCGCCGGGCGCCAGGTGGCGGCGTCGGCCAGTATGCATTCAACATCAAGGCCGAGGCGGGCGAGGTTGCCTTTGAGCGTGCCCATGCGGGCAGGGTCGCGCTCCACGGCGGTGACCAGCGCGCCGGCAGCGGCCAGTTGCGCGGTTTTGCCGCCGGGGGCGGCGCAGAGGTCGAGCACGCGCTCGCCCGGCCGGGGGGCGAGCAGTTTGGCGGGCAGGGTGGCGGCGGCGTCCTGCACCCAGATGTCGCCGGTGGAAAAGCCGGGCAGCTCCACCACGCTGGTGCCGGCGGGGAAGCGCACCGAGCCGGTGGGCAGCGGCGTGCCGCCTGCCAGCGTGAAGCCCGGTTTGGTGGAAATATCCAGCGGCGCCTCGGCCGCGTGCGCGGTGGCGATGGCCCGCGCGTTTTTGCCCCAGCTGGCCCAGGCCCAGGCGGGTGTGTCCAGGCGGGGCATGTCCAGCCCTTCCAGGGCCGCTGGTCCGGCGGCCACCACCTTGCGCAGCACCGCGTTCACCAGCCCGGCGAAGGGCACCAGTTTTTTGGTCCGCGCCAGGTCAACCGCCGTGCCGACCGCCGCGTGCGCCGGGGCGCCGAGCAGCAGGAAAGCGGCGGCGCCGAGCAGCAGGATATGGCGCACAGGAACCGGCGGCTGGCGGAGCAGGAAGGGCTCCAGCACCGCGTCCAGCGTGCCGGAATGGCGCAGCACGCAGGCGGCCAAGCGGTGGGCGGCGGCGCGGTCGCGCGAGTCCAGCGGAGGCAGCGCGTCCAGCGCCGCGTCCAGCGAGGTGTTTTTGGTCAGCACCGCCTGCAACAGGGTGAAGGCGGAGTCTCTGGTGGGATCGCTCATTAAGCTCGTGCCTCCCGATGATGGAGCGCGGCGGCGCGTAGTCTGAATCGGGTGGCGAGGGAAACTTTTGCCTCCCGATGATGGAGCGCGGCGGCGCGTAGTCTGAATCGGGTGGCGAGGATAGGGTTCATGGTGGAGCTGAGGGGAATCGAACCCCTGACCTCGTCATTGCGAACGACGCGCTCTACCAACTGAGCTACAGCCCCGTGACCATAAATGTGAACCGGGTCCATCCGGGGGCGGCATCGCGCATTCGGGCGCGCAAGTCAACTGCCTATCATCATTGCCAGCACTGCCGCGCGCCGTTACTCATGAGCGCATATAAACATTGGGGACTAAAAATGTTGTTCGCGATCTTCTGGCTGGCTGGCGAGCTGATCCATCTGATGATTTTGGCCGTCATCGCGGCGGCGGTCATGAGCATGCTGCTGTCTTTTGGCGTGGTGAATCACCGCAGCCAGTTCGTGAACACCGTGGCGGATTTCCTCGACCGCGTGACCACGCCGGTGCTCAACCCCATCCGCCGCTATGTGCCTGCTTTCGGCAATGTCGATATTTCGCCGCTGATCGCCATTTTGCTGCTGCAGGCGCTGCAATTCGTGCTGTCGGACATCTATGGCCGCCTGGTCATGGCCGGGCTGGGGTTCTAGACGGCGGCCGATTCGAAAGGAGCAGGCAGTGCGCCCGATTGTCGTGATTGTAAGCGCCGCGCGGCGGCGGGCCTGGTTTACCATCATGGCTTGCGTGCTGCTGGCCGTGGCTGGCCTGGCCTATGCCGCGCAGCATCTGCGCATTGATACCGACACCGACAACCTGTTCGCCCGTTCGCTGCCCTGGCGGCAGGCGGCGATCCGCGAGAGCCGGAATTTCCCGCAGTTTGACAGGCTGATCGTCGCCGTGGTGCGCGCGGCCACGCCCGAGGAGGCGCAGGAAACCGCCGCCGCGCTGAATGCCGCGCTGGCCGCTGACAAGAAGGATTTCATCGACTCCAGTTATCCGGCGGGGGATGAGTTCTACAGCCGCGAGGGGCTGCTGCTGCTGCCGCCGGACCAACTGGCGAAGCTGCTCACCAGCATTGTCGCGGCGCAGCCCTTCCTTGGCCAGCTGGCGGCCGACCCCTCGGCGCGCGGGTTGCTGAACGGGCTGGCGCTGATCGCCCAGGGGGTGCAGGCCGGGGCGGATCTGACCCCCTATGATGGTGCGCTCAAGAGCGTGCAGAGCAATTTGCAGGCGGCGGCAGCGGGAAGGCCGGTGCCGCTCTCGTGGCAGTCGCTCATCGGCGGCAATATCGGCGGCGGGGGTGGCGAATTCGTGCTGGCGCATCCGGTGCTCAACCAGGGCACGCTCCAGCCCGGCGGGGTGGCCACGGCGGCGCTGATGCGCATAGCCGCGACTCTGCCCGATGTGCGCGCGGGCCGCGCCACGGTGGACTATACCGGGCAGATC